>CAUJJW010000241.1 GCA_963205105.1 Verrucomicrobiota bacterium | reverse complement strand
AACGCCTGCGTCTGCGACGGCGGATATCAGGTCAGTCCTGGAACCCCGGGCTCAACCGCCGTTCGCAGGACGCAATGGTTAGCCGGCGTTCCTGAGTCCCCAGTCCCAGTGCAACTGCGCAATGTTGTATCCTCCCAAGAGTGATAGCAACATGGCAAATAGGATGCCGGCAATCAGTGCGGTTGTACGCCCGAAGCGCAACCAACGGGAAGTCGGTTTGTCGCTAGCGAATAGGAACTCCAGTGCGTAGGCCAATGAGTAGCAAATGTTCGCGCCCACCGCGGAGATGGCAAATAGGGTGAAGATGAAGGAGTAATGCAGCTCGTGGGGGTCCCCAACCGAGTTAATGGCCTCTGTAAGGGCGAATCCAATAAGTGCGGGCAATACGAGAGCAATGTTGTATACAATACGACGCCTCTCCCAATACCTGACGGCGGATCGTCGGAATGCGCGGAAGTCTTGCATGGACGGCTATCGGCTAACGCCTGCGTGAGCGACAGGAGGCAGCGGGAATCGGACTAAAGAGTTAAACCGAGCCTGGAGGCTGCCTCCTGTTCGGTCGACGCAATGGTTCGGCAGAATCAGCCAGAGAAATGGCCCCAGAACAGGGCGGGGAGGAAGTTCGAAGACAGCATGGCCGCAGGGTATCCAATCGCAATAAATAGCCTTCGTGCTTTTCGATTCAATGGAAGACGCCAGCAGAGGAGTCCGAATATCGCGATCATCGCCAGCTGAAAGATAACGGCGGAGGGCGCGATTCGCGTAAATGGGCTGAGGAGCAAGTTCAATGGCAAGAAGGCTGCGGCTAGCCATGCGATGCCGTTTGGAAGATCACTAATGCCCATGTGTGGCGTTTAGAATCGCGGTTGAGCCGAACGCCTGCGTGAGCGACAGGAGGCAGCGGGCTGCGGTTTTGGGAGTGAAAACGAGTGTGGAGGCTGTCTCCTGTTCGCTCGACGCAATGGTTCGGCTTTGCATCGTTCGCGATCATATAAACCATCGCGCTCCTATGAAGCGGGGTCGAATCCGAAGGCGCGTAGCTCTTGCTGACAACGGCAGCCTTTCGCGATGCGTGCCGCCCAAGCGACAGCCTCCTCACGAGATGGTAGCTCAAGCACGGTGACGCCACCATTGAGCGGAGGTGCCCACGGGTAGCCTCCGTCAGCCACTGTGCCGTCGGCCGAGACGAGGACGGGTGGCACGGACTCGTCGATGCCGCCACCAAAGACGTAAACACCGGCCGCCTTCGCCTCCTCGATTACAGCATGCGAATCTCGGACGACCGCCTCCCACTCGCTGTCGGGCACGATCATCGCCTTACTTGGGAAGGAAATTAGATACTTGGCCATGATGGTCCTCTTCTGGGGATTATGACGACGCGAAACGTCTGTTTTGCCGAACGCCTGCGTGAGCGACAGGAGGCAGCGGGAAACGGTCTCAAGAGTTAAGGCGAGCGTGGAGGCTGCCTCCTGTTCGCTCGACGCAATGGTTCGGCAGTATGAATGTCACGAACCCATATCTCTTCCCCAGAGGCGTCGAGCGTCACTCGCTCGGCATGGCTGTCACGATAAAGCCTTAAAGTCGCCCATCGATCGAATCGCTCAGGCATGGATACGCCCGCCGCTACCTCCACGCAGACACCGTTCGTAGATTCCTCCATGAATGCTGGCGTGTGGCCGCTGGCAACAATGCTTTTAAATGTCGCCGACGACTGAAACGCAATCGTACGCCAATCCTTCCCGTTCTCCTGACATGCCGACAGGAAAAGGAGAAGAGCCAGCGAAAGCGGATGAGCTCTCATGTTGCCGAACGCCTCGGTCTACGACGGCGGGGAGGAGGTCAGTCCTGGAATCCACGGTCAAACCGCCGTTCGTAGGACCGAATGGTTCGGCGGCGGCTCGTCGCGTCACTGGCTCGGGGATGCGAGAGGAGTTGGTGGGGATACCGCCAAGGAGGCGACAATTCACGAAGCGGTGCAGGGCTGGTATGGAGACGGTGGTTTGGCCGCCTGGGAAGTCGCCGAAGCGCTAGGCCCGCCGGGCGCTCTGCGGGGAACCACTGTAGCTCGCGGCTCATAGCGCACACGGATGAGGCTATCGGAGCGGCTTTGCTGGAAGCGCG
Organism: Verrucomicrobiota bacterium; assembly: GCA_963205105.1. Classification (GTDB taxonomy): domain Bacteria; phylum Verrucomicrobiota; class Verrucomicrobiia; order Limisphaerales; family CAIMTB01; genus CAIMTB01. The sequence continues at coordinate 875 of CAUJJW010000241.1, read as the reverse complement.
CGTCAGTGATGACTCGTCCGTCGAACGCCTGCGTGAGCGACAGGAGGCAGCGGGAGACGGGCTCAGGAGCTAAAGCGGGCGTGGAGGCTGCCTCCTGTTCGCTCGACGCAATGGTTCGATGCCTCTTTTGGATTCATGCTCGGTGGTCAGCCTCAGGTATCTCGTCTTTACAATCTGGCGTGCCTGCCGGGCCACGATCATATGCATCTCTGTCGGATCGACTGATACCGTGGGTGTGGTGCTGGATGATCCAGAGACGGAACGTCGCCAGGGAACCCGCACAGTCGGGCGATCATGGGCTCTGATGAATGGCTCAGGATTCTCCTTCTTCTGGGCGGCGCGTCGATCCTAGGTGGGGCAGTTCCGATGCCGGCGTGTGGGCTGTAGCATCGAACGCCTGCGTGAGCGACAGGAGGCAGCGGGAATCGGGCTCAAGAATTGAACCGAGCGTGGAGGCTGCCTCCTGTTCGCTCGACGCAATGGTTGGGCCAGATCCTTTGTCCTGTGAGTCAATAGAGGGCCTGACCACATTCGGAAAAGTGTGAAATGCCATGTGGGGCAACGAGAAATCCATTGGTGCTCAGTCCATCCACCGCGATAACAGCACTACTCGATGCAAGTGGAATGTCGCTCGCACCTCGTACAATGACAAGAGCGAGCGTTAAGGTGAAGGCAGCCAGAGCTGGACGCCTTCTTTTGAGAATGACACTCCAAGCGTGAGAGGCCATCCAGTATAGGTGCCTTTGTGTCCTTGTCCTGTATGTGAGCATATTCAGGTGCGTTGCGCGTGTATGGCCGCCCAACGCCTGCGTGAGCGACAGGAGGCAGCGGGAAACGGTCTCAGGAGTAAAAGCGGGCGTGGAGGCTGCCTCTTG
>CAUJJW010000240.1 GCA_963205105.1 Verrucomicrobiota bacterium | reverse complement strand
GCTGAATTTCGAGTTCAACGTCGAATGCTACGACCCGGTACTGGCCGGCACCCTGGCCGGATGGTTCGACGACGTGCGCAGCCGCAGCCACGAGACCACCCTGGCGGAGGTGGATGCGCGCAGCCTGCCGGTGAGGCTGAGGGACGGCGCCGCACGCCTGCTGACGCCGTTCCTGTAACACCTCGGCAGCCTTGAATCGCCAGCCATTCCAGGCCCACGCTGCACCCATGTCCTTCCTCCGCCCGCTGGTTTGGGCCGCCACGTGTCTCGCGGCCCTCGGGAGTTTCGCTGCAGATTTCGCCATCCGCGACGGCGACCGTGTCGTCTTCCTGGGCGACAGCATCACCGAACAACGCCTTTACACCACATACATCGAGGCCTACGCGCTGACCCGGCATCCCGAATGGAAGCTGACCTTCCGCAACGTGGGCTGGGGCGGCGACACCTCCTGGCTCCGTCAGCGCGCCCATCCCGACGAAGGCCGCTTGTTCGCCGCCGACGGCGCTGAACTCCAGGCCATGGTCGAAAAGTCCGTCGGCACGGGCCTCGGGCGGGATGTTCTCCCACTCCAGCCGACCTTGGTGACCGTGAAGTTCGGCATGAACGACCACTCCTACCAGGCGTTTCGTCCCGACATTTTTCGAGCCTACAGCCGCAGCCAGTCGGAGATCGCCAAGGTCCTGCAAGCAGCAGGTGCACGCGTGGCCTTTCTGACCCCGCAACCGATCGAGGACCGCCGTCCCGACCCCGACAAGGACCCGAAGAATCAGTCGCTCCGCCAGTTCTCCGACGGCCTCAAAGGCATTGCCGCGGCCTCCAACTCGTCCTTCGTGGATCAATTCGGGCCCTACATGGACCTGATGCTCGCGGAACGGGCCAAAAATCCCCAGGCGTTCATCGGGGGTGGCGACGCCGTTCACCCGGGCCCTGCCGGCCAGACTCTGATGGCTTGGGCGGTGCTGAAAGGGCTGGGTGCAACCCCCGTGGTGTCCAAGGCCACCGTCCAAGTTGCCTCCAAGTCGGCCACCACCGAGTTCTGCAAAGTGGACGACGTCACCATCATTGATGGCGGTGTGGCGTTCGACCGCCTCGACGAAGCGTTGCCGATGCCCATCGATTCGCGCGCGGAGGCGGCGTTGAAGGTGGCGCCGGTGCTGGAAGAGCTGAGCCAATACTTGCTGCAGGTGGTGGGACTGCCGGACGGCACGTACGACATCACCATCGACGGAGAGGCCGTCACGAAAGCCCAGGCCTCGGAACTGGCGAAAGGGATCAACCTCTCCAATGCAAACGGTCCCGCGACCCAGCAAGCCCGCGAGGTGTTGTCGATGGTCTTTCAGAAAAACAACCGCTTCTTCGAGCGCTGGCGAAACGTTCAGCTGTACTCGGCACCAGGCTGGGCGGCAGGACCCGAAATTGAGGCGCGCCGCGAAACCGAGCTGAAGCGGATGGATGCCGAAATCGCCGCCGACGAAGCCAGGATCGAAGTCGTCCGCAAGCCCAGGAAGCACCGGTTCGTGGTCAAGCTGAGCGTGCCGTGACGGCTATTCGGCCTGCTTGCCTTCCATCAACTCCCACGGCGACGCCGATCGACCCGACTCCCAGGCGGCGGACAATTCCGTGGGGTTCATGGCGGCTTGGAGCCGGGACACCAGTTCCTCGTGGATCTTCAGGTCCCGGCCGATGAGAGGCTCGCCGTTGTGTTCCCGCCAATATTCCGAGGCCCCGAGGCATCGCGCGGCGCGCTCGGGTTGCTCCAGCGCCAACGCCAGATCGGCGTGGCGGTCCAGCAAGTAGGGAATCATCCAGCGATTCCCCAGGTGCCTCGCGATGCGCAGCCACTCCACCAGCGCGGTACGGGCACGATCCGTGTCCTTTTGTTCCAACGCCACATGGGATAGCCCCCACAGGATCAGGGCGGTGACCCACCAGTCTCCGAGGCGCTGATAAACCGCCAGGCTTGCCTCCTTGAGCTCCCGGGCCTGGTCGAGATCGCTCCGCTCCAGAGCCAGGGACCCCAGACCGCTGAGCGCCATCGCTTCCAACGCGGCAACCTGCCGTTGGCGTCCCACCGCCAAGGCGGCCTGCAACCGCCGTTCGCCGTCCTCGAACCGGCCTTCGCTCCGATCCAGGAAGGACAGCAATGCCGCGCCCCGCGCCCAGCCCACGTCATCGCCCAACGCCTCGAACCGCCGTTGCGCATCCTCCAGGTACTCCCGGGCCAGGGCGTAGCGGTCCGCCGCCCACGCCAGGCGGCCGGCCGCCAGCCGGAATTCGGCGACCACGCCCGGTGCCACACCCTCGGTGGGAAGCTCGTTCAACCGGTTCACCAGTTGCAGGGATTCCTCCAGGCTGCCGCGCACCTCCAAGAATCGATAGAGCGCCCGGACGAGCCGAAACCCCTTTTCGGTCTGCCGCGATCGAAGGCACCACTCCCAGACATGGCGGAAGTTGAAGATCTCGCGCTGGCAACGGTCGAGCCATTCCTTCTGGCTGGGGCCTTCCAGGCGCGATGCGGCGCCCTCCGCGAAATCCAGGAAGAAATCGAGATGCCGGTTCCGAAGCGCCTCCATCTCCCCGGACGCCTCAAGCTTACCCCGGGCGTAGTGCCACACCGTTTCGATGATGGTGTAGCGCGGCTCGGAGGCGGCGTCGCGCTCGACCATGACCAGGGATTTGTCGATCAGCTGCTGCAGTAGATCCAGGACGTCGAGCACGTCCAGCGAGTCACCCGCGCAGACGGTCTCGATGCCGGTCAATGTCCGGCCGCCCACAAACACTCCCATGCGCCGCAGCAGGAGCCGTTCAGGCTCGGACAACAGGTCGTGGGACCAGTCGATCAGCGTCTCCAAGGTCTGTTGATGGGGGAGACGGCCCGTGGTGTTGCCGCGAAGCAGCCGGAAGCGGTCGTCCAGGCGGGCGGCGATCTGGTCGAGTTCAAGCACGCGCGCGCGTGCCGCCGCCAGTTCAATGGCCAGCGGAATGCCGTCGAGCCGGCTGCAAATCTCGGCGAGTGCCGGCGCATTGGCGTTGGTGATGACGAAGTCCGGTCGCACCGCGGTGACCCGGTCGATGAAGAGCTTCACCGCCTCGTACTGCGACAGACGCTCGACGATGTCGGGGCCGGTCAGTTCCACCAACCGCACGTCCAACATACCGAGCGGCGGCACTGGGTAGGTGACTTCGCCGGCAATGCCCAGACTGTGTCGGCTGGTCGCCAGAATCTTGAGCTGCGGACAAACCCGGAGGAGTTGGGCCACCAAGGCCGACACCGGAGCCAGGAGGTGTTCGCAGTTGTCGAGGAGCAGCAGCAGCTTTCGCGACTTCAGAAAGCGTATCAGCGTGTCCCGCAGCGAGTGCTCGGGTTCCGCCTGCGCGCCCACCGCCGCCGCCACCGCCTCCACGATCTGACCGGGCTCGGTGATCATGGCGAGTTCCACCAGCCAGACCCCGTCGTCGAAGGCCTGGATCAACTGGGCCCCCGTCTCCAGCGAAAGCCTCGTCTTGCCGGTGCCACCCGTGCCCAGCAGGGTCAGCAACCGCGTCTTCTCCAGCCGGCTCTTCACCTCCTCCATTTCCCGTTCGCGCCCCACGAAACTCGAGGTCTGCACCGGCAGATTGTTCGGCAGCACCTCCAGACTGCGGGGAGCAGGAAAGTCCTGCTCCAAGCCGGCAACCACCGCCTGATACAAATGCTCCGGGCGGTCGAGATTTCGCAGCCGATGGTTGCCCAGCGACTTGAAGGCGGTGTGCTCCGGGCGATCGTCCTCCAAAAGCCCCTGGGTCACCTGCGAAAGCAGAATCTGGCCGCCGTGCGCCGCCGACTCGATCCGGGCGGTGCGATTGAGCGTTCCACCGAAGTAATCGTTGTCCCTCAGTTCGGCCGTGCCGGTATGGATGCCCATGCGCACGGCCAGCGAACCCAGCGGACCCCAGTCCGTGCCGGCCAGCGCCCGCTGAGCATCGATCGCCGCCGAAAGGGCCAGTCGCGGGGTGGGGAAGGCCACACAGAACGCGTCGCCAACGGTCTTGAACACATGGCCCTCGTTCCTTGCGGAAGCCTCACGCATCAGCGCGTCGTGACGCCTTAAGGCGTCCCCCATCGCCTCCGGGTGCCGCTCCCAAAGCCGGGTGCTCCCCACAATGTCTGTGAAGAGAAACGTCACCGTCCCACGCGGCACATCCGACATGGAACCATCGAAAGGAAATCCTCCCGTCTTCGCACCACGAAAACTCAACTCTCTTCAGGAACCCATCCCCAGGGGTGGCGCTCACTCCGGCCAGCGCGCCCGGAAAAAGCCACGATCCCGCGAGTCCCTTGGCACGCGAACAACCGTGGAAGTCCCATTCCAACCCGCCGCAGCATCCCACGGAACCCACCCACCCGCGATGTCATCGGCCCGTTCCAAAAGAAACACGCCCGGCCGAACGCCATCGACCGACACCGACAGGCTGTCGGCGCCGGCAACCTGTTCCGCCCGAAGCCTCGGCCCGGTGAAAACGCGACCTGCCAGTTCGTCGGTGTACGCCGGAAGCTTCAGCACCAACCGTCCATCGTCCCCCGCACGCGCCGATCCGCGCCCCGCCTCCACCCCGTCGGTGGTGCGAAACCACACGGACGCGTAGTTCCCGGGAGGAACACCCAGGACCACCACTTCCGCGCCCAGAATCGGAGGCGGGTTCGTCACCGTGGCTCCTGCCGGATACTCGAACCCCGGCGCCACCACATGCACCAGCAATTCCGAGCCGCGGCGAATTCCCGTGGACGCCGGAGTCGGCTGCCAGTCGTTCTCGTAGCGCGCCGGCCGCACCCCTTCCAACCGCACCCAGTCGAGGAAGAACCAATCGGCGCCGGCATTCCGAATCTCGATGCGCTGGCGCCCGGCCGGCACCTCGACGACCAAGTCCTCGTTGTACTCGTTGTTCACCGAGAACCCGCGATCCTTGTTGGGCAACACCCGCCGGAACTTTTCCACGCCGTTGGCACGAACCGACATCACCGCCCCGTCGGAAACCGAGTTAAGGTGCGCCACCAGGCGGGCGCCTTCGCCGAACCACGCGTCGATCTCGAACGGAACCCGCAGGTCGGGATGGGCCGTGCCGTGAACGAAGCTGTTCAGCCGTTGGGAGGCATCACCACCCGCCGCGGACACGGGAATGGCCACCTTGCCGCTGGGTTTGCCGCCCCAGGATCCATCCAGCGGCAGCGTCACCGTGAAGGGCGTTCCTCCTTCCACCAGCGGACCCACCGCCGAAGGCGCCGGACCAGCCTCCTGGAAAGCCAGCGACTCCCATCGTCCCTGCGACCATCCGGTACCGGCCAGCACGTTCGTCAATGCCCGGTAAACCGGGTAGGCGTTCTCGGCATGGATCGATTCCCACCACCAGGACATGGAGGTGCCTGCGCTACCGCTCATCACGCCGCCCCAGATCAACTGCCGGAATCCCCGGAGGAACGGGTCGCTTTGCCGGGACCAACCGCGCCAGTCGACCCCTGCCTCGCCGACCAGCACCGGTTTGGCGTAGCGGGCGCGCATCGACCCGATCACTTCCGTCAACCGACGCGCCGGGGCCGGCTCCGAATAGGAATGGTACACGGCGAAATCCATCGCCGGCAGTTCCCAGATTTCGGGGCGATTGCTCTGGCTGGTCAGACTAGTGGTGACCAGGTGGCCCCAAGGATCGTTGGCCTTCAGCCACTCGCCCTGGGTCCTGTGCCAGGAGGCCACTTCGGCGGCGTTCAGGTGCCGATAAACGTTGTCGATTTCATTGAAGAACTGCCAGGCATGCAGGGAAGGACTCGCCCCATAGCGGGCCACCAGGTACCGCAGCCGCTTCCGGTAAAGATCCCGGGCCAGGCCATCCGTGAAAAATGCCCGCTGTGTGGCGCACGGTCCTCCGTTGGCGACGTGGTACGGATGCTTCAGCCAATAATTGTTGCCGCCCCAGAAATCGGGTTCGGTCTCGAACATGCCGTGGTAGTCCAGGCACAGGAGCAGCAGCAACCCGTGCTGCTCCGCCACCTCGAACACCCGGTCCAGTTGCCAGGCGCGATCCATCCGGTAGTTCAACCGATCCCCCGCACCGGCCTCGATCCCGAACGCCACCGGCCACATCCAAAGTCGCGCCCACGTCCAACCGCTCGCCGCCATCGACGGAAACCAATCGTCGTAGTCATACGTCCCGCGCGCCCCGTGCCAGCAGACGTCCGCGCCCACCAAGGTCAAAGGTTCCGCCGGGCCACCCGGAATACGCGACTCGAAATACTGCCGGTCCGCCGCCACCTGAGCCAAGCCCCGCACCCGCCCGGTCGCAGCGGCCACTTCGAAGTGATTCGTGAGCACCGCCCGGCCTTCACCGCCGTTCTCACGCACGCGAACTGTCACCGTGTGCGCGCCCGAAGCGAAGGGATAGTAGCGGAGCCGCCATTCACCGGAACCCATGGCGCTCACCACTTCGGTTCCGTTCCGCAGTTCACGCCGGTAAGGACGGTACCAGAACGCCGCCACCTGCCGCACGCCTCCCCCAGGCTCCACAAACTCGGCATCCACGGCCAACCGGTCGGGATCGAACGGATTGGGGGTCTCCGGCAACCCCTCCAGACGCCATTCCGCACGCGTACCCTGTCTCATCTCCGTCAGCGCCACCCAGGACTGCCCCATGACGGGAGCCGCGGAAAAAAGGCTCAGCGCCACCAGCGCCGATCGAAGGAGTCCATGCATGTGGCAACCGGGGTAGCACGGGGGGCGATTGCGGACAACGGAGGATCCGCCGCACATCTCCAGGTCATGGATGGGTGAACCAAGCACTGGAGGGTTTTGGACAGGATTCACAGGATGAACAGGATGCCCAGGAACCCAGCGTCACGGCATTTCATCCTGTTCATCATGTTCATCCTGTCGAAAAGAGAATCGTGTCCTCCGACATTTCGCCCCATCCCCATCCGCTCTGCATCGGAAGGCCAGAGGGCCTTCCCCGGAGAGAAGGAATTTTGTTGGGCGACGGGCTCACATGCTCGCACTCTCTGCCCGCCGTGGAAGCGCTCCGACAGATTCTCGACATTGTGCTGCACCTGAACCGCCACCTGGCGGAGATGGTGGCGGACTATGGTCCCTGGGTTTACGGCATCCTGTTCCTGATCGTGTTCTGCGAGACAGGGCTGGTGGTAACGCCGTTCCTGCCGGGGGACTCGCTGCTGTTCGCCGCCGGGGCTCTGGCCGCAACCGGCGGACTCAACCTGCCGCTCATCATCGGGTTGCTGATTGTCGCCGCCATCCTGGGGGACACGGTCAACTACACGATCGGCCGCGTCGCCGGGGAAGGTCTCCAGCATCGGTTTCCGCGTGTGGTAAAGAAGGAGCACCTGGACCGCACCCACGCGTTTTTCGAGAAATACGGTGGCAAGACCATCATCATCGCGCGCTTTGTGCCGATCGTGCGGACCTTCGCGCCGTTCGTGGCGGGTGCCGGGCACATGAGCTACCGCCATTTCATGGCCTACAACGTGGTGGGCGCGATTCTGTGGGTTGTCCTCTGTTCCGTTGCAGGCTACTTCTTCGGCAACTTTGAGTTTGTTAAGAAGAATTTTTCCGTCGTCATCCTGGCCATCATCGTGATTTCCATCCTGCCAGCCGTCATCGAAATCCTCCGGGAACGTCGTCGATCCCGGCCGTCCACCCCCTGAATTGGCCACATCGAAGCCTCAAAAACCGATCCTCGGATGAAATCGATTTCCATCAAACCATTGCGCGCCGCGTGGCGCGTGGTGTAGAAGCCGCGCACTTTTCGTCATGGGTAAGGCTCTCATCATCGCCGAGAAACCGTCCGTCGCGACCGACATCGCCCGGGCACTCGGTGGTTTCAAAAAGATCGAAGATCACTACGAGAGCGACGAGTACGTGCTTTCCTCCGCAGTGGGTCACCTCCTCGAACTCGCGGTTCCCGAGCAATTCGAGGTGCAGCGGGGGAAATGGACGTTCAACGCCCTCCCGCACCTCCCGCCCCACTTCACGCTCGCCCCCATCGAAAAGAGCGAGAACCGCCTCAAGACGCTGGTCAAACTCATCAAACGCAAGGACGTCGACCGCCTCGTCAACGCGTGCGACGCCGGGCGCGAGGGCGAACTCATCTTCCGCAACATCATCGCCCATACCGGCGCCAAACAGCCCATCCAGCGGCTCTGGCTCCAGTCGATGACCCCCGCCGCCATCCGCGAAGGATTCGCCCGCCTCAGGACCGACACCGACCTCCTGCCGCTCTCCGACGCCTCCCGCTGCCGCGCCGAAGCCGATTGGCTCGTCGGCATCAACGGCACGCGGGCGATGACCGCCTTCAACAACAAATCCGGCGGCTTCAACAAAACCCCGGTCGGCCGCGTCCAGACCCCCACCCTCGCCATCGTCGTCGAGCGCGAACACAAGATCCGCGCGTTCGTCGTCCGCGATTATTGGGAGGTCATCGCCACCTTCCAGGCCACCGCCGGCACTTACACCGGCCGCTGGTTCGACGAGAAATTTCACCGAGCCGACGGCAAGGAGGCCGATCCGGACCTCAAACCCGAACGCCTCTGGGACAAAAACCGCGCCGAAACCCTGCGCGACCGTTGCCTCGGCAAACCCGGCGTCGTCACCGAGGAAAGCAAGCCGACCACCCAGCTTTCCCCCCTGCTCTTCGACCTCACCTCGCTTCAGCGCGAGGCCAACGGCCGCTTCGGCTTCAGCGCCAAAACCACGCTGTCGCTCGCCCAAGCCCTCTACGAAAAGCACAAGGCGCTCACCTATCCCCGTACCGACTCCCGCCACCTGCCCGAGGATTATCCGGCAACCGTCCAGAAGACCCTGGATGCCCTGGCCGGCGATGGCGCCTACGGCCCCTTTGCGAGCCGCATCCTGACCGAGCACTGGGTCCGCCCCGCCAACCGGCGCGTGTTCAACAACGCCAAGGTCAGCGATCACTTTGCCATCATTCCCACCCCGGAGACGCCCAAGAACCTCAGCGAGGCGGAGCAGAAGATCTACGACCTCGTCACCCGCCGTTTTCTGGCGGTGTTTTATCCGGCGGCCGAATTCCAGGAAACCACCCGCATCACCCGCGTCGAAGGCGAACCGTTCAAGTCCTTCGGCAAGGTGCTCGTCCGCTCCGGTTGGCTCGAAATCTACGGCAAGGAGATCCAGTCCGACGGCGACACCCCGGTCATGACCCCCGTCCAATCGGGCGAGGAGGTCGCGACCCAGGACATCGAGGTCAAGCAGAGCCAGACCAAACCGCCCCCGCGCTACAACGAAGCCACCCTCCTCTCTGCCATGGAAGGCGCGGGCAAACTGGTCGAGGACGACGAGCTCCGCGAGGCGATGGCGGAAAAGGGCCTCGGCACCCCCGCCACGCGGGCCCAGATCATCGAAGGCCTCATCGAGGACCACTACGTCCTGCGTAACGGCAAAGAGCTCCAACCCACGGCCAAGGCGTTCTCGCTCATGGTCCTGCTCAACGGCCTCGGCGTGGAGACTCTCACCAAGCCGGAACTTACCGGTGAATGGGAGCACAAGCTGAAGCAGATGGAACGCGGCCAGCTGCGACGGGATGTCTTCATGAACGAGATCCGGGGCCTTACCCAGGAAATCGTCACCCGCGCCAAGAGCTACGAACTCGACACCATCCCCGGCGACTTCGGCAAGCTCACCACCCGCTGCCCCCGCTGCGGCGGTGAAATCCACGAGACGTACAAGACCTTCCAGTGCCAGAGCCCCAACTGTGAATGGGCGCTCTACAAGATCATCCTCGGACGACAGTTCGAGCCCCAGGAGGTCGAGGACCTCATCACCCAGGGTCGGGCAGGTCCGCTTCGCGGGTTCCGCAGCAAGCTCGGACGACCGTTCGACGCCATGATGAAGCTCGGGCCCGCGCCCGATTTCAAAGCCGGCTTCGACTTCGGCGAAGGGTCCGGCGAAGGCGACGGCACCGGGGAAGGCGCAACGCCACCTGATTTCTCAAACCAGACTCCCGTGGGCTCCTGCCCCAAATGCCGATCGAACGTGTTCGATACCGGCATGAAATACGTCTGTGAGAAGTCCGTTCCACCCACCAAATCCTGCGACTTCAGTTCCTCCAAGATCATCCTCCAGCAGTCGGTCGAACTCCCGCAGATGCAGAAACTGCTGACCGAGGGCAAGACAGAGCTGCTCAAGGGCTTCGTCTCCAAGAAGACCGGCCGCAAATTTGAAGCCTTCCTGGTTCTGAAGGAAGGCAAGGTCAGCTTCGAATTCGCCCCCCGCGCCGCCAAACCCAAGGCGGCTCGCGAAAAGAAGGCCGCAGCGCCAACCGTCAAACTCGACTTCACCACCCTGCCCGAGATCGGGGCTTGCCCCCTGTGCAAAGGGCGGGTCTTCGAAGGTCCCGAAACCTACGTCTGCGAAAACAGCCAGCGCGAACAGCGCCCCTGCAAGTTCCACGCAGGCCGGGTCATCCTCGAACAACCGCTCGATCGCGAGCAGGCGGTCAAATTGCTCAAGGAAGGCCGCACCGACCTGCTCGAGCGATTCGTATCGCGCAAAACAGGGAAGAATTTCGCCGCCCACCTTGTGCTCGGCGAAAAGGGGAAGGTGGGTTTCGAGTTCCCGGAACGGTAGCGGTCGGATTGCCCCCTACCCCAGCAAGCCCGCCGCCTGAACCCGAGATCGCGTTTCGGCAGGGTCGGTGTGCATGACCGCCTGCCAGCCGCGCGCTGCCCCGGCCTCCACGTTTTCCGGACGATCGTCGAGGTACAGGATCGCCGCTTCCCGCCGGCCAGTCACCCGTTCCACCACCGCGTACAGCGGGGCGTCCGGTTTCATCGAGCCGTGCTCGTACGAGAGCACGTACCCGTCAAATCCACCAAAAAACGGATAGGCGCGCCGCACGTACTCGATCGCCAGATCGTTGGTGTTCGAAAAAATAAACGTCGGCACCCCGCGCCCACGAAGTTCCGCCTGCAACGCAACCATGGGCGGGATCGGCGAGAAGATGTTGCCAAAGTAGCCGGAGAATTCCTCAAACCCACCGTCAAACCCGGTCTCCCGCTGCACCACATCGAAGAACTGGCGCGAGGTCAGCTCCCCGCGCTCATACGACGGCAACAGCGGGGATTCCACCAACAACCGCTTGAGCTCGGGCATCGACAACCGCCCGCGGGACGCCAGCTTCCCCACGACGATCCCATAGTCGAAATCCAGCAACACCTTGCCCAGGTCGAAGACCACCACTTCCGGTAAACGTGCCATCGCGCGAGTTCTGTGACCGATTACCCCGCGGCCCGACAAGTCCGAATCCACACCTCACACCGGGCGACGACCTTCCAAAGCCCGACTCAGCGTCAGTTCATCCGCGAAATCCAGACCGCTTCCCGCCGGCAATCCCGCCGCCAACCGCGTCACACTCACCGTGGGGGAACCAAACCGTTCCGCCAGGTAGTGCGCCGTGGCGTCGCCTTCCACATCCGTGCCCAACGCCAGCACCAGTTCCTTGGCCGTCCCCTGTGCGAGTCGCTGGGTGAGTTCCTCCAGGCGCAGGTCCTCAGGACCCACGCCGTTCACTGGCGACAACCGCCCGCCCAGGACATGATACCGACCGCGGAAGGTGCCTGCTTTTTCGAGCACCAGAATGTCCGTGGCCCGCTCGACCACACAGAGCAGGGAGGCGTCACGGCCGGGGTCGGTGCAGAGGTTGCAGGGATTCACCTCGGTCAGGGCACCGCATGCGTCACAGGTCCGGATGCGTTCGCGGGCATCCACCAGCGACCGGGCCAACTGCGCGACCAACGCGGGATCGGTCTGGACCAGATGCAATCCAAGGCGTTCCGCCGAACGGGGGCCGATGCCTGGCAGCCGGCTCAGAGCGGCGATCAGGGCCAACAGCGGCTCGGGCAGGCGGTGGGTCACATCAACCCGGGCAACTGAAGCCCGCCCGCGACGGACCCCATCTCGGAGTTCTGAAGTTCCTTGGCCTGGCCCAGCGCGTTGTTCGCCGCGGTCAGGACCAGATCCTCGAGCATCGTCACATCGGCCGGATTGGCGGCTTGGGGATCAATTTTGATGGAGGCAATGGTCCCATCACCTCGAACCACCACTTTCACAGCCCCACCACCACTCGTGGCTTCAATGGTTCGGGCTGCCAATTCGGCCTGCTTAGCTTCCAGTTGCTTCTGGATGCGGGCCGCCTGCTTCATCAATTTGCCAATGCTCGACATTGCGGGATTCCGTTCTTACTGGGTGGCCTGGTTGGAGTCGAATCGTCGTCCCCGTCAGCTAAGCGGAGCCCAACCCCCGGGCGCAACCCCGAATCCTCGTCCAACCCGCCACAGTCCCGTGAAAACCATCTCTGGATCCGCTGAACGGGATGCTTGCAAACGCCGGGCTCCAACAGCCAAGCTGCCCCTCCCTGCAGCAAACGATGCAGGCCCCTGCCCATTCAACGATGGGGATTAGTAGTATCATGAGCGAGAAGCCTGAAATCGAGCTGGATCTGGATCTCCAGCTGTTACCCGCCTGGGCGCGTCAACCCCAGACGGCCAACCGTTACGCTGACTTCGAAGACGCCGGTGGCGGCGATCGCCGCGGACCACGAGGCCGCGGGCCCGGCGGCCCAGGTGGCCCGGGAGGCCCACGCCGGGACTTCCGCGGCGGCGGCGGCGGCGGCGGCGGTCGTCCGGATTTTCGAAGACCCCCAGGCCCAGGCGGCCCAGGCGGAGCTTCCGGACCTGCCGGCCCCCAACAACGCTTCGGCGGCGGCGGCGGCGGTGGCGGCCGACCCCGCAGTGGAGGTGGTGACCGTCCTGGCGACCGACGAGGAGGTGATCGCGGTGATTTCCGACGCCCAGATCCCCAGGAGGATTTGCCGGAGGGAATCAACGCCGACCTGATCCCCGATCCGACAGGCGTCGATTCACTCGCCCGTCAGATCCGGCAAACCGGTCGAGCCTACCCGCTCTTCGACATCGCTCATCTGATTCTGAAGCGCCCGGACCGCTATCAGCTGCATTTCCGGGCGCATGGAAATAATTCCGACGGCACGCCGCGGCAGTTCTTTACCTGCAATCTGGACGACACCGTCTGGCTGACCGAAGGCGACGCCACCCGGCACGTATTGAGCAAACACTTCGGGACCTTCTATCAGACCGAGAAGATCGCCGTCGACCCGCCGAAGGGCACCTACACGTTCGTGGCCCAATGCGGCATGAGCGGCATCGTCCTCGGCCCGCCGAACTTGCACGACTACCAGGCGAAACTTCAGCGCCTGCATACGGAGCGCTTCTCGCGGCTGCCGTTTGATGTCTACAAGTCCCGCGTCCGCATCGTTCGCGAGGAAGCCGTCGTGAAGCAGTGGATCGAGGAACAGAGCTTCAAGTTCGAGTACGTCTGCCTGAACCTTCCCGAGCCCCTCAAGCTGGGAAGCCGGGACGCCGTCGAACAGCACTTCCGTCAGGTCCACCTGCCGAACATCATCAAGCCCGAGTCCAGTCACATCGTCAGGACTCCCGCCGCCCGCGAAGCTCTGCCGCCCCCGCTCCGCCGCTTGGCCCGTCGGGAATTCGACCTCCAGCAGCGCTTCCCCTTGAAGCTGGTCACCCGGTTGAGCGACGACTTCGCCCACCGCGGTCTCCATTTCTTCAAGGTCAACAAGACCGTCCTCCACGTCGCCGTCGCGCGTCCGCGCTTCCTCGACATGGAAACCAGCCCGGTCTCCGAAGGCGTCAAACGCATCGTCGACACCATCCAGGCCACCCCGGAGTGCACCCGACGCAAACTCCTGGAAGCCATGGGTGTTCAACTGCCTCCCGCCGACGCCGCCCCGGCCGCCGAAGGGACCGAAACCCCGCCCTCTCCCGAACTCTCTGCCATCGTCGGCGACCTTCATTGGCTCATCCACGAAGGGCACGTCATCGAGTTCGCGAACGGTCGTGTTGAACTGGCGAAGAAGCCGGCTCCCCGGCCCACCCCGCCGCCTCGGCCCCCGCGTGCTCAACCTGCGGCTCCTGCCGCAGCAGTTGCCGTGGCGACCACCGAACCCGCCGCGGAAGTTGCCGGCGAAGTGAGTGCGGAGACCGTTGAAACAGCCGCCACCACTTCGTCCGAAGTGGCGCCAGTGGAAGCCGAAGCCCCCGCCGCCGAGCCAGCCGCTCCCGATGCCGCAGCTCCGACCGTGGTGAGCCCCGAGGCAAGCGCCCCGGCCCCTGAATCCGACGAGCAAAAGATCAACCCGTCCTAAGCGGAAGGGTTCCAAGGTTCGGTTTCAGTCATCTCTCAAGCCCCGGGCGCCACCAGCCCCGGGGCTTTTTCTTTCCCGAAGGTCTCCAACTTCCGCCGTCACCGAGCGAAAACAGCCATGCCTTCGAGAAATGTTTTCATGCACCCACTTCGCGCTGTTGAGGGTCCGGCGACTTGCCCACCCTCACCGCCCATGGCATCGCCACGCCGTCTGTCATCGTTGCTCGTCGTCCTCGCCTTCAGCAGTCTCGCCCCCCGACTCCCAGCCCAAACCACCAACACCCCAGCCGCCTTTCCTTGCGCGGACTTCGACATCGTCCGTTACACCGCACACCGCGCGCCGGTCACCCCCAAGATCGACGGACGCCTCGACGAAGCCATCTGGCACCAGGCGCCACTCTCGCCGCGCTACGTGGATCTGATTTCCGGCGGCCCGACCCTCCACGCCACGCACGCGACCATTGTCTGGGATGAACTCAATCTCTACCTCGGCATTCGGGTGGAGGAACCGTTCGTGCACGCCAAGTTCACCCAGGTCAACGCACCGATCTACGAGGACAACGACATCGAGGTGTTCATCGCGGGGCCGGATGCCTATTACGAATTTGAGCTCAACGCGTTCAACACGCCTTACGAGGTCTTCTTCATCTGGGACGAGGCATGGGAACGCACCGGTTTCTCCAAGGCGCCCGAGTTCGCCCGCGGCCATCTCCGCCCGTTCAATGGTGTAGGCTTCACCACGCATCCTCGAGGACCTCGACTCGGGCACTTCGACTGGCATTTCCCGAACAAACAGACCGCGGTGTTCGTGGATGGCACGATCAACAACGACACCGACCGGGACCGCGGCTGGACGGTGGAACTGGCGTTTCCCTGGGCCGGGATGAAGTGGCTCGCCACCGATGGACGCGCGCTGCCGCCCAAGCATGGCGACGTCTGGCGCATCGATCTCTCCCGGTTCAACACCTACAAGGAAGCCGCGCCCGCCAGGGACTCCGGCGGTTGGGCGCTCAGCGCTCATCACGTCTGGGATTCCCACATCCCGGAGTGCTTCCCGTACGTGCGCTTCTCCACCAACTCCGTGGCGGAAACAGAGCTCCCACCCGCCGCGCTTCCCGTCCGATCGGGCAACTGACCACGGACCTCAGCCCCGAAGGTCGGCCGTCGCATCCGCCCCCTGGCCTGCGCCGCCTCAAACCGACCCTGCGAAGGTTCAGATCGCGAAATCGGTGTAGTCCGGCTTCACGATTTCCGTCGGTGGCTGAAGCATGCCGGCGGCGATGGTCATGTTCGTCCCCTGCTCGATCAGGATGAAGGACCCGGTCAGCCGGCTGGATGCGTAGCCGTCGTAAACCAGCGGCTTCGAGGTACGGATGCGGATCTCACCGAGATCGTTCATCGCCAGCTCAGGCGGTTCGGGTTCCGACTCGAAGGTGCGGATGTCGAGGCGACTATCGATCCCCGTCACCACCGCCTGAACCGTGCTGGACGTATGCTTCAGGAAGCATTTACGCCCCCGTTGCAGCGGTTTCGGATTCATCCAACACACCCGCGCCCGCACCTCACTGCTCATGCCCGGCAGAAAATCGGGCCCGATCAGCATGTCCCCCCGGCTGACGTCCAGATCATCCTCCAACACCAGAGTCACCGACTGAGGACAAAAGGCCTCGTCCAGTGATCGGTCGTACGTCCAGATCTCCTTGACCCGGGTTTTCACCCCGCTCGGAAGCACCAGCACCGGCTGACCCTTGCGCACAATCCCGGCCGCGATCTGCCCGCTCAAACCCCGGAAATCATGGAGCGCCGGATCGCGCGGGTTGTTGGGGCGGTTGACCCACTGCACCGGGAATCGAAACCGGCTCAAGTCCCAGTCGCTCGCGATGTGCACCGTCTCCAGATGCCCCAGCAGCGTCGGGCCCTGGTACCAAGGAGTCTTCGGTGACGCATCCACCACGTTGTCGCCATTCAACGCGCTGATCGGAATGAACTTCACGTCCCGCATGCCATCGAGACGCGGCAG
This sequence comes from Verrucomicrobiota bacterium, assembly GCA_963205105.1. GTDB lineage: Bacteria > Verrucomicrobiota > Verrucomicrobiia > Limisphaerales > CAIMTB01 > CAIMTB01. Next base: position 15,151 of record CAUJJW010000240.1, on the reverse strand, counting down.
AAAACCTTCGAACTCATCCCGGATTTCCAAAAACCGGTCCTCGTCCCATCCCACCAAATCCATCTTGTTGATCGCCACGATGAGGTGGGGAATTCCAAGCAACGCCGCAATGCACGTGTGCCGCCGGCTTTGCTCCGTCACCCCGTTCCGGGCGTCCACCAGCACGATCGACAGGTTGGCCGTCGATGCCCCCGTCACCATGTTGCGGGTGTACTGAATGTGGCCCGGCGTGTCGGCGATGATGAATTTCCGGCGCGGCGTCGCGAAATAACGGTAGGCCACATCGATCGTGATGCCCTGCTCACGCTCGGCACGCAGACCGTCGGTAAGGTTCGCCAGATTGATCTGACCGCCCCCCGTGATGTCCGCCGACCGTTCCAATGCCTCGATTTGGTCCTCCATCAGGGATTTGGAGTCGTACAGGAGTCGGCCGATCAGCGTCGACTTGCCGTCATCGACGGACCCGCACGTGTTGAACCGGAGGATTTCGACGGGATGAGAGTGAGTGTGGGGCATGCGCTCGAACAAAATCGAATGGAGTCAGATTAGCATTCCGGCCCGGGCACCAGGCATCCGGACCCTGCGAACCATCAGAAATATCCCTGCTTCTTGCGGTCTTCCATGGCGGCCTCGCTCGACTTGTCGTCCGCACGTGATCCCCGTTCCGTGACCCGGGCGGCCGCGATCTCCGCCAGGATGTCGTCCACCGAATCCGCCGGGCTCTCCACCATTCCCGTGGAAATGATGTCGCCGATCGTCCGGACCCGGACCACCAGTTCACGTACTTCTTCGTTGGGTTTCGACGGCAGAAGTTCGGTAACCGGCAGCCACTGACCACCACGCCGCACGCATCGGCGTTGGTGACTGAAATAGATGGTGGGCACCTCGAGCGACTCGCGCTTGATGTACTCCCAGACATCCATCTCGGTCCAATTCGAGAGCGGGAACACCCGCATGTGCTCTCCCGGATTGATCCGGCCGTTGTAGATGTTCCAGATCTCCGGCCGCTGATTCTTTGGGTCCCATTGACCAAAAGCGTCACGGAAACTGAAGAAGCGCTCCTTCGCCCGCGCCTTTTCCTCGTCCCGCCGGGCGCCGCCAATCGCGCAGTCGAACCGGAACTCCTCGATCGCCGCCAGCAATGTCGGAATCTGCAGACGATTGCGGCTCACTTCACCGGGCGCTGGCACGGCGATACCCGATGCGATCGCGTCCTCCACCTTGCGGATGATCAGCCGGGAACCCAACTGCGCCGCCCGCCGGTCCCGGAAATCATTGAGTTCGGGGAAATGATGGCCGGTATCGACGTTGAGCAGCGGCATCGGAAGGTCCGAAGGCCGGAATGCCTTCTCCGCAAGACGGAGCAGGCAGATCGAATCCTTGCCACCGGAAAACAACAACGCCGGGCGCTCGAATTCAGCGGCCACTTCACGCATGACGTGAATGGCCTCGGTTTCGAGATGCTGCAGGTGATCGAGATGATACGAGGACATGGAAAATACAGAGGGCGATGCGAACTCGGAGCTCTTGGCGACAGAACCAGCGTCACCGCTCATGCGTGGGAACCCACAGCCTTCCCACCCCAGGCCGCGTGAAGACCGCATTCCCGCTTCTCATCGGCCTTCGCCGGGTCGAAATAATCCCACTCGTTCGGCAGATGGTGCTCCTGGAGATACGCTTCCAACTGAGCGTCACTCCAATGGAAAACCGGACTCACCTTCAACGCCCCAAAGTTGGCGTCCGCCGAAACGATGTCCAAACCGGCCCGATTCGGATTCTGCACCTTCCGCAACGCCGTGATCCAAACCGTCGGCGCCAGTTCCCGCATGCCACGCTGGAAGGGCTCCAGTTTCATCAGGGCACTGAACTGCTTCAGCTTGTCTTCTTCGTCGGGCGTCGGAATCGGACCATGCACCGCGTCACGATGCGCCGCGGTCACCTTCGGCAGGTAGGCCCTCAGGTTCAGGCCCAACCGCTGCCGCAGATCCTCCGCATGCTTGTACGTGGCGGGCCGGTTGTATCCGTGGTCGACCCAAAGCACCGGGATGTCCGGCTGAACCTGCACGCACAGGTGCAACACCACCGCTTCGAACGGACGGAAGTTCGTCGACACAATCGCCCGGCCATTGGCGCGCCGCACCGCCCACTCGACGACTTGCAGCGCGGACAAGCCGGCCAGCTCACCATTAGCAACGCTTAGATCGATATCAGCACTCATGAAAGGATTCGATGTCTTGACCCGCGGCAGGTCTGGCGTCATGTCTCGGGCCGCCGGTTCGGGTCGGAACCACGGGGACAGCGCTCCGCGCACGACTACCCCCGCACTTTCGAATGGACCGACCTTGAAACCAACTCCTAAGCCTATGTCCCAAGAACAACACGTCGTCTCCGTCGGAACCTCGGTGCCCGACTTCGAAATGGAAACCTATGACCCCGCCGAGGGGGAATTCGGAAAAGTCTCGCTCGCCGACATCAAGAAAAAGGGCAAATGGACCATCCTGGTCTTTTACCCGGCGGATTTCACCTTCGTCTGCCCCACCGAACTCGCCGATCTCGCTGAGAAACACGTCGCCCTGAAAGAACTCGGTGCCGAAGTGTTGGGCGTGTCCACCGACACCAAGTTCAGCCATCTCGCCTGGCGCAACAGCGAGCGCCTTCTCTCCAGCGTGAAGTACCTCATGGCCGCCGACCCCACCGGCACGGTCAGCCGAATGTTCGGCGTCTACGACCCCGGCAGCGGACTCGCCTTGCGAGGGACCTTCATCATCAATCCGGCCGGCACCCTGGTGTCCTCCGAGGTCAACTTCTACAACGTCGGCCGCAACGCCGATGAGCTGCTCCGGAAAATGGAGGCCAACGCCTACCTGGCCAAGCATCCCGACGAGGCCTGCCCCGCCCAGTGGCAGAAGGGGTCCAAGACCCTGAAGCCGGACGAAAAAATGGTCGGCAAGGTCTACGAAGCCCTCAACGGGTGACGGACAAGCGCCAGAGCGGCGCATCCGCCACTCGCGATGCCTTTCTCGGGCCGGCCCATAAAGCCGGCCCTTTTTCGTTCCGGAAAGCGTTCGCATGACCGCCGCTCAAACCGCCACGGCACCGGCTTCATTCCAAAGCACACGGGCGGACCAATCCCCGAAACGCTCCCCCGGCTGTCGGTCGCTCGCATACCGCGCAAGCACCGGACGCAATTCCGTCACGATGTCCGGGTCCTTCACGTTGTCCTTCCACAACCGATTCACCCGCGTGCTCGCTTCATTGCCTCCCAGCCAGATCTGATAGCGACCAGGCGCCTTACCCACGAAACCCAACTCGGCGGCGTACGGCCGGGCACAGCCGTTCGGGCAGCCCGTCATGCGAATGATGATCTCCTCGCCACCCAGTCCCACCTCGGAACAAACCGCCTCCAGACGGGTCAAAAGGCCGGGCAAATACCGCTCCGACTCCGCCAAACCCAGCCCGCACGTCGGCATCGAGGGACAGGCCATGGATGCCCCCTGCAGCGCGGTCGCTTGGTTCTCGGTCTTGACCCCGTGCTCCGCGAGAATCGTCGCCACCGCCGGCCGGTCCGCCTCGGTCACGTTCGCCACCAAAACGTTCTGATTGGCAGTCAACCGGAACTCCACCGGGAATCGCTCGGCAATCTTGCGAAGCGCCGCCTTCATCCGGCCCTGCCCGTTGTCCTTCACCCGCCCGCTTTCCACCCACAAACCCAAAAACCATCGCCCATCCACCTGCCGGTGCCAGCCATAGAGGTCGCCTTGCTTGGTGAACACGAACGGCCGCGCCGGCTCCAGCTTGAATCCAGCCCGCTCTTCAATCTGCGCCCGCGTCCACTCCACCCCCCGCTCCTGCACCACATATTTCAAGCGCGCATGCTTGCGATCCGCCCGATCACCAAAGTCCCGATGCACCTTCAAAACCGCCTCGGCCACCGCAATCAACCGGTCCGGCGTAAAGAATCCCACCACGTCCGCCATGCGGGGATAGGTCGCCTCGTTCCCGTGGCTACGCCCCATCCCGCCCCCCACAGCGAGGTTGTAACCCACCAACCGATCACCTTCGACCACCGCAATCAGCCCCAGATCGTTGGTCAGCACATCCAGGTCGTTCAGCGGCGGAATCACGAACGCCGTCTTGAACTTACGCGGCAGATACGTCTTGCCGTACAGCGGATCCACGAAGTCCTTGTTCGCCGGATCGTTCAAATCCAATTGCACCCCTTCCACCCAAATCGAGTGGTAGGCGTGCGTCTTCGGCGCCAACGCATCCGCCACCCGCACGCAGTCCGCAAACACTTCCTCCCGCGCCCGCGTGTAAGCCGGAGTCGGCGGCGCCAACACGTTCCGGTTCACATCCCCGCACGCCGCCAATGTCGATAACAGGCTGTCATTGATCCGTTTGACCAGCGGCCCCAGCCCCGCCAGGACCACGCCATGAAACTGAATGCTCTGCCGCGTCGTGATCCGCAGCGTCTTGTTCCCATACTGGTCCGCCAAATCGTCGAACACACACCACTGCGCCGACGACATCACCCCGCCCGGGATCCGCCCCCGCACCATCACGATGTACTTCTTCCCCGTCTTCCGCAGATCCCGGTCGTCCTGCTGATAAATCCCGTGAAACTTGATGAATTGCTGGTCGTCGTCCGAAAAACGATCCGCGTTCGGATCCGCCAAAGTCGCCGCGATCGACCCCGCCAGCGTCGGCACCGCCTCCTTGATCACTTCATTATGGCTCAGCTTCGCCTTGCTGGTCTCAACTGTATTCATGACTAAGTTACTCAGGTTACTTAACTAAATCTTGCGCCCGACCACCGACCCTGTCAACCGTTTGGCCGATTCGGTCAAGCCCAATGCCAGTGCGCGAGGTGACGCCGGTGCCACCTTCACCGAAGCACTTGCAGAGCTACCGACCTTCCCTAGACTGAACCGGACAAGTTCAGTCCGGTTCTCGGACACCGGAAGGAAGCACACGATGCCATGAGCCAGGAGCGATTTTACTATTTCGACAACAACGCGACCACCCGGGTCGCCCCGGAAGTCGCCGACGCGATGATCCCCTTCCTGCGCGACGGTTGGGCCAACCCTTCCAGCGCCTACCGCATGGCCACCGAGGTTCACAAAGCGGTGGAGACGGCCCGGTCGCATATTGCCGAACTGATCCACGCCGATCCCAAGGAGATCACCTTCACGAGCTGCGGCACCGAGAGCAACAACACCGCCATTCACAGCGCCCTGGTCACCCAACCCGGCAAGCGTCATGTGATCACCACCGCGGTCGAGCACTCCGCCAACATCAATTTCGGCGAGTTTCTGCGGAAACAGGGTTACGACGTGACGTTCCTGCCGGTTGATTCCGACGGCTCCCTCGACCTGCATCTGCTCGAGAAATCGATTCGTCCCGACACCGCCATCGTCTCGACCATGTGGGCGAACAACGAAACCGGCGTGCTGTTCCCCGTGGAGGAAATCGCCGCAATCTGCCGCAGCAAAGGCGTCCTGGTTCATACCGATGCCGTCCAGACTCCGGGCAAACTCAAGCTCGACGTGAAGGCCACCGGGGTGGATTTCCTGTCGCTCTCGGCCCACAAGCTTTACGCACCCAAGGGCATTGGTCTTCTGTATGTGAAGCGCCGCACCCGTTTCCAACCGTACGTTATCGGCGGCCATCAGGAACGGGGTCGACGCGGCGGCACGGAAAACGTCCCGCACATCATCGGCTTCGGCAAAGCGGCCGAGTTGGCATCCGCCCACTTCTCCACCGAGTACGCGAGGGTTCGGAAGCTCCGGGACCGGCTGGAATCGACGATCCTCAAGACGATTCCCAACACGTTCGTCAACGGCGACCGCGAGAATCGGCTCCCGAACACCTCCAACATCGCCTTCGAATTCGTCGAAGCCGAAGCCGTCCTGATGCTGCTCGACCAGGTTGGCATTTGTGCCTCCAGCGGTTCCGCCTGCACCACCGGCTCCCTGGACCCCTCCCACGTCCTGATGGCCATGGGCCTCACCCCCATGCGCGCCCGCGGCTGCGTGCGGTTCAGCCTGGGCATCTACAACACCGACGAAGACGTCGATTACCTGCTCCAGCATCTGCCTCCCATCATTCAGAAACTGCGCGACATCTCGCCGCTCAATCCGTCGCACCCCGACAACGACAAGTACGACGTGGATTCGGCCCGGGCCAAACACGAGCAGGACCTCGCCGCGGCGGTCGGCAAGGAAGACGAGCGGACCATCACGGCGTAGGCGACGTCACCGACACCGGCTCAGCCACCGCGCCCCCCGGCGGCACCGCGCTCTCAGCCACATCATTCGTCGCGGGAGCCAGCGGTAGGTTTTCGCCCCCTTCCACGTCGGTGGCCGGAGCATTGGTCGGATTCACCGGCGCCGACGGCACGGAATTCGTGGAAACACCCGTCGTCGTCGGCGGAGTCGCCGTCGGAGCATTGGTCTGCGATCGATCCACGTCCGTGGGCGCAAATTGTTCGGGCAACACGACCAACGCGATGCGCCGGTTCTTGGCCCGACCCTCCGCCGTGGAATTGTCCGCGATCGGCTGAAATTCTCCACAACCCACGGCTGACAACCGCCGGGGATCGACCCCTGCTTTTTCCGTCAGATACCGCACCGCCGACACCGCCCTGGCGGTCGAGAGCTCCCAGTTGCTCGGGTATTTGAGCCGGATCGGGATGTTGTCGGTGTGGCCAAACACCTGGACCTGTCGAGACTCGAAACGCGCCAGAACCTTGGCGACCTGATCCAGCACCTGCATCCCCTCGGCCTTCAGGGTTGCCTCGCCCGAGTCGAACAGAATGCGATCCAGAATGTTGACCGTCAGTTTTCCCTGAAGTTCCGAGATCGCGATGTCGCGCGACTGAAGCGCCGCCCGCATCTCGGACTCCAGCCGTTGCTGGGTGTTCGTCACCGTGGAGATCTCCTGGGCCAGCGCCTCCGTGCGCTTGCGCTCCAATTCCAGGGCGTGCGCCGCTTCAGCCAAATGGGCGCCCCGTTGTTCCGCGGCTTTGTTCGCCTCGGCCAATTGAAGTCGAACCGTCCCGAGCTCCTGGTTCTTCTTCCACGCGGCAAATCCCAGGACCCCCAACGCGCTGGCCACGGCCAAAGCCAGGAACATCACCCACGCTTCTCGATTCATCCTCGCCAGTTTAACCCTCCTCCCGCCCCAGTGCGAGCCGTCGATTGCCGAAGGAAACCCCGTTGCCGTTCTCCCACCCGTCCTCCAAGGTCCACCCCCATGAAGGCCGCGTTTCTTCAGCGCACTGGTCCCCCGGAAGTGATCGAGTTCGGCGACCTGCCAGCCCCCCAACCGCTGCCCAACCAACTGCTCGTCCGCACCCGCGCCGTCGCCGTCAACCCCATCGATACCTACATCCGATCCGGCCTCATCCCCGTCGACCTCCCCCGACCCTTCATCGTCGGCTGCGACTTCGCCGGCGTCGTCGAAGCCATCGGCTCCGAGGTGCGCACCTTCAAGGTCGGCGACCGGGTCTGGGGCAGCAATCAGGGTTTGCTCGGACGACAGGGCACGTTCGCCGAACAGATCGCCATCGATGCCGCCTGGGCCTATCCCCTGCCTGACGCCGTGACCGACGAACAGGCCGCCGCCGCCGCGCTGGTCTCCATCACCGCCCACCTCGGCCTGGTGCGTGAAGCCCAACTCCGCAGCGGCGAAACCCTCTTCATCAACGGCGGCAGCGGCGGCGTCGGCTCCACCGTGCTCCACCTGGCCCGCGCCCTCGGCGCCCGCGTGTTCTGCTCCGCCGGAAGCGACGCCAAAGTGCAGGCCTGCCGAGAATTGGGCGCCGAAGCCGCCTTCAACTACGCCACCCAGGACGTGGCCGCCGAACTGAAAAAGGTCGCCCCGTCCGGCGTGAACGTCTGGTGGGAAACCACCCGCGAACCCGACTTCGATCGCGCCACCGCCGCCCTCGCCGCCCGCGGTCGCCTCATCCTCATGGCCGGACGCGACGCCCGCCCGCCCTTTCCCGTCGGCCCATTCTACGTCAAAGGCTGCTCCCTCCGCGGTTTCGTCATGTTTGCGGCGACCCCGGAAGAACAGCGCGCCGCGTCCGTGGACATCAATCGCTGGCTCGCCGAAGGCCAGCTGAAGCCACGCATCGACCGCGTTCTACCCCTCGCCGACGCCGCCCTCGCTCACCGACTTCAGGAGGAATCCACCGTCGGAAAACGCGGCACGCTCTCCGGCAAAATCGTGCTCCAGCCGTGAGTTCACCGTCGCCGGCACAGCCGCGCCGTCGGGCTTCCACGCCTTCACGCACGCCGTGGAGGCTGTTCGCCAGTGTGGTCCTCATCTTCTGGGGTGCGTCCGGCATCGTGCGGGCTGCCCCCGATCCCCAGCCCCACCCGCAAGCCGAGCGCCACGCTTACACCAGCAGAATTCTGGGCCGCCCGGTCCCGTTCGAAGTGCTGCCACCCCCGGGCTATTCGCCCGACGCCACCAACCGATTCCCCGTCCTCTACTGGCTGCCCGACCAATCCGGCGACTCCAACAGGCCGGCGCTTCCACCGGCGCAGGTTCATCAGGCCATCCTCGACCGGACCCTCCCGCCGCTGTTCGTCGTCTACGTCCTCTATGGAGCCGAGGCGTTCTACACCGATGCCGCGTCGGGCCTGATACCCGCGGCCACCACACTCGTCCATGAGCTGATTCCCGCCGTGGACCGGTCATTCCGGACGCTGCCCGATCGGGACAATCGCGCCATCCAAGGCATCGGACGCGGCGGTTTCGGAGCTGTGCGCTTCGCGGTTGCCCACCCCGAGACGTTTGGCTCGGCGGCCTCCTATTCGGGCCCATTTCATGCCGCCCAGGCCTGGGCCAACCAGCCGGCTCTTCGCGAGGATTTCCGCGAGATCTTCGGCTCCCAGTTCGAGCGTGCCGCGACCAACCAACCCGCATTCCTGGCACCCCTGCACCAGGCAAAACTCCGGAATCGCAGCCGCCTGCGCCTCGTCGTTGGCCATCAAGACCGTTGGCTGGCCGAAAACCGGGCACTCCGCGACGTCCTGCGCCAGAACCGCCTCGCCGTCGAATGGGACGAAATCCGGGAGCCAATCACCGACGGTCCATCGCTCCCCGCCGAAGCCGCATTGGAAGGCCTGGAATTTGCCGTTTCCTGGCTGGGCACGGCCAGGTCCACCGATCGCGACGGCCCCTGGGTCAACCCCCCGTCCACCCTTCCTCCCCGCCTGCGACATCACGTCGTCTACAGCACCTTGCTGGAGCGGCCGGTCGGCTATTCGCTCTACCTGCCCCCCATACCGGCCAAGCCTCCCACCAACGGCTGGCCGGTCGTCTATCACCTCCACGGACGCGACGAGGACGAGGGCCGGCATCTCGAAACCACCGGTTACTTGGACGTCGCCTTGCGGCTTGGGGAAACCCAACCTTTCGCCTGGGTCTGGCTGTACGGAGGACGCGGCAGTTGGTTCATGGATTCCGCGGAAGGCCGGGTTCCTACCGAGAGTGTTCTGCTCGAGGAGGTGATCCCCCAAATCGAGGCGCGCTGGAATCTGGGTGGTTCCCCAGCCCGTCGCGCCGTGGACGGCTGGGGCATGGGTGGCTTTGGCGCAGCGCGTTACGCCGCCCACCATGCCGCGATCTTTGGGGCCGCGGTCATCCACAACCCCGTCCTGCCGACTCTCGCCTCCCTGCCCTCCCGCTTCCCCGACGCCTGGATGTCGGTGTTCAACACCAATCCGACCTTTTTTTCGCAAACGGAACCCTTCCGCCTGCTGACCCAGCACGCCGATGCCCTGCGCCCGCTCATCCGGTTCCGAATCGTGGCCGGTGAACGATCGCCCTCCCTCGTTGATGCCCGCCGCCTGCGTGACCATCTGCAGGAGCTTCGCCTCACCACGGAATTCGAGGAGGTTCAAGGGGTCGCCGGCACCGGCCCGGACCTTTTTCGGCAGACCGGACTCCGGGACGTCCAATTCCTCGGAAAAGCCGTGAATCGGCCCGAGCCATGAGGTCCCCAGGGCCTCGCGAATGCACGGAACAGAAATGGCTGTTGACGGAAGGCGGTCCGCTGGTAGCCTTCGCCTCCCTTTTTTCTGGGAAGACATGAAGACTTTTCTGCCGAAACAGGCTCAGGATCAGCGCCGTTGGCACATCATCAATGCCGAGGACGCGGTGCTCGGGCGCGTGGCAGTCCAGGTCGCGGACATTCTCCGCGGCAAGAACAAGCCGATTTACACGCCTCACCTGGACGCAGGCGACTTTGTCGTCGTCATCAACGCCTCCAAGGTTCGCCTCACGGGTAAGAAGGAAACCGCCAAGCACTACATGTCCTACTCGGGCTGGAAGGGTGGCGAAAAGTACCGTTCCGTGGCCCAGGTCCGCGCCAAGCAGCCCGAGGACCTCATCCATCACGCCGTCAAAGGCATGATCCCCAAAAATCGCCTCGGCCGCCAATTGCTCACCAAACTCAAGGTCTACGCGGGAGCCGAACACCCGCACGTGGCCCAAAAGCCCGCCGTCCTTGCGCCGGCTCAGTGATCCAGGCCATCCTGACCACCGCTACTCGACCGCTCTCATCATCATGATCGATCCGAAGACCAACGAAGTCGTCCGGACTGGCCGCCGAAAGACGGCCACCGCCCGCGTCCGCATCGTGACCGGCACCGGCAAGGTCGCCATCAACGGCCGACCCCTCGAGAATTACTTCCCCACGGACACCCTGCGCACCGTCGCCTTGCGGCCTCTCACCGCAACCCAGTCCGTCGGCAAGTATGATATCCGCGTCAGCGTCGCCGGTGGCGGTCCCATCGGACAGGCCGGCGCAGTCAGCCTCGGTATCGCCCGGGCCCTGCTCGAAACCGACGTCAATCTCAAGGCGCCCCTCCGCACCGAAGGCCTCCTGACTCGCGATCCGCGTATGCGCGAACGTAAGAAGTACGGCCAGCCCGGTGCCCGTAAGCGCTTCCAGTTCAGCAAACGCTGATCGTTCCCCGCTTCCGACGCCCCGCTGGCCATCCAGCGGGGCTTTTTTCTTTCAACCTCCCTTTTTCAACCATGTCCTCTCCCTCCACCGACCCCATCCCCGTCGCCATCGTCGGCGCGTCCGGCTATTCCGGTGAGGAACTCGTCCGACTGCTCCTCCACCACCCCAGCGTCAATCTCGCCGCCGTCACTTCCCGCCAATACTCGGGACAAACCGTCGCCCAGATCTTTCCCAAATTCGCCAGCCACCCGAAGTCACGCACGCTCCGCTTCACCGATCCCAACCCCGATACCCTCGCCCGAGCAGCCCGCATCGTTTTCCTCGCCCTCCCCCACGGGGTTGCCGCCGAATTCGCCATTCCGCTGCTCGCAGCCGGTTGCACCGTCATCGATCTGAGCGCCGATTTCCGCCTCCGCAGCGCCGCCACTTACGCCGAGTTCTACAACCACGAGCACCCGGCCCCCCACCTGCTCGCCCAGGCCGTCTACGGCTTGCCCGAACTCCATCGCGACCAGATCCGCAACGCCACGCTCGTCGCTTCCGCCGGTTGTTACCCCACCAGCATCCTGCTCCCCACCATCCCTCTCATCCGCGCCGGCCTCATCAAATCCACCGGAATCATCGCCGACTCCCTGTCCGGCGTCAGCGGCGCCGGCCGCAAGGCCGAGGTCGATTACCTGTTCTGCGAATGCAACGAAAGCCTCCGGGCTTACGGCGTTCCCAAACACCGTCATCTGTCCGAAATCGAGGAACAGCTGACCCTCGCCGCCGGCCACCCCGTCACCGTCCAGTTCACGCCCCACCTGGTGCCCGTCAACCGCGGCATCCACACCACCCTCTACCTCGCCCCCGCCGAGCCGTTCCATAACGCCACCGAAGCCGCCGCCCTCGCCGACCGCATCAGCGCCTGCTACCGCGACGCCTACGCCAATGAACCGTTCGTCCGCCTCCTGGAAGGCAAGGCACTCCCCGACACCAAAAATGTCGTCGGCACCAACCTCGTCGAAATCGCCTGGCGCCTCGACCCCCGCACCGGACGACTGCTCGCCTTCAGCGCCGAGGACAACATCCTCAAAGGCGCCAGCGGCCAGGCCGTTCAAAACATGAACGTGCTCTGCGGCTTCCCCGAAACCACCGGGCTCCAGTAAGCCGGACCGATTCGATGCAACTCACACCCGCCACACCCTCGGCACCCGCGGAGCGCTTCCTCCCTCTCCCTCCGGGAGAGGGCCGGGGTGAGGGCCGCTCGCTCCATGCCTCGCTCCCCGGTTCAGCACTCGTGCGCTATTCGCCTTTTCAGCCATCCCCATCCATGCGCATGCCCTCGAGTTTCCGCCGCGCGTTCACCCTCATCGAACTGCTCGTGGTCATCGCCATCATCGCGATTCTCGCCTCGCTCCTCCTTCCCGCCCTGTCCAACGCCAAAACGCGCGCCCAATCCGCCGCCTGCGCCGGCAATATCAAACAGCTCCATCTCGCCTGGAACCTCTACGCCGACGACAACGAGGATCGCCTCGTCAACAACCACGGCGTCGGCGAAACACGCGCCCTTCGCCAAACCTGGGCCAACCACGTCATGGATTGGGGCGCCAGCGAGGACAACACCAACACCCTCTACCTCACCGACGCCCTGCTCGGACCGTTCGCCGGCCGCGCCGCGCGCCTCTTCAAATGCCCTTCCGATCGTTCCATCTCCGAGGCCGGCCCGCGCATCCGGTCGTACGCCGTCAACTCTCTCGTCGGCGATCCCGGTGAACTCACCAACCGGTTCAATCCCGCCTTCATCCAGGCGTTCCGCGCCGCCGATTTCACCCGTCCTTCGCAAACGTTCGTCTTTCTCGAGGAACACCCGGACACCATCAACGACGGGTTCTTCATGAACCGTCTCGACGAAGGCGCCAAGTGGGGCAACCTCCCCGCGTCCTATCACAACCGCAACGCCAACCTGTCGTTCGCCGATGGCCATGCCGAAACCCATCGCTGGGTCGCCTCCTCCACCATCGTGCCCGCCACCAAAGGTGCCCTCCCCACCGGCACCCCCGCCGAACCCACCACCGACTGGGACTGGCTCAAGGAACGCAGCGGCACCCGCAAGAATTGAGACACCCCCTGCACCGCGCCCGTTCTGCTTCCCGGTCATCCACCCCTTTCCGTCGTCTCCCGACTTTCACTTCATCCCCCGACTCCCGTGAAACGCAGCTTCCGTAACCTCGAAGGTTCCATCGTCGCCCCACTCGGGTTCACCACCGCCGGTGTCTTCTGCGACATCAAACGCCTCGGCACCGGCAAAGGCTCCGACAAAGGCCAGAAACGCGATCTCACCCTCATCGTTTCCGAGGCGCCCTGCACCGTCGCCGGCCTGTTCACCACCAATCAGGTCTGCGCCGCCCCCGTTAAAGTGTGCGTGGAACGCGTCCGCCAAGGCACCGCCCAGGCCATCGTCGTCAATTCCGGCAACGCCAACGCCTGCACCGGCCGACCCGGCCTCCGCGATGCCCGCAACATGACCGCCGTCGCCGCCAAAATCCTCGGCCTCCAACCCGAACACGTGCTCGTCGGCTCCACCGGCCGCATCGGGGTGGCCATGCCCATGGACAACGTCCGCGCCGGCATCGCCAAGGTCGCCCCGCTCCTCGGTCGCACCCCCGAGCACGCCGCCCACGCCGCGGAAGCCATCATGACCAGCGACACCCAACCCAAGCAGGTCGCCATCGAGTTCAAACTCGACGGCCGCACCGTCCGCCTCGGCGGCATCTGCAAGGGCGCCGGCATGATTCAACCCGGCATGTCCGCCACCGGCGCCCGACCCGCCGCCGTCCCCCAGGGCCTCCACGCCACCATGCTCGCGTTCCTCACCACCGACGCGAACATCGACGCCCGTATCCTCCAGCCCATGCTCGAGGAAGCCGTTGCCCTCAGCTTCAATCGCATCACCGTCGACGGCGACATGAGCACCAACGACACCGTGCTCCTCCTCGCCAACGGTCTCGCCGGCAACTCCCGCGCCGCTGTCCGCAAACCCACCGCCGCCGCTCGCCGCACCTTCCAGGCCGCCCTGAACCACGTCTGCCTCCAACTCGCCTACAAGATCGTCCGCGACGGCGAAGGCGTCCACCGCGTCGTCACCCTCCGCGTCCAGGGCGCCCGCAGCAACGCCGACGCCGATGCCGCCGCCCGCAGCGTCGGCAACAGTCCCCTCGTCAAAACCAGCTGGCACGGCGGCGACCCCAACTGGGGCCGCATCATCGACGCCCTCGGCTACAGCCCTGCCACCATCGTCGAAGACAAGGTCGACATCGGTTACTCCGCAACCGGCAGCAAAAAAGTCCTGTGGAGCCTCCGACGCGGCCAGCCCACCCAGGCCACCTTCCAGGAGCTCTGCAAGGCGGTCGCTCCCACCGAATTCGACCTCCACATCCGCCTCAACCTCGGCAAGGGCAACGCCATCCTGTACGCCGCCGATCTCACCGAGGAGTACGTCGATTTCAACAAGGGCAACGTCGCCGACCCGACCACCCTCGGCGGTTGATCCCGGGGCTCCCACCCGGTTTCATCGGCCTGTGCAAGATCTGATCGCCAAGGCCGCTACCCTCCTCGAAGCGCTGCCGTTCTTTCAGCGCTTCAATGGCGCCACCTTCGTCGTCAAATACGGCGGCTCCTTCATGGACTCCCCCGACCCCGTCATCCGCAACGGGGTCGCCCGCGACGTCGTCTTCCTCGAAGCCGTCGAAATCAATCCCATCGTCGTCCACGGCGGCGGCAAGGCCATCACCCGCGCCATGGAAAGGGCAGGCCTCCAAACCCGCTTCGTCCAGGGCCAGCGCGTCACCGACGAAAAAACCGTCGAAATCGCCAACAGCGTCCTCTCCCACGAGATCAACCCGGAGATCGTCGCCACCATCAACAAGCTCGGCGGCCTCGCCCGCGGATTCGCCGGACCCGACATCTTCCGCGCCCGGCGCATCGACGTTCCCGGACCCGACGGCCAACCCCTCGATCTCGGCTTCGTCGGCGAGGTGGTCGAAGTCAACACCTCCCCCTTGCTCGACTGCATCGCCCAGGGCATCACCCCCGTGATCAGCCCCACCGCCCGCGGCTTCGACGGCCACCTCTACAACTGCAACGCCGACGTCGCCGCCGCCAAGACCGCCATTGCGCTCACGGCCA
>CAUJJW010000239.1 GCA_963205105.1 Verrucomicrobiota bacterium | reverse complement strand
CCCTCACTTTGACCCATGCATGAACCGCGAATGGGGAATGGCGAATGGCGAATCGGGAAGCGCGCGCGCCTTCGTAGCGGCGGGCGTCCCGCCTGCCGTAGAGGGGGGCGTCTCGCCCCCCGGAGTCCCCGGTTCAGGGTCCCAACGCGCGATTCGTGAATCGTGGCGGCTTCCCATGAAACGCTTCTCACACGTCCTCGCCCGCCCCCTCCACTGGCTCGGGGCGCTGCTTGGACTCGCCCTGGTCGCCGGCTGCACCACCCGCGGCCCTACCTTCGACCCCTATGCGAGCGGTACGAACGCTCCAACCAACACCTCGGCCACCGCCAACGCTCTCGTCACGTCCACCACCGTCACCAACCTCCTCGATCCCGCGCTCCTGCAACCCGTCGAGGTGCCGTTCCGACTCGGCCCCGGCGACCGCATCGACATTGAAGTGCTTCGGGACCCAGCCGGTCCCACCTCCACCTTCGTGGGCCCCGATGGACGCATCTATTTTCACCTGCTGTCCGGTCTCCAGGTGTGGGGGCTCACCCTGGATGAAACCAAGGCCCTGCTCGAGCGGCACCTGGCGATGTACCTCCGCGACCCCAAGGTCGCCATCACCCTTCGCGGTATCGAAAGCCAACGGGTCTGGGTCATGGGCCGGGTCAACACCCCCGGACTCTATCCCCTGGAAGGCCCCATGACCGTGCTGGAAGCTATCACCCGCGCCGGGGGCCTCTTCACCTCGCGCATGGCCGGAACCACCGAGGAACTCGCCGACCTGCACCACAGTTTCCTCGTCCGGCGCGGGCAGTTCGTGCCCGTGGATTTTCATGGCCTGATCCGCCAGGGCGACACCTCCCAGAACGTGTACCTCGAACCCGATGACTTCCTCTACATCCCGTCCTCACTCTCCACGGAAATCTACGTTCTCGGCGCGGTCGCCCAGCCGCGTTCCGTCGCCTTCAAGGATCAGGTCACCCTGGTCTCCGCCATCGCCCACGCGCGCGGCACCATCGCCGGCGCCCGCCTCGACGAGGTCGCTATTGTCCGGGGTTCCCTGAACCAGCCGTCCATTGGCATCGTCGATTACCGGCGCATCATCCGCGGGCAGCTACCCGATGTGCGGCTCCAACCCCGCGACATCGTGTTCGTGCCCTTCTCACCCTTCCGCTCGCTCGAAAAGTACGCCAACACGATCCTCAACACCTTCACCCGCACTGTTGCCGCCAATGAAGGCGGCCGGGCCGTGGATCCGAACTACCAGCCGCCCGGAGTCTCCATCCCCATCAATCCGTGAGCGGAATCCGCGGCACCCCCCAAGACCAGAACCGTCCTCACACTTTCTCGCCCTTCCGCCATCGGAAGAGCGTGGTGGGATGCACCCCCACCCGCGCCGCCACTTCCGCCAGCGAAAACCGCCCCTCTTCCAACAGTCGCCGCGCCAAATCGCGCCGCGCCGTCCTGCTCGGCATCGATTCGAGACCCACCGGCTCCATCAGGCCGCCACGCACCACGGTCGCTACCAGCGCAGGCTCCGTTCCATCGCCCGAAGTCACCGACACCATCGACATCGGCCCACCCGTAACCCGCCCCACCGGTGGTTCCCACCACCCGGAACGCAGCATCGGACCGTCATGGAACAACACCAACCGGTCGATCACGCTCTTCAGCTCCCGAACATTCCCCGGCCAGTCGTACTCCTGGAGTTTCAGAACCAGCCCGGGTTCCAGGGATTGGATGTTCTTGCCAAACCGCTCGTTGGCCCCCTCCACAAAAGCCCGCGCCAGATCAGGGATGTCCTCCTTCCGAGCCCGCAACGGCGGAATGGGCATCACCACCTCCGCCAAACGATAGTAGAGATCCGCCCGAAATCGCCCCTCCTGAACTTCCAAGGCCAGATCACGGTTGGTCGCCGCCACCATCCGCACCCGCACCGCGTACTCCCCCTCACCCCCGACCCGCCGGGCCCTCCGCGTCTCCAAAAAGCGAAGAAGCTTCGGCTGGAGCATCAAATCCAGTTCCCCGATCTCATCCAAAAACAGCGTCCCGCCGTTGGCCTGTTCCACCAACCCCAGCCGGGTCTTGATCGCCCCCGTGAAGGCGCCCTTCTCCGCTCCGAACAGTTCCGCCTCCATCAACTCCCGGGGCATCGCCGCACAGTTCAGCGTCACCAACGGCCCGCCACGCCCCGCCTCATGCAACGCCGCCGCCACCCGCTCCTTCCCCGCACCCGACTCTCCCAGAATCAACACCGTCACATCCGTCGGTCCCAATCGCTCCAAATCCCGCCTCAACGTGGTCATCGCCTTCCCGCGCCCCACCAACCGCGCTCCTTCGACATCCAGCCGACCCGCATACAATTGCAGCCACAGCGCCTGACTGATCCCAGCCGACTCCAGCGCTTCCCGCCATCGGTCGTCCCCATCCGCTTCCGCCACCACATCGAATGCCCCATCCCGCATTGCCGCCACGATCGAACCCGTGTCCCCCCGTTTCACTTCCACCACAAAAAAACGCGCCGCCCTCGCCAACTCCACCCGCATGCGAGCCCACGTCGCCCCCTCGAACACCTCCGACGGCACCAGACACACCCAGTCCGCACTTTCAGCGTCCAGCTGCGGAATACGACCGTCCTCAATCGGTTTGAGTTCCCGACCAATCCGCACCAGCCGATGCCCACACGGCGTATCGATGCCTACCGGAATCAGGACTTTGACCATGCTGTACTCCACCGGAACTGTGCTGCAAAGACCGCGTCTCTTGCACCACTTCTTTACCTTGTATGTTCCCTAGAGAAATACCGTACTCGGAATTCACTCATGCAGACAGCTCTTGTTTCCTCAGCGTACGTTCCCTCCAGCAGACTACACGTTGGCCCGCTTCTTCCCGATAAGTCCTTGGCGGTTGACGTTCCGACCACTATAAATATCTGCAATTGCTGCGCCCAAGGAGCGTCTGTGATGAATCCTCCCACCTACTCCCGTCGTACCCATGGCATCGACTCACGCTTGGTCAGCGCGAGCCTCGCCTCACTGCTCACCTTCTGCGTCGCGGATGTCTCAGGCCAGACGGCCAGTCCCATCCAATCCAAGGCCCGCCCTTTCGGCCTGGACATCGTCGCACCCGTCATGAGTGCCGGCTCCGATCAGGCTTCCGAAGTCTTCCAGAAGGAAACCCTACCCGAACTCACTTCCTACCTGAAAGCCACCCTGGGTGAGACCAAGAGCATCGCCTCCGCTGCCTACGCCCTGGATCCGGGCAAGCTCATGCTCCAGACCGAGTCCGAGGTCCGCGTCTATTTCATCGGCGAGGGCGCCGGATACCAGAACACACTCGGCTTCAGCACCAGTGCCGGAACTGCTCCAACCCCAACCCCAAGCCCAACCGCCATCCGGTCCGGGGAGGACTCCTCCAAGAAGCAGGGCAGGAACGACGACAAGGACAAGGCAGAGAACACCAAGACCGAGTTGGCGGCGCCGTATGCCGTCGGCAAGGACGGGCAGCTGATCTTCCCGAATGCCTCCAGCCCGGTCGCATTCTTCGATCCCTCCGCCAACGCCGCCCGCAGCAGCACCGCTCCGCTGTCGCCCGGGGATTTCGTGGACCTCGGCCGTTTCGAGGCTGGCACCCAACTCGACTTCTTTCTGATCGCCAACGGAGCAGCCGGCGGAACCACGACCTACTCCACCCAGGCCTCACTGAACGCCGACGGCATCGATCACGTGGTGGCGTTTGCCTACGGACTGAAGGACAGTCCCTACATTATCCTGGGTTTTGAGGATCTCTACGGCGGGGGTGATCAGGATTACAACGATCTCCTTTTCGCGGTGGACATCGGCCGGATCAATCTCACCGCCCTCACCGCCACCCCGGAACCCTCGACCTACGTGATGCTCGGGTGCCTGATCCCCTTCGGCTACTATCTGAAGCGGCGACGGGACCAGCAGGCGGCGGGCACCCCGTCGACCCGAACCCCATGACATGGCCCTTCGTCGCAGCGGAGATTCACGCCCGACGGATCGTTCCGCACAACCACCGCAGTTGCTCCCCCATTCCATGAAGAAGGTTCTCGCGGTCCTCGCCGTCTGCGTTCTCGCCGCCGGCAGCTTCCTGGGTGTCCGACTCTGGAAAACTCGCGTCTCCCAAGCCCAGGAAGTCCGGGCCCTCAGCCGGGCGGAGTCACTGTTCGCCAAGGGACAGATCGCCGAGGCCGCCGCCATCATCCAGGCCTTCGGCCATCGACCCGGCAACCGTCTCGCCTGGGATGACATCGATTTTCGGGTGCTGGTCGCCCAGATGAACCTCCCGCGGCTGACCGCCCTCTACCAAAGCGATCCCAACCGCGTTCTCGCCGACGAGGCCGCTTCCCTGACGGTCGCCCGCGCCTTCCTTCACCTCCGCCAACCGCCCGACTTCGAACGGGTCCGGTCCGCCTGGAAGGATCGTGAGAAGGACCCCGCCCGCTGGCAGTTGCTCGACGCGGATCATTTCCTCCTCGAAGGTGCCAGCGCCAAGGCCGAGGACCTGCTGCGGTCCAAATCCTTCCCA
This sequence comes from Verrucomicrobiota bacterium, assembly GCA_963205105.1. Classification (GTDB taxonomy): domain Bacteria; phylum Verrucomicrobiota; class Verrucomicrobiia; order Limisphaerales; family CAIMTB01; genus CAIMTB01. The sequence continues at coordinate 3,665 of CAUJJW010000239.1, read as the reverse complement.
GGCACCAACGACGTCCCTCGCCTCCTCCGACTGGCTCTGGTGACCGCAGCCAGGAATCCGCAGGAATCCGTCGATTTTCTCAACCGCGCCGCAGCCCTCGATCCGCGACAACCCGACACCCGCTCCTTTCGGGGCCAGGTTCTCGAGGCCCTGGGCCGTCACGCCGATGCCCGGGTGGAGTACGTCGCCGCCGTGGTCGCCGCTCCCACCAACCCCGTCTGGCGCGATCAACTCGCCGAGTTCTATCGGCGTCGAGGGACTCCGGACCTGGCGCTCAAAACCTGGACCGACGCCCTGCGCGGACCGGCATTCGACGCCATGTGGCTCAAGACGGCGTTCTGGACCCGCATGATCGCACCCTCGGATCTGGCCTCCGTCACCAACCTCCCGTCCCAGGGCCCCCTGATCTCACTGTATCAGTTCATCCGCGACCTTCCCGACCATCGATTCTTCGACACCAACGCCTTTGAGGCGCTGCCCGGCAGCCGGAGGTTCGCCCAGGAACGCCCCGAGGTGTTCTGGCTCCAACTGACCGACCTGCTCGCCCAGGGGAACGAAACCGAGGCCCTGGAACGCCTCGCCGCGCCACGACCCGCCGGCGCCGCACTCGAACCCCACCTCGAACGCGCGCTCACACGCATCCTGACCTGGCGCAACACCACCAACCACACGCTCCTGCCCCGCGGTGTTCAACTCACCCGCGTCGGCCGACCCAGCACCAACCTGCATTCGTTCTTCGTCACCTTGGAACAACTGGCGCAGTCCGAAGAGGCCCGGCCCATCGACGCCGCCCGGCCCGCGTCCGAACTCGATTCCTTCCTCGCCGGGCCCCACGCCTTCGCCGGAGCGTTCCTCGCGGCAGGCTGGCGCGAAGCAGCCCTCCGCCTCGCCGGTGAGATTCCCGTCACCCCTGACAGCCCGGTCTGGCTGACTTACGGGCTCGCCCAAGCCCTTCGCTACAATCGGGGCAACGCCCCCGCCCTTCAGTTCCTCGCCTCCCACCGCAACCACCCCTCCCTCGACCTGCTCGCCGCCGAGATCCGAATCGCCGAGGGCAAGACCGAGGAAGGCAGGGCCACCCTCGAATCATTGGCCTCCAAAAACTCCGACGTCGGCATGCGCGCCGCCTGGCTGCTCAGCATCGACGCACTCGACCACGGCAGACCCAACGAAGCTCGCCGCTTCGTCCGGGCCAACCCGGTCCTCGCCGGCCATATCGCCGGCCAGGAACTGCTCGCCCGCGCCGCCCTCTCCGAAGGCGACACCAACGCCGCGGTTCAAGTCTACGAATCCATCGCGGACCGTTCCGCCGAGGCCCAGGCCTTCCTGGCCCGTCAGGCCTTCGCCGAACGAAATTGGGATCGCGCCCATTCCCTCACCCTGAGCCTTCTCGACCTCATGCCCGATCAACTCGCCCTGCGAGCCAACCTCGAGAAGATCGCCGCCGCCCGCGCCAACCCATGACCCCCAAGGACTGGTCCTGGCTCGGATTCCTGACTCTCGGCGCCCTTGGTGTCTGGCTCCGGGATCGTCGTTGGACCTCCGAAGCAGGCGATGTCCTGCCCGCCCTCGCCGGTTTCCCGCTCATGGCATGGCTCGGTGCCCCCTGGCGCTGGCAGCCCGGCCCGTTCCGCCTTTCCACCCCCGCCCTGATCGTGTCCGCCCTCGCCGCGGTGCTGGGGAGCGCCCTGGGACTGACCGTCCTCCTGGCCATCGCCTGGACCGCCGCGCTCTGGGCCTGGTTGCAGCCCCGACTCGCCCCAGCCGACCAGACACGCATCCGCCGACTCCTCCTCCTGCCGCTCGCCTCCTTTCCGTGGATCGCCCTCGACCTGCAACCTCTGGGGTGGTGGTTCCGGCTCACAGGCGCCCACGCCACCGAACTTCTGTACAGGGGCCTCGGATTCGAAGTCACCCGTGAAGGCACGCACCTGCTCGTTCAGGGCATGCCCGTGGAGGTCAGCGCCGCCTGCGCCGGTATGAACGCTCTCCAATCGGTGCTCCTCGCCGGCGTGTTCCTCGCCTACATCCTCCTGGGTCGGACCAAGGCCTACTCATGGAACCTGCTCCTGCTCGTCCCTCTGGCGTGGTTCGCGAACACCGCCCGTATCGTCACCATCACCGCCGCCGCCATCACCTGGGGCCGTGATTTCGCCATGGGCATGTTCCACACCTGGGGCGGTCTCCTGGTCTTGTTCCTGATGTTCACCGCCTGCTACGCCGCCTTCCAATGGCAGGCCAATTTCATCGCCCGCCGCGCATGACCCGACTGGCCAACATTCCTGCGATCGCCTGGGCCATCCTCGCCTTCGCCGCCTGGCGCTCCACCGAACTGCTCAACGCCTGGCGCCACTCGCCGCTCGATCGCCTCGGTTGGATCGCCTTCCTCCTCTGGCTCACCCCTGTCGCGGCGAGCTTCGCCAAACCATCCCTACCCGGACTCCATCCCGCAGCGCCTTGGTTCCTCGGCGCTTCCCTCGCCGCCTCCATCTTCGGCGTCCTGGCCGACTTCAACACCGCCCACTATGTCGGCCTCAGCTGCGCCATCGCTGCCCTCGGCGGCTGGTCCTGGCGCCATGCCCTGTGGTTCGCCGCCGCCATCACCTGGATGCCCGCATTTTCCTGGGCCGGCCAGGACCTCCCACGCCCCGCCCTCATCGGCGCCCGCATCGTCGCCACCAGCATCGCCTGCGCCCCACTCCTCGGATTCCTCGTCTTCACCAAACCGCGCCCCTCCCTGCCATGAGCCGCCGATTCCTCTGGGTTGTGTTCGGCTTTGCCGTCGCCCTCACCCTGATCTGGGAGTTCGTCAAAATCCCGGACGCCTCCAACCGCCTCAATCGCCTGCCTCTCACCGGTTTCGGCTTCGCCGCCCGGGACCTCCCCCTGTCGGAGCTCGAACGCAGCATCTTCGGCAACGCCCAGGTCATCAAACGCCTCTACCGAACCGGGCGTCAGGGCGTTGTCGTCCAAATCGTCGACGCCACCCGCGACCGCCATGCCGTTCATGACCCGCTCTATTGCTTTCGCGGCGCCGGTTGGGAAATTGCCGCGGAAGCCCGCCTCCCCGTTCCCGGCGGCTACGCGCGTCAACTCACCCTGCGCCGCAGCGCCGACATCGCCGAGGCCGTCGTCTGGTTCAGCGATGGTTCCTCCCGCCACGCTTCCGCTCCCGCCCATTGGTGGCAAACGGTCCTGCGCCGGCTCACCTGCGGCGTTTCCGGCCCCGAACCCGTCATGGTCATCCTCCAGCCGTTGCAGGGCGAGACCCCCATCTGGTCCGATGTCTTCGGCCGCCTCCCGCTGCTCTTCGATTTCTAAGCGGAACCAAAGCCCATCACCCGTGCATTGGCGTCCGCCGATTCAGAACCCGGTAGCACATCCACCCGCACACCAGCGCCAGGCTCAGATCGAAACCCCCAGCCACCAGCACGGGGCCGCGTTCCAAAGTGAATTTCGACTGCCCGGTCGCCCACAGCGAAAACGCCCGGCCGAGGTTTTGGGTCACGATCATCACCGTGATCGTCGCGACCCATGCAGGAATGACTCCTCGAAAGCGAAGACCAAAATAGGCTCCCGCGGTGACCGACAATGCCAGCCAACCCAGCTAGGCCAGTCCCACCACCACCCGCGAACCCAACGCCGTTCCCCAAGTCGCGCCTGCG
>CAUJJW010000238.1 GCA_963205105.1 Verrucomicrobiota bacterium | reverse complement strand
CACGGGTTTCGGAGGGTTAAGCTGGGCCTTGGCTGGAACGAGTCGAGACGGCTCACACGGATGGTGTTGTGGAGTCATTCGGCGGGAGGCACGCGACGCCCTCTCCCTCCGGGAGAGGGTTGGGGTGAGGGAGCTCGTTTCAACGCTTGCGATCGCTGGCATGGAAAGGTTCATGGAGAGGCGCGTTTTGCAGACATTGGACACGTATTGGGACCATGAACCGGGGAGAGAGCCTCGGGTATTTCGACCAACCCCAACGGGGTTGCGCCCGTCCGTCGCAACCCCGTTGGGGTTGTGGATCCGCCGAAACCCGCACCCGGGGTAGGCCCGCAGCGCGGTCCAACCCCGGGCTCTGGGACGGAATCCCGTTGGGATTCCAGGGAGGTGCAGCGGTACGGTTCATGGGAAGCTCCCTGTTCGAAATCGACCTGCCCACGGACCATGAACTGGGGATTCCGGGGGGCGGGACGCCCCCCTCTACGGCAGGCGGGACGCCCGCCGCTACGGAAAGCAGGTTCATGGAGAGCCCCCTGTTCGAAATCGACCTGCCCACGGACCATGAACCGGGATTCCGGGAGGCGGGACGCCCCCCTCTACGGCAGGCGGGACGCCCGCCGCTACGGAGGCAAGGTTCATGAGGCAGGTTCATCGTCGCGCGGGCGGAGGGGTGAATTTACCGGCGGGATCCATTTGCTGGCGCAAGGCGTCATCCGGGCCGCCGCCGAATTGCTCCCAATAGAGAGCCTTGAAGGGGTTGATGGCGGGACCGCGGGTCATGTCGCTTTGGAGCGCCGCAGGCAGAATGTCGTCCCACCAGGCGTCGAACCGGCGTTGCAGGCGGGCGACGAGCTCGGGGTGTTGGGCGGCGAGGTTGGTGGATTCCGCGGGGTCGGCCGCGAGGTCGTACAGTTCCGTGTGATTCACGAGTTTGAAGTTTCCAGTGCGGATGGCGCAGGCGCGGTACTTGGCTTCTTCTGCCTTGCCGCTGGGCCACCGTCCGAGGTGGGTGACGAAGGTGCGTTCGGGCCAGCGCGCTTTCGGATTGCGGAGGGCAGGCACCAGGCTTCGGCCTTCCCAACCACGGCGGACCTGGCGCGGCACCCGGGCTTGGGCGAGTTCGGCGAGGGTGGGGAAGACGTCGAGGTGCGCCGCCATCTGGGGGCGGTCGCCGGGAGGGATGTGTCCGGGCCAACGCCAGAATGAAGGGACACGGATGCCGCCTTGGTACGGCGTGCCTTTGGCCGCGCGCATGCCGGCGTTGAAGAGGCCGGGGACGGAGTGGCCGTTGTCGGTCATGAACACGACCAGGGTGTCGCGGTCGATCGACCATTCGGCAAGCCGGTCCAGCAGGCGGCCGATGTTGTCGTCGATGTTCCGGATCATGCTGTAGTAGGCGATGTGCGACGCCGACAGGCCCTTTCCGGCGAAGAGTTGCTCGTACTGAGGCCCCGGGCTGACGAAGGGATCGTGGGGTGCATTGGGGGAAATCCAGGCGAGGAACGGACGATCGTGGGTTCGCTGGGCATCGATCCAGGAAAGGGCCTGGGAGAAGAAGACGTCGGTGCAATAACCGGTGGTTTTCACGAAGCGACCGTTGTGGAGGATCGCCGGGTCGAAGTAGCGGTTGTTGGGGGCGTCGCCACAGCTGCCGGCGTAGGTTTGGCCGATACCGCCCCCGCCGTGGACGAAGGCTTCGTCGAAACCACGTCGGTCGGGGCGATGGTCGGGTTCATCGCCGAGATGCCATTTGCCGAAGATGCCGGTGGTGTAACCGGCGTTGCGGAGGACTTCGGGCAGGGTGGTGGCCTGAAGATCGAGTCGTTCGCGTTCGAAGATGGTGTGGGTGATGCCGGAGCGGAACTCGTGACGCCCGGTCATCAAGGCGGCGCGGGTTGGGGCGCAGGTGGGGCTGGCGGTGAAGTCGATGAAGCGCGCGCTCTCGCGGTGGAGTCGGTCCAAGGCGGGGGTTTCCAGGATCGGATTCCCGTGACAGCTCATCTCGCCGTAACCTTGGTCGTCGGTGAGAATGACGATGATGTTGGGTGACTTGCGGAGGTTATCGAGCTTGGTTTGCAGCGATCGGACTTTGGCTGCGCGCGAGGTGGCGAGGTTGTTGGTTTCGCCGGGATCGCGTCCCAGGTGATACAGCTGGGAGGTTGTCGCCGCTTTGCCGGCCGTCCAGCCACCGGAATCCGCGCCGTCGATCCACTTCCAGGGACCTTGTCGAAGGGCGAAGGTGCCGCGGATGGAATGCAGCACCAGCGGAGCACGGCGTACGTGCTTCGCTCCACGGAGGGCAGGGAGGAAGCTGACGCTGTCTTCGGCGGCGCCTTGGGGAAGCGGACGGTTAAGCGCGTGGGCGAAGGTGGCGAAGAGATCCTGAAGTCCGATCAAGGCGTCGCTGGTGGTTCCGGGTCGCACGCGGCTGGGCCAGCGGGCGATGAATGGGACACGATGGCCGCCTTCGTAGGCGTCGGATTTCATCCCGCGCCAAGGACCGTTGGCGGCGTGGCCGGTGGTTTGGACTTCGCCGGGCAACCAATGCGCGCCGTTGTCGCTGGTGAACACGAACAACGTGTTGTCGGCAAGGCCTTGCTCCTCCAGCGCCCGGACGAGCTGGCCGATCGTGTCGTCGACTTGCACCACGAAATCGCCCCGTGGACCGCACTGGCTGCGACCACGGAATTGCGGCGTGGGCACCCAGGGGTCGTGGGGCGAGGTTAGCGGGAAATAGAGGAAGAACGGTTGAGCTGGTGTCTGTTGCCGGACGAACGCCAGGGCGTGTTCGGTCAGGGTCGGTTGACAGGCTTCGACGGTGAATCCGGGTGAGCCAGGGCCTGCGCGCCAAAAACCGCCGCCGCCCTGGCGCTGGCTTTTGTCGCCGGCGAGTCGGGCGGTTGGGGGAGCCTGGACCCGATCGTTGTCGATGAACACGTACGGGACCATGTCGAGGGAGGCGGGAATGCCGAAGAACACGTCGAATCCGGCCGACAGGGGGCCTTCGCGGAGCGGTTGATTCCAGTCGATGAGGGCGGTATCGGCGGCGGGTTCGAGGGCATCGCCGAAGGTGGCGGGCTGGTGGGTGGAGAAGGTCAGTCCCAGATGCCACTTGCCGACGCAGGCGGTTCGATAGCCCTGGGACCGGAGGAAGGTGGCCACGGTGGGGCGGCCGGGTTCGATGAGCGGCGGAGAATAGCCCCAGAGAACGCCCTGTTTCAGGCGCGAGCGCCAAGCGTAGCGGCCGGTGAGCAGACCGTACCGGGTGGGGGTGCAGACGGCGGAGGGCGAATGGGCATCCAGGAAGCGCATGCCTTGCGTCGCCAGCCGGTCGAGGTGCGGGGTGGGGACTTTGGAGGCCGGATTGTAACAGCCCAGGTCGCCCCAGCCGAGGTCGTCGGCGAGAACCACCACGATGTTCGGGGCCGCCGCCGCAGAGCTCGCGAGGCTGGAACGTCCTGAGACGTTCAGCCAGCTGAGGCCGAGCAGGATAAGGAGAAGGAAACGGCGGGTGCCGAAGCCGGGGAACATGCCCTCAGCCTGCCTGGGTAAAGGGGGCCGCGGCAACCCCGGCCACACACGCCTCGTTGTGATTGGCGCAGAGCCGGGTCAGCCGGAAATCGGAGCATGCTGTGGGTAGGAACGCCTTCAGCGGATCAAGCAGCGGGTAGTCCGCCGAACCCTTGAACTTCACCGTCACCACGAACTTCCGGCACCAACCCGCGTCCAGCCAGCGCCGCAACAGGTCCATCGAACGTTCGGGAGCGGCAATCACGTCGCAGATCAGCCAATCCACGGGTGCTGAGGGTCGGAAGGTGAAGGCATCACCCGCCTGAAAGCGCAGGCGCGGATGACTCATCAGGTCGGCACGGAGCGGGGAGCGGTCGACCGATTGCACTGAAGCGCCACGTCGGACGGCGACGTAAGACCAACTGCCCGGTGAAGCTCCCAGGTCGACGCAAGATTCTCCCGCCTCGATGCCAACCCCGAGCCGCCGTTCGGCTTCGAGCAATTTGGCAAATGCCCGGGAAGGTGCGGCCTTGTCGACGGCCACGGGCAGTTCGCCGGCGGGGAAGGCGGCGAGAACATGGCGCCGCTGGAACGGGACGGGGGCGGGGGCCAGGGACAAGAACCCCTGGTCCGGCGCCGTGAGCATGAGCTGGATCAGGGCATGATCCGGGCCGAAGGGGGTGTCGGCGGTCTCGAGACGGCGACGTCGCTGTCGGTGATGGCGGCCGAGGAGGTCGCGGAGGGATTCGGTGATCCAGTCGCAGCGTTGTTGCCCGGCTTTGGCCGCGCCGTAACGTGGCCAGACATGGAGACGCCAGGGGGGATCCCCGGAGAGCATGGGGTCGGAAGCCTGGAGGAGGAGTTCGGCCCAGGCTCGAATGGAGGGGGCGGTGACCCGGGTGGTGTTCGGCAGGATTTGGCGGGCGAAGACGATGGGGCAGGGTATTTCGGGAGGTGGCAGGCCGTCGGTGGCGAGCACGCCGGGGCCCAGGCTGTCGAGGGTTGTTCCAGGGAACATCCTTGGAACCTCTTGATGAACAAAAGGTTCGTCGGCGGGAGCGGTGATCAGGAGATCCACGGAGAAAAGGGTTGGGACGACTTCGAGGCCGTCCGGAGCGCTGGGCTATGGAAGCGGGATACCGGGAAGACCGCGAGGCGAATAACGTGGTGAAGAACCCTCAGCAAACCGGTCTTGAGCTATGGGCGTAAGCGGCTAAAACGGTTGGTCCCGGGGACTTGCGGGGACTCGCCTAGACGAACGCAAAAATCCCCGGGAAAACACTTGAAGCCACAACCTGTTGTGTCATCCTTTGCGCCGCTCCCCAACCGGAGGGGGTTTCAGGGTAAAATGGCGTAGGAAAGTTTACCTGGAATTCTCCACGTACGCGGGAGCTTCACATGACGGAAATCCCTAATGGGAAGGCCGTCCGCCCAGCTGGAAGATCCAACACCTCGTCCTGCCATGATCGACGCTACTGCGCCTCTGTCGTCTTCGAATGCCAAGCGAACTCGCACCAGCGGTCGCTCCTCAGCCTCAGGGGGCTCGTCGAACAACAGTGCGGCACGCGGGGCAGCCAAGAAAAAGCCGGGACGCCGCAGGCTGCCGATCGCGCGGGTGTTCAGCTCGGCAGGGATCTCCCCGTTCGATCAGATCGACTGGGATCGACGGACGGCAGAGATCACGGACGATTCGGGGAAGACGTTCTTCCGGCAGGAAGGTGTTGAAGTGCCGAAGTCGTGGTCGCAGCTGGCGACGAAGGTGGTGTGTTCGAAGTATTTTTATGGGGACCCGGTCAAGGCGGAGCGCGAGCAGTCGGTGCGCCAGTTGATTCATCGCGTGACGCGGACGATTGCCGACTGGGGGGTTAAGGACGGCTATTTTTCGAAGGAGGACGGGGAGGTTTTTTACCAGGAACTGACCTGGCTCTGCCTGAACCAGTATGGCGCGTTCAATTCGCCGGTCTGGTTCAATGTCGGTCTGCACCACGAGTATGGTATCGGCAACACCAGCGACCGGGGTAACTGGTATTTCAACCCCAAGCTGAATCGAGCCGAGCGCGCCGCGACGCAGTACGAGTACCCGCAGTCGTCGGCCTGCTTCATTCAGTCGGTCGAGGACAACATGGAGAGCATCATGCATCTGGCCTACAGCGAGGCGATGCTCTTCAAGTTTGGTTCGGGAACGGGCACCGATCTGACGCCGATCCGCAGTTCCAAGGAGAAGCTTTCCGGCGGGGGACGGCCGAGCGGGCCGATGAGCTTCCTGAAGGTCTACGATCAGGTGGCGAACGTGGTGAAGTCCGGTGGCAAGACCCGGCGTGCGGCGAAGATGAACACCCTGCGCGACTGGCATGGTGACATTGAGGAGTTCATCAGCGCGAAGATGCGGGAGGAGAAGAAGGCGTGGGCGTTGATCGAGCAGGGGTATGACGGCTCGTTCAACGGCGATGCCTACGGCTCGGTGATGTACCAGAACGAAAACCTGTCCGTCCGGGTGAGCGACGAGTTCATGTCGGCGGCTCGGGACGGCAAGGAATGGTGGACGCGGTCGGTGACGACTGGGAAGCCGCTGGAGAAGAAGGACGCCTCCCAACTGCTGGATCTCATCTCCGAGGGCACGTGGATCTGCGGCGACCCTGGCCTTCAATACGATGGAGCGATTCAGAGGTGGCACACCTGCAAGGGGACCGAACCGATCCACTCCACCAATCCGTGCAGCGAGTACGTCTTCCTGAACAACACCGCGTGCAATCTGGCCTCGCTGAACCTGATGAAGTTCAAGCGCGAGGACGGGATCTTCGACGTGGATCGTTTCAAGGCTGCGGTCCGCATCTACATCACGGCCCAGGAAATCGTCGTCGACAACGCCAGCTATCCGACGGGGCCGATCGCTGAGAACTCGCACATTTTCCGCACCTTGGGACTGGGCTACGCGAACCTGGGCTCGCTGATCATGAGCTACGGGTTGCCGTATGACTCCGACGAAGGTCGTGCGTTGGCGGGGGCGATCACCTCGATCATGACCGGCCATGCGTACGAGCAGAGCGCGGAGGTATCGTCGATCATGGGGCCGTTCCCCGGCTACCGTGATGCCCGCTGCACGGGAGTTGCGAAGCCCCGGACCAAGGACAACGTCGACTCGATGCTGGAGGTCATCCGGCTGCATCGGTCGGCGGTGGAGGAGATTCATCCGAGCACGGAGTTCAACTATTTGAAGGACGAGGCTCGGCGCTGCTGGGACCGGGCGCTGCACCGGGGCGAGGAAGTTGGCTTCCGGAATGCCCAGGTCACGGTGCTGGCGCCGACGGGCACGATCGCGTTTTTGATGGACTGCGACACGACGGGGGTGGAGCCCGACATCGCCTTGATCAAGTACAAGGTCCTGGCGGGGGGCGGCACGCTCAAGATCGTGAACCGCACGGTTCCCGAGGCTCTGCGTCGCCTGGGTTACACGCCGGCCGAGTGTGATGCGATCGTGGCGTATGTGGAGAAGCACGACACCATTGAAGACGCCACGCTGGATGATGGCACGGTGGCCCGCACGCCTCTGAAGCCGGCGCATCTGCCGGTTTTCGACTGCGCGTTCAAACCGTTCCGTGGCACGCGCAGCATCCACTACAAGGCGCACCTCAAGATGATGGCGGCGGCGCAGCCGTTCATTTCCGGAGCCATTTCCAAGACGGTCAACCTGCCGAACGAGGCGAGCATCAGCGACATCCGGGACGCCTATCTGGAGGCCTGGCGCATGGGCCTCAAGTGCGTGGCGATCTACCGCGACGGCTCGAAGCGTTCGCAGCCGCTGAACACCAAGAAAACCAACGAAGGGGTCGTTCGTGATGTGGTGGTGGAACCGTCGATCGACGAATTCACCGCCCGGGTCAAGGAACTCGAAGCCGAACTGGCCCACCTCAAGAACGAGGCGGTGAAACCGGTCCGTCGGCGGCTGCCGGAGACCCGGCGGGCGGTGACGCACAAGTTCAGCATCGCCGACCACGAGGGCTACCTGACGGTGGGTCTCTACGACAACGGCCAGCCGGGTGAGCTCTTCGTCACCATGGCCAAGGAAGGCAGCACCATCGGGGGCCTCATGGACACCATCGGTGCGCTGACCTCGATGACCCTGCAATACGGGGTTCCGTTCGAGACGCTGGTGCGGAAATTCGCCTACCAACGGTTCGAGCCCAGTGGCTTCACGCGCAATCCTGACATCCGGCAGGCGTCCTCGATCATCGATTACGTCTTCCGCTGGATGGCGATTCAGTTTGTGCCCGGGTTCCGCGAGGCGACGGCGCCGGCCGGAGCGAGCCAGCCTGAATTGGAGATGCCCGGCCTGGAGGACGAGCTCAAAAAAAAACTGAACCGTCCCGTGGATGACCTGCAGCGGTCCTCGGATAGGGCAGTGCTGGCGGAAGCGGTGGAGACAACGATCCCGGTGACCCGAGTTTCGGCAGCGATCCGGCACGGAGCCGCGTTGCTGACGGGGACGTTTCAGAACCAAGGGGACGCTCCTTCCTGTCCGAACTGCGGCCACATCGCCGTCCGCAACGGCGCCTGCTACAAGTGCCTGAACTGCGGTGAGAGCCTGGGGTGTTCGTAGTTCCCGACGTAGGACAACACCCCATGGGCAGGCGCCACCGTTCCGGTAGGCTCACGGGTCGATGAAGACTCTTTTCACAGCTGAGGTGGTGTGTCGGGGCGGACGTTCCGGCACGTTGAAGTCCCGGGACGGATTGTTGGATGTGGTGTTGGGGAATCCGCTGGAATCGGGATTGGAGAAGCGCGGGCCGAATCCTGAGCAGTTGTTCGCGGGCGCTTACGCGGCGTGTTATCAGGGCGCCCTCAAGAACGCTGCCAAGAAGGCGGGCGCCACGGCCGAAGATTCCAAGGTTGAGGTTCAGGTGAGTCTGGTCGAGGACGACCAGGGTGGGTATCGGCTTGCCGTGGAACTTCATGGCCAATTGCCGGGAGTCGACCATGCCAAAGCCCAACAAATCATGCAGGCAGCGCATGAAACCTGCCCCTACTCCAAGGCGATGCGCGGGGATGTCAGCGTTGCCCTGGTCGTGGATCCGGTGATCCGCCTTTGAGCGATCAGGGACGACGGTCGGGAAGCCTGCCGATGCTTGGCGTGGGTTGGACTGGGGCCTCCGTCGATGAGCGCCTTCAGGGTTAGCGCAGCTTCCTTGAGCACCTCGGCCTGGGCGTTGAGTTCCTCGGCGGCGCCGGCGCTTTCCTCGGCGCTGGCGGCGTTGCTTTGGGTGACCTGATCCATCTGGGTGATGGCGTCGTTCACCTGGCGGATGCCGGTGCTTTGTTCCCTGGAAGCCTGGGCGACCTGGGTGGCGAGTTCGTCGACCTGCCGGGCTTTGCCGACGATTTCTTCGAGCGACTGAGCGACCTTGCGGCTGAGTTCGACACCCCGATCGCTCTTGGTGGCGGAGTCCGCGATCTTGAGTTCGGTCTCCTTGGCGGCCGTGGCGCAGCGTTGGGCCAGATTTCGGACCTCTTCAGCGACGACGGCAAAGCCTGCGCCGGCCTGTCCTGCCCGGGCGGCTTCGACGGCGGCGTTGAGGGCGAGGAGGTTGGTTTGGAAGGCGATTTCGTCGATGGTCTGGATGATTTTGGCGATCTCGATGCTGGACGACTTGATGGCATCCATGGCGGCGGACATGGCCTGCATGTCGTGAGCGGCCTGGTCGCCGGCGATCCGGGTTTTGGAGCCGAGATCGCGGACGAGTTCGGAGGTTTCGGAATTGCGGCGGGTCATGGACGACATCTGCTCGAGGGAAGCGCTGGTTTCCTGGAGAGAAGCGGCCTGTTGGCTGGCGCCTTCGGCCAGGGTCTGACTCGCGGAGGAGACCTGGCTGGCCGCGGCGGAAGTTTGTTGGGCACCTTCATTCAAGGTGCTGGAGACCTCTTCGATGGGGCGGACGATGGAGCGGATGAGACCCAGGATGACCAGGCCGCTGACGAGGATGACGACGATTCCAGCGGCCGCCACCCCGCGGTTGAGGTAGCGGGTTTGGGATTCGATGCGCGCCAGGGAGGCATTGAGTTCGGCGGTTTGGGATTCAGCGAACGGGTCGAGGCATTGGAGGATCGAGGACGCGGCGTTATCGAACGTGCCCATGTGGAGGTTCCCCGCTTCGGGGCCGCCGTCGACGTAGGCCTTGGCCATGGTTTGGCCCACGGCATAAAACCGATCGAAGGCCTGACGCACTTCGTGGATACGCTGGAGTTGGGCGGTGTCTTTTTCCCGCTCGAACATCTCCTGGAAGCGGGTCAATCCCTCGGTGAAGGACTTGGCGCTGGCGGCGGCTTTGTCGAAGCCGTCATCGAAGCCGCCCTGGGCGCGGGTCGCCGAGATGTCGGACAGCCATTGCTGGACCTGGACGGCATCGAATTGAAGACGGAGGGCGATGCGAGCGAACACCACCGACTCCTCCTTGCTCAGCTGAACGCTGCGCTGGACCGATCGGGTGACCAGGAACAGCGCGATCATGATGGACGCCATGACGACCAGGGGGATGGCGTAGGCAATGATGAGTTTGGTGACAAGTCGTGGTTGGCTCGGAGCGCGCATGGCGGAGACGGGAAACGATCCAATCCCTCGAATCCGACCGGCGGGATGTGCCGATGGGCAGGGCTCACGGAGCCTGCGTCGTTGACCGGGAACCGGATGCTTCTTCTCTACGTATCGACGGGTAACCGCCCGGGTTAAGTGGGGCTGCGCCGGGGATTTAAGATTTCAGGATGGCGAATGTTGTCCATGAAGGGATGCAGGGCGGAGGACGGAGGGCGGAGGACGGAGGACGGAGGGCGGAGGACGGAGGACGGAGGACGGGTCGCTGATTCATGGGGAGCTTCAGGGAGTTGCGCCTCGCGCATTGGGTCCATGAAGCGAGATGGGAGCATCGGAGGCAGGCGAGACGCCCGCCGCTACGGAGGCAGGGTTCATGGGAACAGGAGTGTTCTCCTAAACCTTGGAGGGGAGGCGTCGACGGAACTCGCGGCAGGCGGCGGTGACGTCCGGGGAATCGAGGATGGCGCTGACGATGCAGATGCGGGTGGCGCCGGCTTCGAGCACCTCGTCGAGGTTGGCGGCGTTGATGCCGCCGATGGCGAACCAGGGACGATCGTGGATGGTGGTGGCAGCCCAGCGCACGTAATCGAGGGTGACGGCGGGGCGTCCGGGCTTGGTGGGAGTGGGGTAGACGGGACCGACGGCCACGTAGGCGGCTCCGGCGGCGAGGGCCCGCTCGGCTTCCTGGGGAGCATGCGAACTGAGTCCGAGCCGAACCTTGGAGCCTGGGGGCAGGACCTGCGAAACGTGGGTTCGGCCGGCATCGAAGAAATCCTCCTGCCCCAGATGGGCCAGGGGCACACCGAGCCGAGCGGCCACCTCGGGATGATCATTGATGACCAACAGCACCCCGTTCATGTCGCAGATGGGGAGGAGTTGGGCTGCGAGCCGCTCCACGCGGTCGGCGGGCCAGTCCTTGGCGCGCAACTGGATGAGGTCGGCGCCGCCGTCGCAGAGGCGGGCGGCGAGGTTGAGTGGATCGCGGCCGCGGAAATAGGCGGTGTCGACGAACGTGTAGAGGCGGCAATCGGCGAGCGATTTCATGGCCAGGACCGGGAGAGGGCGTGGGTTTCGAGGGAAGTGATTTTGGCAACGTGATCATTGCCGAGGATGCCGAAGTGCAGGTCGCTGCTGCCGGCTTTGGGGAAGATGAGGCTGGTGAGGGCGACTTCGCCGCCGTTGACGAAGATTTCGATCGAAGAGGTGTCGACGAGCACGCGAACGCTCCAGCGGCCGCGGTCGAGACGGAACGGGGCCTGGAAGACGCCGGGAAAGCTCTCGTGAAAATCGGTTGTGCCGGAGCGGCGCCGGTCGAGTTGGAGGTGTCCGGTTTCGGGGTCGGCAAGCAAGGTGGTGACTTCGTTGGTGCCGGTTCGGATGGCGAGCCCGTAGCGGGCGGCGGCCCGGGCGGGTTGGAAGGCGACGGTGAGATCGGCGAGGCCTTCAGGGAACCGGGCTTCGTCGAGCCATTCGTTGGCTTCGGTGACGGTGGCACGGCGGAGGCTTCGGGAAGCACCGCGGATGCGGAGCGACTCGAGTTCGCGAGCGGGTTGTTGGACGAGGCGAAGTCCGACGGGGGTGGAGCGGAGATGAAGTTCCCTGGGAACGGTCATGGCGCTTCGCCAGGGGGCGGTGGGCACGTCCTGGGCGTATTCCCAGTTGCTCATCCAGCCGAGCCAGAGTCGGCGGCCGTCACGTTGGGGAATGTCGGACCAGGAGACAGCGGCGTAGAAATCGCGGCCGAAATCGGCCCAGAGCGGGGGCCCGGAGCGGTTGCTGCCCGGGGTGGGTGAGCGGAGGAAGCGGGAGCCGTCGAAGCGTCCGACGAAGTACTGGCATCCGGAACCGCCGGCGGGAGCGCCGGAGCCGACATTCACGATGAGCACCCAGGCTTGCTCGTTTCTTTCTCCGCCTTCAACACGTAGGGGGAAGAGGTCGGGGCATTCCCAGATTCCCTGGACCGACCCGGCGGGTCCGAAATCACTGAGGTGGGACCATTCCTTGAGATTGGGGGAGGCGTAGAAGCGGACCTTGCGTTCCTTGGGCCAGGCCACGGTCATGATCCAGCGCCCGGTGGGTTCGTGCCAAAAGACTTTGGGATCGCGGAAATCGGCTTCGCCGATGTCGAGAACCGGGTTGCCGGCGTAAGGGGTCCAGGTTCGGCCGCGGTCGGTGCTGAAGGCGATGAACTGGTTCTGGAGGGGGCGGTCGGTGTGATGGGCGGTGTAGATCGCGACCAGGGGTGGTTTCCCCGGAGCGCCGAAGCCGCTGGTGTTTTGGTGATCGACCACCGCACTTCCGGAGAAGGCCATGACGGCATTCGTCTCGGGGAGGGCGACCGGGAGGTGCTCCCAGCGGACGAGGTCGCGGCTGA
Organism: Verrucomicrobiota bacterium; assembly: GCA_963205105.1. GTDB lineage: Bacteria > Verrucomicrobiota > Verrucomicrobiia > Limisphaerales > CAIMTB01 > CAIMTB01. Next base: position 6,457 of record CAUJJW010000238.1, on the reverse strand, counting down.
CACTGTGACCCCAGCTCATGTGACCCCAGCGGTCGCCGAAGGGGTTGTATTGGTAGAAGAGGTGGTACTCACCCTCGAAGAACACCAGACCGTTCGGGTCGTTCATCCAGTTCCGTTCCGGGGTGAAATGGAACCGGGGTCGCCAGGCTTCGTTGTAGGAGGACGAGGCGGGCTGGGCCTCGCGTGGCATGGCCATCCACAGGGCCACGACGAGGACGGGGAACATCGGGAAATTCATGAAGTGCGAAAGCGATGGGCGAGAGCGGGAGGGAGGGGAGGGGTGGCGCCGGCATGGGCGCAGACGTGACGGGCGAGTTCGTTGGCGAACGGCTGGATTTCGTCGAGGGACCAACCGGCGAGCCGTCCCAGGGTGAGGGCGGCGGTGAAGGCGTCCCCGGCTCCGACGGTGTCGACCACCTTCACGGGAAGTCCGGGGTGATGGGAGAAGCCCTGGGGGGAGGCGAGCATGGAACCTTTGCTGCCGAGGGTGAGGGCGATGAGGTCGAGTTCGAACCGTTGCAGGAGCTGGGCGAGTTGATCCTTCGGGGGGCCGGCCAGGTTGAATTGTGGTGCGAGCGCGGGCAGCTCGGTTTCGTTCAATTTGAGGACGGTGGCGAGTTCGAGGGAACGTTCGATGACCTGGGGCGAATGGTAGTGCTGGCGAAGGTTGAGATCGAAGACACGCACGGCGCTGGCCGGGGTGGCCTTCACCAGGGCCTGGACCGCGGCGCTGGCGGAGGGGGTCCGTTGGGCGAGGGTGCCAAAGCAGACGGCATCGATCTGCGACAGCGTTTGCACGGCGGCGGGGGTGACTTCGAGGCGATCCCAGGCGACATCCTCGTGGATGATGAATTGGGGCTGACCGTCGGCGGCGAGTTGGACGGAAGCGGTGCCGGTAGGGGCGACGGGATCGCGTTGAACCAGATGAACGTCGATGCCGGCGCCGGTGAGTCGGCGAAGGGTTTCTTCGCCCAATTCGTCCGTGCCGACGCGGGTGATGACGAGCGAGTCGGCGCCGAGGGCCCGGGTTTGGTAGGCGAAATTGGCCGGGGCGCCGCCGAGTTGGCGGCCCTCGGGGAGCAGGTCCCACAGGATCTCTCCGATACCGGCGATTCGGTACGGCATGATGGTATTGGGGTTTGGTTTTTTTGAGGTTCCCGGATCGGGGGCGGCCGTGGGCCGCGCCACCAACCTACACCGGTTTGGGTGTGGCCAGGGCCCGGAGAAGCCCGGTCTGAATGAGACGGGCGGCGGCCATGGTGTCCTGGGTGGAGAACAGCACCCGGTTTTCCTCGGGGCCGAGGCCGTTGTTCAGCGATTTGCACTGGCTGGACCGGGCCTGATCGAGCAGTCGTCGCAGCTCGGCGAGAGCCGCCTGGGGTGTGATGGCGCCATGGGGGACGCGGAAATCCCGGAAACCGGCCTCGATCTTGGGGATGGAGGAGGGTTTGGCGGGTTTGCCGAGGCGGCCTGGTTGCGGGAGGCGCAGGTATTCGAGCTGGAGGGCCTCGGAATCGAGACCCTGGAGATATTCCGCGAGCCGGGCGGCGGCACCGCCAAAGCCGCCGAGCAGGTAGACCGGGATGCCCTGGCGCAGGGCGTGCAGGGTCTCCTCGAAGACGCCCGGGATCACGGAACTGAATCCCTGGGTTTTGCCGCCCAGCAGGATGGTGGCGGCGAGGCGTGGTCGGCGGAAGTGAGGGGTGCCGGCGACGGGGATGCCATGGACCATCAACCGGCGCATGGTGGAATTGACGAGGGCCCGGTTGAAGGCCTCGCGTTGGGAGGGGTCGCCTTCCGAGGTTTCGGCAAGAACCTCATGGAGTCCCTTGGCGGGATCGTTGCTGAGGCCGGCCATCTCCTGCGAAATGCGGACGAAGGTGCAGACGTCGATCCAGCGGGCTTCGTCGGTGACGCTGATGCTGGTGTAGTGGGGCCAGGGTTGCGGGTTGTAGAGTCGGCCGATGGGGCGGGAGGTGGGGGCGGTCGGGCTCCCGGCGTGGCGTTGTTCCCCGGCGATCAGGTAGATGAGATCGCGCGTGAAGGAAGTGCTGGGGTCGTTGAGGTGCCCTCCGTAGGCGAGGTCGGCGCCCCATCGAAGCAGCGGTCGGCTGACGGTGAGCAGGGCTTCGCGCAGGTGTTCCTGAGCGAAACCGAGCGAGGCGAGATCCTCGGATTCCGAGATGGACAGGCCGATGACGCGATCCTGAAAGGGGAGGGTGCTGGGCGTCTCCGGATCGGCGGCCGGTGGGGTGGTGGGGGCAGGCGTGGACGTGAGTTGGGTGGACGCTCCGCCTTCGGTGAGGGCTGTGAAGGTGATCTCGGGAAAAAACGACTGAAGCGCGTCGAGTTCGAGGCGGGGAACGCTGTGTTGCGGGTACACCACCTCCTGGAGCGGGGTCACGTCGGGGGCTGATTTCGGCCAGAGCGTTTGCAGGCGCCGAAGGCTGGGGATGTCGGGGCGCCAGTTGATGACCACGCGACCCGGGGCGGGCGGGACCTGGCGGGCAAGTCCGAGGTGGAAGGCGGCGAGGAGCACCTCACGCAGGAGGGTGGTGACGATGGTGGCTTCGCGGCCGGTGTCCCAGCGAACGCAGGGGGCGGTGCCGATCTCCGCAATGGTGCGGCTGAGGGAGGGGCCTTGCATGGTCTGGACCACCAGCGTGGGGTTCATGCTCCAGATGCCCGAACTTTGGCCGGGGACCAGGGGACGGGGTCGGCGGAAGGCGAGGATTTCGCGGCGGCACCAGGGCCGGGAGGCGTACGCGTCGCTTTGCAGGACGATCAGGGCGGCGGTTTCGCCGGGGTGCAGGGCGCGTTCGAGCACATCGCCGAAGTCGTAGCCGAGGGCGATGTCATTTTCGTCGAAGAACGCCCCGAGCTGGGTTTCGCGGTAGAGATAGTCGCGCAACAGGCGGGCTTCGACGACCGAGTCGGCTTTGGCGTGGCTGAGGAAGACTTTGACCTTGGCGCCGGCCATGGGGTTGTCGTCGGTGTCGATATCGGAACCGTCCTCGGCTTCGGCGACGACGCGGCAGAAGGCTTCGGTGAGGTCCTTGAGCAGGCGTGGCGTGAGGGCATCGGCCCTGGCTTTTGGGGTGGTGGCGTCCGGGGGGATATCGGCGGTGCGGAGGAAGTTGAGCTGTCGGACGGCGCCGGGGAGGTTGTAGGCGTTGGTGGTGAGGGCGACGGGGAAGATGCGGCGCAGTTGGCGATTGGGTTCGTGGGTGAGCTGGGTGAGCCAGTTACGCCAGACGGGGTCGGCGACCATGTGGTCTTCGGCGAGCACGACGACCCATTGCCAGCCGCCGGCGGGGTCGGGGAGGTTGGGGGGAGGGCCGCCGGGTTCCTCGGGGGAAGATTCGCTGCGGTAACGGACGGGGATGCCATCGCCGTCGGGGAGTCGGAACCAGTTGAAGATCTCGGAAGCGAGGCGCTGGCAGACGTCGGAGGCGGCGGGGTGCCAGACGACGCAGATGGTGGCCGGGGAGGCAGGCATGGGGATGGTTAGTGGCTGGTGAGGTACTTCAGGAGTTCGATCTGTTCGCGGGGAGGGATGGATTCGAGGAGCCCTTCGGGCATGAGGGAAAGCTGGCTGGTGGTGCGGTCGACGATATCGGCCTTGGCGATCACGCGTTGCTCGGTGGTGGTGCGGAGGGTGATGGCGCTGGCCGTTTCCTGGACGATGAGGCCGGAGACGGTGTCGCCAGCTTTCGTTTCGACCGTTGTGGCCTGGAAGTCAGTGCCGATGACGGCATTGGGGTCGAGGACGTTTTCGAGGTAGTAACGGATCCCATTCTTGCCGGCCCCGCTGAGTTCGGGGCCGACCCTGACCCCGTCCTGACCGAGGACATGGCAGGAGGCGCAGAGCTTCTTGAAATGTTCACGACCGGCGTTGCCGTCATAGGCCCAGAGGGGAGCTTCATCGAAGGTTTTTTCCAGAGTGGCGATGAGCGCCTGTTTTTCGGCCGGGGTTTGTTGAATGCGTCCCCAGGTTCCGGCGACGAGACGATCGACCTCGGGATGCTTCAGGTTGGCGAGTTGGCGGACGTGGTACGCGGTGACCTGGTCGCGCTGGATGGAGCCCGATGCCACTGCTTGGAGGAGGGCGAGTGCGAAGGCGGGTCGGCTGGTGAGGGCGTTGAGAACGGCGGCGCGCTGGTCCTGGGGAAGATCGGCGAAGCGCTGGATCAGGGCGGAGGGTATCTCCGGGCTGTCAAATCGGGCGAGCACGCCCAGCGCTGGGGGCCGAAGGGCGGGCTCATCGAGCAACCGGATGAACACCGGGAGTGAGTCGCGGTCCTGGGCACGGCTGAGCACGGCGAACGCGTGTTGTCGGGCATCGGGTGTTGCGGAGGTGTCCGCCAGGATTTGGCGGAGCTGAGGGAAGAGGGAGCTGTCGCCGAAGGCCGCGGCGAGACGTTGGGCCAGACGCTGAATCCGTGGATCCTTCGCGGCGTAGAGTTGGGGGGCGATCTCCCGCCAGGCGGGCGGCATGGGCACGTTGGCCCGTGGTTCCATGGCGAGCCAGAGGCCGGCGAGCCGGCGATGCAGATCGGTGGGTTCGGTCGTCGCGAGGGCGCCAACCGCGCGATTCAGGGCTTCACCTTCGAGGGTGGCGGCGTACCAGTGGATCCAATCGGCCACCTGGGTGAGGGGGGTGGTTTCCGCGAGAGCCAGGGCGCGGGGGATGTCCGTGGCGATTGCCGGCGCTGCAGCGTGCCAGAGAAGCATGGGAATGTTGCGGTCCTCGCGGTCTTCGCCATGGCGTGCGAGCCGTTCGATCAACGGCCACGCTTCCGAAACCGGGAGGCGATGGAGCGCGGAGGCGAGATGGCGTCGGACCACCTGGGAGGGGTCGTCCTGAGCCAGACGCCGGAAGGCGGCGAGTTGGGCGGCGGAAACCTGGCGGTCGTCGGCGGCCAGTTGGATGCCCCAGCCACGGACGTACTCGTCGGGATCGTTGAGGGCGCGTTCGCAAACCTGGTCGGTGAAGTGTCCGACGGCGTGGAGCGTCCAGAGTGCGCGAAGGCGGATGGCGGGATCGACGTGGGTGGCGAAGAGCTCACCGAGGGCGGGGATGATTTCGGCAGGTAGCGTGCCGGCGGTGGCGCGTTCGTGGAGCAATCGGCGGGCGGTTCGGGCATACCAGTCGTTGGAATGCCCGAGCAGCCGGACCAATTCGGCGGGGTTGCTACGTTCCAGGCGGGTGCGGGTGCGTTGCGGCTGGTAGGTGGCGTCCCACTGGAGACGGTAGACCCGGCCGTTGCCACGATCCCAGCGCTCGGTGTTGGGGTTGTGGCAGTGCTGTTGGTCGTACCAATCGATGAAATACACGGCGCCGTCCGGGCCGTATTGGAGGTCGATGGCGACGTACGCGGGGTCGCTGCAAAAGAACACATCCTGGCCGGCATGAACGGTGTCGAAGCCGGAGCCCCAGGGGCGGTTGACCTGCTGATTGATCTGATGTCCGTGGAGATTGTGGGTGAAGAGGCGACCGCGGTATTCGGCGGGCCAATTGTCCCCCAGGTAGATCATGGTGCCGACGTGGGAATGCCCGCCGTAGACGGCGTCGGTGCCCGGGGCGCCTGCGCCGCCGGCGCCGTGGTCGTAGCGGGCGGAGGCGAGCAGGAAATTGCGGAAACCGGGGAATTCGTGAGGGGGTTCGGCGATGATGAACGGGGCGTAATTGGCGTTGGCCTGATTCCAGAACTGGCCGCCCTGGATGACGTGGGTGGTGCCGCCACGACCCCAATAACTGCGGCAATGGGTCATGAAGAGCTGACCGCGGGTGTCGAAATCGAGGCCCCAGGGGTTGCTGCCGCCGTGGGCGAAGATTTCGAACTCATGGCGAACGGGATGGTAACGCCAGACTCCGGCACGCAGTTCCTGGCGCTGTGCGTCCGGGGCATCCGGTTTGCCGATGTGCGCCAGGTTGAAGACGCCCTGAATGCCGTAGAGCCAGCCGTCGGGGCCCCAGAGGAAACTGTTCAGACATTCGTGGGTGTCCTGATACCCGAAACCGTTGAGCAACACTTCGGGCGGGCCGTCGGGGACGTCGTCGCGGTCGCGGTCCGGGATGAAGAGCAGTTCGGGCGCCGCGCCGACCCAGACGCCGCCGTGGCCGACTTCGAAACCGCTCACGAGATTCAGGCCCTCGGCGAAGACCTTGCGGGATTCGAACGAACCGTTGGCGTCGTTGTCGGCGAGAATTACCAGGCGGTCGAGACCTTCGCCCGCGGGGCGTCGACTGGGGTAACTGTGGGCTTCGGCGATCCAGAGGCGACCCCGTTCGTCGATGGCGAAGGCGACGGGCTGGCGGACCTCGTGCGCGTGCGGCGCGGTGCGATCGAATACTGGCCGTCGCTCGGCAACGGGCGGTTCGGTGAGCGGGTGGTGATGGACGCGGTGCCCGAGTTGGCGATGCGCGCCGACTTCGACAGCCGGCGGGTGCGGT
>CAUJJW010000237.1 GCA_963205105.1 Verrucomicrobiota bacterium | reverse complement strand
GAGTTTCCGTAATCGCTTGGTTTCTTCCGGCGTCGCGCCGGCACAAAGAAGGTCGAAATCCGTGTCCTTCATGCTCTATTCGCCAAAGTTGAGCTCGGGGTGCCGTCGTGGGGCCGCGGATTCCGCAGGCCGAGCGCCGGGGACGGGAACAAGCGAGGGTGGGAGGAGGAGGTCAGCCAATTCGCCGTACTGCCTGAACATCCGTCCCATCGCCCACTGGACCTCGCCGGCCAGCAGTCGTTCCAAGTGCCCACTCCCGGGGTGAGATAGCTCCGCAAAACTCAACCCACGGCCTGCAACCGCTTCAGCTTTTTCGATCGCCAGCAAGGTCGTTGGCGTGATCACCGGTAGGGAGACTGCTTTGGCTCCAAACTCCGCAAGCTGTGCCTCCAACCGCGAACCCTTGTAGAGATCGCCTCGGGCCTTGGCGGGATTGTGGACAACAACGTAGTCCACCCGATCGCCCGCAAACACAAACCACCGCGCGAGATTCTGCATGCTCTCCGTGTCGTCGGTCGGGAAAAGAAAGAAGACCAGTCGAACACCCGCCTCCTCGCAGATTTCCAGGATCTGCAACTCCTCGAGGGCGGCCACGATCAAGGCATCGGCCTGCGCCCTCGTGTCGATCACATGAACAGGCGACGGCACCCGGAGGACACGCCGAAAGAGCGATAGCAGCGAGGTCTTGCTCTCTTGTTCTCCTCCGAGGTGATAGGACCGGACCTGATCCGGGTGTCGGGCCGCAAAGGTCTGATGCCGATCATCCAAATCGGAGCCGGACCACGGTACGCCAAGGTGATCGAGCCAGGCGGTTCGGAACTCCGTTTCGAAGCTCTTGCCGAGATTGCCTTTGGATTGGGGATTGAGGTGGATGCGGGAGGTTACATTCATGGTTTTAGGGGATCGTTGAGAGTGAGATCAGCGAGTTGAGGTCGACGGAAATCACGATCGACAGGAAGGGCAGCCAGGGTTGGTTGACGAGGGGCCTGCGTCGGGCCAGAGGCCAAGGCGACGGAGGCTTCTGGCAATGTTTTGGCAGGACTGGCCGGAGCGGACCCATTCATCCGATCCGTCGTAGGAATCGCACCTGACAAGGGTGTACCGGGTAACTCCCACGATGCCCTCCGACGCGCCCGGCGGCGGCAGTACCGATACACGCCGAATAGGGTCACCCGGAGACCCAGGTCGGTCTGGAGACGGTCGGCAATTTCCTTCCATGTCATTCGCCGCCGCCGCATCTCCCGGATGAAATCCCAATGCGGTTCCAGAACGCTCCGGTGCGCGCGTCCTCCGCCTGTCCGTTGGCCCTTGGCTTCAGCCATCAACACCACACTACCTGGGCTGACTCGCATGGGTTACAGAGCACCCACCGAGTGGCGCCGGGCCCTTTGGGAGCAAGTCCCTGTGGGCATCTTCCCAGCGATGTCGTCGCCGGTGCGATGACGGCTCACGTTCAAAGCCGTTCAAAGGCGTTCAACGTGAGCCGTTCAATGGCGACCAATCCTTTGCCGCCATTGAACGCTTTTGAACGTTCGCGACTGCGAATCCCAACCCAAGCCCGCCAGGCCTTGGGGGATGGTGTCTATCTCTTCAGGTTCCCCCAACCCGGATACCTTCCGCCCCTACCCCGCCCACTCGGCCCATGTGTTGTTGGCAGATGGCCCAGCGTTCCAACGGGTGAACCACCCCGGGGCGATGTCCGATTTTGTGTAGGAACGACACCCGTGCGCCTCTCCGTCGGCGTACGATCACGTCCGCCAATTGTGATCACTGCTGTCGTCCACAAGAACCTGGCCAGCGCCGAGGGGTACTTCTCCGAGCACCTGTCACGGAATGACTATTATGCGGCTGGCGAGGTTCAACCGGGTCGATGGATCGGCCTGGGATCGGCGCGCTTGAATCTCTCGGACGCCGTCACCCAGGAAGCCTTTGTGGCTCTCTGCGAAAACCGCGACCCAGCCAGCCATTCACGCCTCACCCAACGATCCCAAGCCGAGGGTGATCGTCGGGTCTTCTATGACTTCACCTGTTCGGCCCCGAAATCCGTGTCCGTGATGGCAGTTACGTTCAATGATCCGCGGTTGGTGGCAGCTCATGAAGAGGCGGCTCGTGTCGCCTTCGGTGAACTGGAGGCTTTCGCGGCCACCCGGGTGCGCCGCTCGCTGAAGTCCTCGGATCGAACCTCAGGGAACCTCGTCGCCGCGGAGTTCCTCCACACAAGTTCCCGCGCTCTCGATCCCCAGCTGCATACCCACTTCACCGTCTTTAATGCCACGTGGGATGCCGTCGAAAACCGATGGAAGGCCCTGCAGGCAGGTGCCATGTACGGGGCTGTCCGATATGCCACCCAAGTCTATCGAAATGAACTGGCATGGCAGATCCAACGAATCGGCTATCAGACCGTCACGGTTGGGAATGGTTTCGAGATTGCCGGTGTCCATGCGTCCGTCCTGAAGCAGTTCTCGAAACGTTCAGCCGAGCGAGATCGAGTCGTCAGCGAGATGGAATCCAAACTGGGGAGAACACTCTCCAAAGACGAGGTAGCCTTCGCTGTCCATCGGAGTCGTCCCCGGAAAATCACGGGGATATCAACGGAAGATCTGCGGACCCGACAACTTCAGGAACTCGATCCCATCGACCGACAAACGCTCCACCAGCTGCGAGACTCCGCCCGGGAAGGAACGGGGCACCATCAAGCGGAGGAATCGTCAGCCCTCGGTTTTGCCGTAGCCCACGTCTTCGAGCGCAGATCGGTGGTCCCCGCCCAAGATGTTCTCGAAGCGGCCATCACCCGACGCCATGGCACTGTGAATCTTTCCAGGTTGAAAGCGATGATGGCATCCCATCCCGACCTGCTTTCCACCGATCAAGGGCTCTCCACGCGCGCCAATCTGGAGCAGGAGCTCGACCTGATCCTCGAAGTTCGCCGGGGGAAAGGCTCATCCGCTCCCATCCGCCCAGATTTCGTGCCGGATTCAACTCTCGCATTCGATCAGGTTTCAGCACTCCGACGCCTGCTTCAGGGCGTGGATCGTATCCAAGGCCTTCGGGGTTTGGCGGGCTCGGGGAAAACCACGGTTCTCAGGGAACTGGCGCGCGCTGGCGGTGAGGCAGGGATTCCCTTGCGATTCTGCGCTCCCACCGCCGCCGCAGCTGAAGTCCTGCGTCGCGAGGGTCTTGATGCCGCAACCGTGGCACGAATGAACCAGCTGCCTCCCGATCTCAAGGCGATCACCGTGGTCGATGAAGCGGGCGCATTGGGCCTGAGTGATTTGCACTGCCTGCTCCAAAAATCGGGCCGAGTCATTCTCTGCGGGGACACCG
>CAUJJW010000236.1 GCA_963205105.1 Verrucomicrobiota bacterium | reverse complement strand
CGTCCGTCGGCACGCCGGGCGGCATTGGAAACAATCGGTTCAACCATGGACTGCGCAGCCTAAACCGGGGCCGTCCAGGGATGAAGCCGGGATTGCGCCGGAAATTACCTCTTGTCAGAGAGGGGCACACTGATAAGGTGCGCGTCCGTTTTTTCGGCAATGAAGGCAGAAACTCATCCCCGCTACGAAGACGTGGAAATCCGTTGCGCTTGCAGCAACGTGATCCACACCCGTTCCACCCGGAAGGGGCCCCTCATCATTGGTATCTGCAACGCCTGTCACCCGTTCTACACGGGCACACAGAAGTTCGTGGATACCGCCGGACGCGTGGACAAGTTCCAGCAGCGCATGGCGAAGACCCAGGCCGCCCAGGCTGCCCTCGCCGCCGCGGCCGCGAAAAAGAAGAAGAAGTAGCGCCCCGATTCTCCTCCGCCCGCCGTGCTCTCCAGGCCCGGCGGGCGGATTATTTTTGGGTGGCTCGATGGATCTCGCGCCCCACATCGATCGATTCGCCCGCCGCCTCGCCGAGGTGGAAGCGGCGCTGAGTTCGCCCGAGGCCTTCGCGGTCCCGCAGCGCGCCCAGGAGCTTTCCCGCGAGTACTCCCGCCTCAAGGAACTCGTCGCCAATGGCCGCGCCTTCCTCCGCGTCGGCGAAGAATTGGCCGATAACCGCGAAATGGCCGCCTCGGAACCCCCAGGGTCCGAACTCGGCACCCTCGCCGCCGAGGAGATCCGGCGACTGGAGCTCGAGGAAAACCGCCTCAAGCTGGAGGTCCAGCGCGGCCTGCTCCCTCCTGACCCCACCGACTCCCGCAACACCATCGTCGAAATCCGCGCCGGCGCCGGGGGCGCCGAATCCGCCCTGTTCGCCGCTGACCTCTTCCGCATGTACTCCCGCTACGCGGAGGCCCGCGGTTGGAAGGTCGACCCCATGGACTCCAGCCCGTCCGACCTCGGCGGCTTCAAGGAGGTGATCTTTGCCGTCACCGGCCCCGACGCCTACCGTCGCCTGAAGTTCGAAAGCGGCGTCCACCGCGTCCAACGCGTGCCCGCCACCGAAGCCCAGGGACGCATCCACACCAGCACCGCCACCGTCGCCGTCCTCCCCGAGGCCGAGGAAGTCGACGTCGACATCCGCCCCGAGGACCTCGACATCAGCGTCTGCCGCGCCGGCGGACACGGCGGGCAGGGCGTCAACACCACCGACTCCGCGGTGCGCATCGTCCACAAACCCACCGGGCTCGAAGTCCGCTGTCAGGACGAACGGTCCCAGCTCAAGAACAAGGCCAAGGCCATGAAGGTCCTGCGCTCCCGCCTGCTGGAACGCAAAATCGAGGAGGAAAAGGCCAAGTACGACGCCGAACGCAGCACCCAGGTCGGCACCGGCGAACGCAGCGAGAAGATCCGCACCTACAATTTCCCCCAGAACCGGGTCACCGATCACCGGATCGAACTCACCATCTACAACCTCGCCCAGGTCATTGAAGGCACCCTCGACGACGTGCTGGAGCCACTGCTCCGCCATGACCTGCAAGAGCGCCTCGCCGCCCTCAGCCGCCAATAAACCCCATGTCTCAGGGGGCCCCATTAAACCACCCCAAAGCCAAGCCTCCAGGACCCGCTGAGCGCATTCTCCCTCTCCCACCGGGAGAGGGCCGGGGTGAGGGCCGCTCGCACCCATCCCCGCTCTCCGGTTCTTGATCCCTGGCCTTCTCCCGATTTCGGAAAGCTTCCCCATGAACTTCGCAGGTCTCGTTTTCGATTGTGACGGCACCCTCGCCGACACCATGCCCTTGCATTGGCAGGCCTGGCAGGTGATCCAACGCCGCCATCAATTCCACTTCCCCGAGGACCGCTTCTACTCGCTCGGCGGCGTCCCTTCCCGGGAGATCCTCACCATGCTCAAGGCCGAGCAGCGCCTGGAGATCAACCCCATCGCCATCGCCCTTGAGAAGGAGGAAACCTACCTCGCCATGGCCGGCCAGGTGGAACCCGTCCACGCCGTGGTCGAGATCGCCCGCGCCCACGAAGGACTCCTCCCCATGGCCGTCGCCTCCGGCGGCACCCGTGCCATCATCCACATGGTCCTGGAAAAACTCGGCATCCGGCACTTGTTCCAGGCCGTCGTCACCAGCGAAGACGTTCAAAACCAAAAGCCGGCACCCGACATCTTCCTGGAGGCCGCCCGACGCCTCGGCGTCGATCCCAAACGCTGCCGCGGGTACGAGGACACCGACCTCGGCATGCAGGCCATCCGCGCCGCCGGCATGGACGCCGTGGATGTTCGCGACGTCTTGAAGCTGCGCAAAGCCTAGCAGAACCAGGCTCGCGAAGCGTCCTCCCCCGAATCCGGCCAGCATCTGACGAGCGAGTATCGTCAACGTGCCGGCAGCGCCAGCCGTGTTCCACCTGGTCCGTGCTCATTCTGGCTCATGATCCCGCGGCCGCGGGACCCTAGGTTCAAATCCTATCCTCGCAACCAACTCTTGTTGCACCGCAACAATTTAAGCCGATGGCCGCCAGCAGCTCTCATCTTTTTCTGGCGCGATTCCTGAATCCCCACCCAATCCGTGTCCACTCGGTTGCGAAAGGTGCCATTCGGTTCCGGAAGCCAACCAATTGCGAAACATCCCGGCGCAAGACTCCCGATGCGCCTAGGCGGAGCCAGCTAGTCGATGGCGCCCCTGTTTGAACCTAAGATCCCTCCTCTTCTTCAAAGACTCGAATCCGCCCTGCCTCGACGATCCAAAGCTTCCCGTCTAACTTCTCTCGATCCAGCCCGGCGACCAAGATGAGGAGTAGCTGTTGTAGCTCTTCTTCCGACGCCCTTCTCGGCAACCGCAAGACTGCGATCCCGGCGTACCGACTAGGCCGAAACCGGAGCGGGTTTGCGAAGTCCAAATCCAACGTCACAAGTGCGCGACCTTCATCACAGCATGCCTCGATGAGGTCGGCGTCGAGGGCGCCTTCCAGCATCTGATCGCGCACCGTGGCAACGTCATGCCCCGCATCCGAGAGCACCGCCCGTCCGCGCTCGCCGAGATTCTCGTCCAGCTTGAGCCTCACGAATGTGATTCCAACGCGATGTCGACATAACGCTCGCGGGATATCTCCGAGCCGTACGCGAGGCAGGCTTGAATGTCCTCGAGCTGAATTCCCGGGTACACGGCCAGGATCGCCTCGGGAGTGCTACCCGAAGCCAACAAATCAAGGACCAGAGATACCCAGATGCGGTGCCCGCGGATGCAGGGCTTTCCGCCACACCGGGCAGGATCTATCCAAATCCGATCCAGCAAATGGCTGCGCGTCGGTGCGTCCATGAGGAGACTCTATCGCCTGCTTGTCGCATCGAAAAGCCCGCGCAGAGTCTGCCGAATCCGTTAAACACGCCTTCAGGCTCATAACCTGAAGGTCCTAGGTTGAACTAAATCCGGCTCGCGCCGGATAGCCTGTCGGAGCTGCCACGCCCAGTGGCGACGGGGAAGCGAATGGATTTGGTTCCTCCCGGAAAGGGTCCGTGCCTCGGTCGAGGCACCCATCGTGATAGCGATGGTTCACCACCCCTTCCGGAAAGGAACCATGACCGAGCTAAGGAAGCGCTTCATCGAGGACATGCAACTCCGCGGGTTGGCGCCCAGCACCCAGACCGTCTATGTCTGCGCCATCCGCCAGATCGCCAAGCACTACCGTCAGTCTCCCAATCAGCTCACCGAGGAACAGGTCCGCCAGTACTTCCTCCACCTCACCGAGGTGCGGAAGGTCTCGCGCTCCAACGCCACGATGACCCTGTGCGCGCTGAAATTCTTCTTCGAGCGCACCCTCCAGCGACAGTGGCCTGTCTTTAGCCTGGCCCGTCCCCGCAAGGTCAAGAAACTCCCCGCTGTCTTGAGTCACGAGGAGGTCCGCCGTCTGCTGGACTGCGTCGAGGGTCCGATCTTCCACATGTACTTCCTCACGGTGTACGCCTGTGGTCTTCGCCGCGAGGAGGCCCGCTTGCTCCGCGTGGAGGATATCGACGGCGCCCGCGGCTTGGTTCACGTCCGTGGCAAAGGAGCCAAGGATCGATGGGTCCCCATGCCCGCAGTCCTGCTCACCCAATTGCGCGAACTCTGGAAGACCCATCGCACTCGTCCGTGGCTTTTCCCGCACCCGGGTTCCCTCGATCGACCGCGACCGCTCAGTCGCCGGGCCCTGCAACTGGCCTTCGCCGCCGCGCGTGAACGCAGTGGCCTCACCAAACACCCCGTGATTCACACCTTGCGGCACTGCCACGGGACGCACCTCCTGGAAGCCGGAGTCAGCCTGCGACTCATCCAAGCCAACCTCGGCCATACTTCACCCAACACGACGGCGCTCTACACCCACCTGACCGCGCCGGCTCTGGCCATCCTTCGCGATCCGCTCAACGCCCTGATGCGCGGTCTGTAAAGCCCGAGCCCGCATGATCGAGGTGGCGGACATCCTCCGCCAACACGGTGCGGCGTATCGGGCACGCCACACGTTGCTGCCCAGCCAGGAACGTGCGTTGCGGGACATCGAGAACTGCCGCACCGAGTTCTTTGGCGGCCACGTTGCGCAGTGCGATCACTGCGGTCTGCTGCGCTATGCCTATCACTCCTGCCGCAATCGGCACTGTCCCAAGTGCCATGGCGAACAGGCTGATGTCTGGTTGGAGCGGCAACACTCGCTCCTGGTTCCCGTTCCACACTTCCTGCTCACGTTCACCCTCCCGGCCGAGTTGCGCTCCCTCGCCTTCGGTCACCAGAAGGCCGTGTACGGCGCACTCCTGCGTTGCGCCGCCGAATCGGTACTCAAACTCACCGCCGATCCACGCTGGCTGGGGGCGACACCCACCGTACTGGCGGTCCTCCACACCTGGACCCGGGCGATGCTGTATCACCCGCACGTGCACCTCCTGGTCAGTGCCGGTGGTCTCGGCGCCGACGGCCAACATTGGATCGGCGCCAAACACCCCGCCTTCCTGGTCCCCGTGCGCGCGCTCTCGATCATCTTTCGCGCCAAGATGCGCGATGCATTCCAGGCGCTGCGCCCGGAGGTCCGGGCTCCGTCTCGGGTCTGGGAAAAACCGTGGGTGGTCCATTCCCAGCACGCTGGCTCCGGCACCAAGGTCCTGGAGTACCTGGCGCGCTATGTCTTCCGGGTCGCCATCACGAACAGCCGGATCGAGGCCTTCGAGCACGGCAAGGTCACCTTCCGTTATCGCGACAACCGCACCCAGCAACTCTGCCACGTGTGCGTACCAGCCGAGGAATTCATCCACCGCTTCCTCCACCACGTCCTGCCGCGCGGCTTTCCCAAGGTCCGTCACTACGGACTGGCCAGCACGGCCCGCGCCCAGGATCGCAAACGCGCCCGCCGGATCCTGACCCCCGAACCCAACGCCTCCACTGACGAGCTTCAGGTGGAGCCTTCCAGCCCTGCGCCTCCCGCCGGCGACTCCCCACCTCTTTGTCCCCGCTGCCACCTGGGACACTTGCTCGTGATCCAATCCCTCCGTCCTCGCCGGAAATTCCCGCCATGACGTCGTCCGCACGGTTCGTCACGACCCTCCCGATCGTATCGCCACGCGTAAGCCGCCACCGCGTGGTGTCGCACCCGCTGCGTCTCGGGCTCCACCGGGTGCCTTTCCAACCTTGTCGGACGGCGACCCGGAGGCGTCTGGACGGGTCTGCTCCCCTCCCTCCGCAACGGCGCCACCCCGATTTCCCCGCACACCCGCGCGACCCGACTCCCTCGAACCGGAGGTAATCCCCAAAGCTGTCGCCGTTCCCCGCCGGATTCAGTTCAACCCGACTTTTTGTCGCGCTGCCGCAGCGCAACAAAAAGTCTTAAGTCGTTCAAATCCTAGCCCCGCAACCAATATCCGTTGCACCGCAACGACTTAAGCCGCTGGCCTCCAGCGGCTTATTTCTTTCCCTGGCACGCTTCCTCGTTTCCGCCCTTCGACGTGCAATGCTCTGAAATACTGCGCAACGCTGGGAAAAGTTGTGGAACTTTGGTGCCGTAAACCGGGGCCGGAAGGGCGGGGAGTTCAAGTTTGGGGAAGGCGGTCGCGCAAACATCGAGCCAGGTGAAGAAGTACGGGGGACTCGGGTGGGAGCACCCGATCATGGGGCGGGATTGGTGACAGTTCCTCGTCTGTTCCCCGCCGATCGACCCGACCGCCTCATGCTGCATTTTCGGCCGGACGCTCGCCGCTGCTTGTCCGTCTCCCAAGAGTCGCCAGTAACGCCGGCTCCCCTCTGATTCATCGCTCCGCTCCCTGAAGACAGAACCCGAAAGGGTGGAAACGATGCTGACCCCAGCTCGAAGGCGCGCTGGCTCCGACCCTGCAATCGGCATTGCCTGTTTCTTCAAGGCTGCTACAACCCCGTCATGCTTCCCTTGGAGAAACGCTGTCACCTAAATCAGCCCCCGGGAATGTCGGGGCCAGCGTTTGGATATTCGAAGCCTATCTCGCCAAGGCCTCCACTTTACGGAGCCGTTAGCGGGTTCGGCTCCATTTAGGCGGTCTAAACAGCGTTCGGCATTCGGAGAATGCAGTACACGCGTCACAGACTGCTTCACGGGCCACGCGACGAAGAGCTATTGGCTGAGTGCTTAGATTTGCTGGCCTCGGCAAACGCGGTGACAGAGCATGCTGTAATAGTAGACAATTTGCATCGCTTCCCTGCCCATGCTGAGAGAATTGCCATGGCCCTTCGGGCATATGTCGTTCCGCGATGCGTATTTAGGCGTGCATTTGAAAAGCATCCTGAATGGAGAGCATTTCGCGCAATGACACGACTCCGGTACTTTGATCCGGAGCTTGTGAGAATTGCAGCGGATGCCCAGAGGCAGAATCACAGATTCCTACGGCTCGCAGCACGTCACTACATCCAGAGCATTGCTCATGACTGAGTATCTCGGATGAGAGAGGACGGGCTCCTGCTGCGACCAAAACAAGCCGAACCATTGCGTCGAGCGAACAGGAGGCAGCCTCCACGCTCGTTTTAGTTTCTGACCCCGCTTCCCGCTGCCTCCTGTCGCTCACGCAGGCGTTCGGCTAAATCATCACGAAAGTAGCACTATGGGATGGGGAAAAATGCTCCTGTTCGGGAACGTCGGCCAGCAAATGGACATTGAGGAGATCAGGGAGTATCTGAGCACCGCGATCAAAGAGATAAACAAGGGAGACAAAACAGATGATGACCAGAACCGGGAGATCGCAAAACTCAAGCGGAAGAATCAGGAGCTCCAGCTATACGTCCTGAGTCTTGGTCGTCTTCTGGCCCAGAAGGGTATCCTCACCGAGCCCGAGCTATCAGCAATGGTTGCTGCCATAGAGCAGGCATCAGGGAAGGAATGACGTGAGTAGGCTGGCCGAACCATCGGGTGCTGCGAACGGCGGTTGAGCCCAGTTTCCAGGACTGACCTCTTCCCCGCCATCGCAGACCCGGGCGTTTGGCAATTGGTAAAATCCCGCCATGTACAAACCACTTCTCCTTTCCCTTCTGATTGTGTC
The DNA here is from genome assembly GCA_963205105.1 of Verrucomicrobiota bacterium. Lineage (GTDB taxonomy): Bacteria > Verrucomicrobiota > Verrucomicrobiia > Limisphaerales > CAIMTB01 > CAIMTB01. The sequence continues at coordinate 25,412 of CAUJJW010000236.1, read as the reverse complement.
GTCCCTACTAGGCCTTTTCTTTGCATTTGCCGGCGCCGGGATGTACGGCTCACCATTCACAAGCTCGGGGCTTCTGAATCGGATTCATCTGCTCGGCATCATCGGCCTGCCACCCATCGTACTTTTTGGCCTACTCTTTTTTGGCACGAGCCACGGGAAGCGTTCCGGATTTATACTATGCAGCACCATGATAGCTGCCGCGATTATGGCGTGGTGTCATGATTTTAGGTATTTTTGGCTTCCTGTATTTGCGGTGCTTGTCTGGGGACCATGCTTGGTAATCGGGATGGTGCTGATCTGTACCGACAGCTAGTTCCGCTATGTTGACCACATCAACTCCTGGAGCTGGAACTGCTGCCCCTTGCTTGGCTTTGGGATGCAGCGGGTTCATTGGACGCAGGAGATTCTTGTTTGCGGAAATGCTGCCGAGCATTGCGTCGAGCGAACGGGAGGAAGCCTCCACGCTCGCTTTAACTCTTGAGTCCGATTCCCGCTGGCTCCTATCGCTCACGCAGGCGTTAGGCCCGCCCACGGACACATACAAAGTACAACTCCGCGGTGTCTATTTAGAGAAATGAGATTTCGATTCACGGCATTCGTTGCAACTCTTGGTCTCGTAGCAGGCCTGTTGGAGGTCGTACACGGTGCGGATGCCGTGAAGTTGGACCCTGATGCGACCTTTCGACTGGAGTTCCCGGACTTGCCAAACACCTTGGAGACACTAGCCAGCGGCGAGAGGCAGCCCGCCCGCCTGACGGCCACACTGCCCAGCAATTATTCGCGTGACGGCAAGTTCCCCGTTTTCATTTTCCTGGACGGAGATAAAGGTGGCCGAGGCGATGGTTTGCCGATACCCGCCCGGATGGTCGTCCCGCGCGACTTCATTTGTGTAGCCCTCCCCCTGTTCAAGCGTGCGTACAAGAAGGATGACAGTGCCTTGGTCACGATGGAGGATTACGAGACTGCGAGCCATGCCTACCGGTTGATGCTCCAGCGCCTTTTCGATGTGGTGCCGAATACCACGCCAGAGAGGAGCGCCTTGGGTGGCTTTTCCAACGGTGGACACACCGTCGCGGTGTTGCTCGCAGGCCATGACAGGTTCATTTTACAGCATTTCCAGGCGTTCTATTTTGTCGAGGGTGGCTTCGGGCCACTTGCGGCGCATGTCCTTCAAGAGCCTGCGATGAAAAGTTGCCGCTTTCTTCTCCTCCGTGGCGACCGAGCGGATGCGAAGCCGGAGCCAAAGATGCATCTTGCTCGCGCCTTGGAATATCTGGCTGAGGAGCACCATGTTGATTTCACGTCCATCGTGATGCGTGGTTACGGCCACGAATTACCGAAGGAGTATTTATCGGTGCTTGGTCAGTGGGTTCGCGGAGAGAAATTATCGCGGGAGTTTCAATAGGGTCGGGTCACGACATTTGACATTTAAGTGAGTGTTCGAGAGACCGCGGCGGCCTTGGACCTTTGCGACAAGACCGTTCTACGAGTGATCGACCGTCGGCATTTCCGGACGCTCACCGCGCTCCGTCACCTCCTGATTCCCCGATCCGAAATCATCCGGGTCCTGGAACAAACCAGCCAGTCGGCCCTGTAGCACTCATCTAAAACACTCCACTTATTGATTGTCGTGACCTGACCCCATTGTCCCATTTCGGGAGGGAGCTCGTCCGAGGTGTGTCAGAATGTCGATGGTGCAGGTCTGACCCCATTCGACCGACCACGAAGGGCGCGAAGTTCAAGCGCCGCGGATGGATAAACCGGATTGTGAAAATCGCCGCTGTGACCTATTGGATTTGCACCTTCCCATGACTCGACGAGAGCGGACACCCCCACGATTCCGGAAGAAGTGGCTCCTTCTGTCCGCCGTCCTTCTCCCCATACTCATTGGGCTTCCGGGATGGTCCGCCCCCATCCCCTGTGCCACTCCGGCGTTCCAAGCACCGAGGGTGAAGGAGATTCCGGAGGCTCCCCGTGAACTGGTGGCAGCCGATTTCAACGGGGACCGCTTTCCCGACCTCGCCATCGCCCATCCGGGGTCAGGCGTCACCGTCATCCTTCGACAGCCTGATGGATCCCAGCGGATTGCTCCCGCAACGGGCTTCCAGATTCCAGGTGCCTCGGTGGCCGCTGGGGACCTCAATCGGGATGGTAGGTTGGACCTGGTTGTCGGTGGCGACAACGAGACGGGAAATTCCCTGTTCGTGCTGCTCGGAAACGGCGACGGCACCTTTCAGAAGCCGCGCGAATATGATGCCGGTCGGAGGGTGCTTGCCGTGACCGCTGGCGACCTCGACGGCGATGGTGTCCTCGACATTGCGGCCGTGAACTACGGGGCGAGCGGCAGCCTCGTCGTTTTCCACGGCGTCGGCGACGGCACGCTGCGGTTGGGCGAACGCATTCCCACCTATCCGGGACCTGTGAGTATCCGGTCCGGTGACTTCAATGCCGACGGCCGGTTGGATCTGGTCGTGGCCACGGTCACCGCGTGGGTTGCGGTTTTCCCTGGGCGGGGTGATGGAACGTTTCTACCGGCGATATCCCGGCAATCCGATTGGATCAATGCCGGGATGACCCTCGGTGACTTCAACGGCGATCATCGTCCCGACTTGGCGACCTCCACGGGATATGCTGCCGGGTTCATCCAGATCTGGTCGGGGAATGGCGACGGTTCGTTTGCGGAGCCAAGGCTCGTCTCGATCGAGGGCTCCCCGATTGGGATCGACGCCGCCGACCTGAACCGTGACGGAAGAACCGACTTGGTCGTAGCTCTGCCGAGGGAGAGCCGGGTGGCCGTGCTTTACGGGCTGGGCAACGGCGAATTCCAACCGGCGCTATCGGCGGATGCGCTCCCCGGAGCGGTCACGCTCACCACGCTCGATCCTGGGGGTGACGGTCTCCGGGAAGTCGCCGTGGGCGGTGCCGGCGCCATGGGTGGAGCATGGGTGACCGTCCTCACTCCCCGCGACGATGGAAACCTGCGCAGCTTCTCCTCTCAGACGACTTACGCCGGCGGCACGCGGGTGACGGGAGTCGCGTTCGCGGACCTGACGAATGACGGCCTCGGGGACCTTGTCCAAGTCACGTCGGAAGGACTCTCCGTGGCGGTTGGACTCGCTGACGGCGGGTTCGGTCCTTCGGGATTCCCGTATCGTTTCAACGCCGCGCCCTTTGCCTTCGCCTCGGCGGATTTCAACCAGGACGGTCTCGTGGACTTCGCCGCCCTGGATGCCACAGCGTTGTTGAGCCTCCGCTTCGGAGATGGGGCGGGCCGGTTCAAGTCGCTCGTAACCACCCGGGCAGGATCTGAACCCGTCGCCGTGGCGGCCGGCGATCTCGACGCCGATGGGGTGCCTGACTTGGCCATCGCCGACCAGCGAGATGGAACAGCTGTCATCCTCTACGGAGTGGGCGATGGCACATTCGATCCCGGCGAAGCCCTGCCGATCGGGCGCGCGCCGAACTCAGTTGTCATCGAGGACTTCGACGCTGATGGCGTTCCGGACCTTGGCGTGGCCTTCCTGGAAGGCGTTGCCATCCTCCGGGGGCGGGGAGACGGAACGTTCCACGAAGCGATGGTTTCGAGTGCGGGCTGGTTTCCCTCCGCCATTCGCACGGGCGATTTGGACCGTGATGGAAAACCCGACGTGGTGATCCTCGGCAGAACCGCACCGGACTCTCTCACCGGCGCCATGGTGATCCTTGGGCGGGGCGACGGAACATTTGGAGCACCGGTGCACCATCCTGTAGGCCCTGATCCGGACACCCTGGTGATCGTGGATCTCGACGGCGACGGCGATGCCGATTTGGCGGTGGGCAACTACGCCTCGGGCAGCGTCAATGTTCTGGCCGGGGGGGGCGACGGGAGCTTCGAACCGGTTGCGGAGTATTACGCCGGTGCGCATCTGATTCGGTTCGAGGGAAAGGGTTTCCAGCGCTTGGGGGTTGGGGACGTCGATCGAGACGGTCGGCCCGATCTGCTGGTGGGCACCCTCGCGGACAGGACGGTCATCCTGCGCAACTCATGCGAACCTCCCCGGATGGAGGCCCGCCTCGACCTCACCCGCAGTCCTTCCGGTCTCCGCGTCGCCTGGCCCGCGTCGGTGGATTTTGTCCTGCAATCCGCCACCCAACTCGTCCCACCCGATTGGCAGGCCGCGGCGGAATCGCCCGAGGTGGTCGATGGCGAAAGGCGGATCACCCTTCAACCCGGGGCCAGCGCCCGCTATTTCCGCCTCGCTCAGGCACCCGCTGCGGGATCGGGATCCGCGGCTCGCTGACGCCCCGGTTGTTTCAATGAGGTCAAGTTGCGACATTTCACCTTGAAGGGCCTCTTGGGGAGCTATTCGCCATGGCGCGGAAGCTTCGAGTGGTCGTGGCGGATGGGTGGTAGGCAGCGGAAAAACTCAGCGATGAACCGTGGTCGTTGGCACTGATGGCCCACGGAACCTGGGTGCGTGACGCCGTGTTGTTCACGCCGGTGCGGCGCCTGGGCTTTCGACTGGCAGAAGTGTTCCAGCTGATCCCTGGATTGAAGTACCCTGCGGCGGCGGCCGTGAAACGGTTCGGGCAAGCCCAGGATGTTCATCCGACGAGAAAGCGATGCGTGGAAGCGTTGCGGCGCACGTTGGAGCGGTGACGAAAGATCCGGCGCCTCGAGGCGGCCCGCAGGGCAAGGGATCGCAAGTCACGATCGAGTTAAAATGTTCAATGCCGTGACCTGACCCCCTGGAAATGTTTACCAAACCCGGCGGAGTCCTTTCCCTCGATCTCGCGGGCCGCTAACCTTCCACCATGCTTTCTCTTCGAAGTGATGGTGAGGACGTGAAGAGGCGCTATCGGAATCCGCTTTGGTGGGCCTGCTACTTCACGTTCCTTCTCGTTCGAGTGGATGCGGCGGAATCCGTTACAAACGGTGATCTGCCCGGCTCGGTCATCCACTCATGGCTCGCCAACTCCTTTGCCACGCAAACGGGTCACCAATCGGTACCCGTGACTGCCATCGGCATCGCCGTGACGCCCGATGGCACGGTATTCTCAGCGGGTGTTGCGGAAGGATATGGCGGAGTCGCTTCGTACAAGGAGGGCAGGTTCGTGACCAAGTACGACTATGACAGTGGGTTTGGCAGTAGCGCATCCGCCGTAGCCGTCGACGAATCCTACGTCTACATCGGAACCGGCGTCGGACTGTTTCGTACGCGCCTCGGCGACGAGAGCTACAACCGTACCCCGATTACAGGCGGCAGCATCAACGGTCTGGCGCTGCGTGGGGGTGAACTCCATTTGAGCGACTCCGCAGCGGGCAAGATCCGCGTCCTGGCAACGGCTACAATGCAGGAGCTCCGCACTTTCGCCGCCCCGACCCCGGGCCCCATCGCTATCGCTGCTAGCGGTCAGATCTGGGTTGTGCAAGGGAAGCCAGGGGCGGAACCGTTCGACCGGGGGGGCGTGAAGCTAGTCTCATTCTCAAAGGACGGGCAGCCCGGGCCAGAGATCACCGGCTTCGAGAATCCCTGTGCGCTCACCTTCAATCCGGGCGGCCAGCTGCTGGTGGGCGGTTTGAACCGGCACAGCCAAATCTGGATCTATGATGTCACCGGGGAGCCCAGGAAGGTGGGCACTTTCGGCGCGGAGGGCGGGATCTTCTCGGGTGAGCCCGGGCGGTACGAGCCGCAGAAATTCCACTGGATCCGAGGTCTAGCTTACGATGCGGCCGGCCGTCTCTATGTCGCCGGTGTCCTCGGCTCCTGGTACAATGCGTTGATCGAAGCCTACTCCCCGTCAGGTCAGCGACTTTGGCACGTCTTCGGCCTGGGCAACTGGTTGGATACGGCGTCCTTGGATCCGGCCAATGAAAGCCTCGTCTACACCAAGGAAAATGTCTTCAGCATGGACTGGAGCAAGCCTCCGGGTCGTGAGCAATCCCTCATGGGATTGACCGTCGATCGTTTCAAGTACCCGAGCGATGGCCGTGTTACCGACCTCCATGGCCCAAGCCATCGTCTCATCAATGGCGTGCGCCGGATCGGGCAAAGTCTTTTTCTCTATTGTGGCGCTCAAGGCACCGGCAGTCTGGAAATCTACAAGTTCGGCGAAGGCTGGGTGGCGGCCCCGTGCGGCTACGTGGCGGGTGCCAGCACCTGGCGTCCGGACAACGGCAAGCGTTGGCCAGAGGATGCTGAATCCTTCATCTGGTCCGATGCTGACGGCGACGGCTTGCCGGACCCCGAAGAATTTGCATCGAAGAAAGGGCAGCCTCGCTGGGGATTCATGCACCTGGATTCCACAGCCGGGATTTGGCAATGTTCGGGGGATGGGAGGATCTTTCATCTCCCGTGCGAAGGGATTGATCCACGCGGCAACCCGATTTATCGAAGGGCTTCGGAGACCACCTCTACGTACCCGGCGGAGTTTCCCGGGGACCGGTTACGGCGACTGTTCTTCCTCCCCGGTGATGACACCATGCTTGTCGGCGGCTCACCGGGAACGGAGGAGAACGCTTGCAACCTGATCATCCGTTTCGATCGTTGGTCTGATGAAGCGCGAAGGGTCAAACGATGGACGATCAACCTACCCATCAACGACAAGTCGTACACTCCGGATACCGGGTATGGCGGGGGTGCGCCGATCGCAATGCAGGCCTGCGGAGAGTATCTTTTTGTCGCGTACGGCTACGGACTCATTCGCGTGCACAGGATGGATACTGGAGGGTACGTCGGCACGCTCCGGCCGGACATCAATGGCTTCAAGGGCAGTGGAGGTTGTGTCGACTCTGACAATGCCCTGAACGTCTCCCTCCGCAGAAATGGTGAGTACGTTCTGTTCCTGGAGAATGCCGGACTGAACCACGTCATGATGTTTCGTTGGACGCCACCTCGGAATTGAATGGCAGCGCGAGCAACCGGTTCGGCAGTTCGGGATTCGTGGGAGTTTGAATGGTTATCAAGTCACCATGGAAACTCAGTCGGACTTCGAGACTTGGTCATACGGTCACACGCAAGCTGAAGCATGGTGCCTCACATCGCTCCCCTGGAGGCTGAAGCCGAACGCCCTTGACTATCGGGAGGCATCTGGCAAAGGGAGGCCCGAGTCCCGCGACAGCCGAAACTTGGTGTCCGGTACTCAGAGCCCTGGACTCACCACCAATGCCCCCCATGAGCCCCAAACAACCCAAGACCGAAGCCGTTGCCCTCCTTGCCATCGCCTCCATCCTGAATCTCGCTCCCGTCGCAGAGGCCTGTAGTCGGATACTGTGGAATGATAACAACTTCGCTGTGTTGGTTGGACGCACCATGGATTGGCCTGAATCCACCCAGCCCATTCTGACGGTTCTGCCGAGGGGCATGCAGAGAAACGGCGGGCTGGCCGGAACCGATCAGGTGGTCAAGGAGAACCCCGCAACGTGGACCTCCCAGCACGGTAGTCTGGTGACAACGATTTACGGGATAGGTACGGCGGACGGGGTGAACGAGAAGGGACTTGCAGGTCACATGCTCTACCTCAACGCCACGGATTTCGGTCCGCGACAGGCAGGGAAACCCGGACTCCAGGCCGGGCTTTGGTTGCAGTATCTGTTGGACAATGCGTCGACGGTCCAAGAGGCACTTGTCGCATTGGAGAAGGTCCAGGTGGTCATGGTGTCGGCCCACGGTCACAACGCCAACGTTCATCTCGCGATTGAAGATGCCTCGGGAGATTCCGCGATCATCGAATTCATCAAGGGCAAGCAGGTGGTTCATCATGGCCGACAATATAAGCTCATGACGAACGATCCGACTTACGATGAACAGCTCGCGTTGCTGAAGCAGCATGACTTCTCCAAGCCAAGCAGTGATATCCCGCTTCCTGGCAACGTGAAAGCCACGGACCGCTTTCAGCGAGCTGCCTATTTTTCTGCCATGCTGCCCGAGCCGAAGAACGAACGTGAGGCAGTGGCGAGCGTGCTATCGGTGGCCCGCAACGTATCCGTGCCCTTTGGCGCGCCTTACAAGGGTTTCGGCATCTACAACACGGAGTATCGAACTGCCATCAACCTCTCGTCTGGTCGCTATTTCTTCGAGTTGACGACCAGCCCCAATGTCTTGTGGGCCGACATCTCGAAGTTCGATTTGAGGGAAGGATCTCCAGCCATGGTGCTGAATCCGGACGATCTGGGGCTTTCGGGCGATGTATCTGGCCGGTTTCAGAAGGTCGAAAGATTTCCCTTCTAGAGTTCCACGGGTACTGGCTCATCGACAGGTTGGGCGCTGAGGGGCGCGACGTGCGGTTGGCCAATCCGGCGAGGATGGAACCGTGCAAAGGGCGCAAGGTTGGCGACGACGCCTGAGCGCGCCGAATACGGCCTGGGGGCGCTCGGACGCTCCCCGCTGCTATTGTGGCGCCTCGATGTTCGTGTCGGCGCCGATCCGCCAGAAGACCGGGCCCGTGCCTGATTCCGGTACCACCCTGAATTCCAACGCGTTTCCGGTCCCTGGTTGCGAGGCGGTCGATTCCCATTCCCGGAGATTCGACGAACGCCACAGCCGATAGCTCGCACCGACGACCGACGGCGTCGCGATCGACCACCCGGCGTCGCCACGTTTCAGAGAGATCCGCGGCTGCGGGATCGAAATTTCGGTACCCCCGAGTCGACCTTCGAGGACCAGATCGTCGCCAGGGCCTCCGAGTCCGGTGAACTCGTAGGGGTCGCCCCCGAAGAGATGGAGGTGCAGGACGACAGGACCTTGGACGTCGCGCAGGGTAGGTTCCGAAGAGAGGTCCGTCGTGAACTCCGAGCTACCGTACGAGGAAGGCGTGCCGGCCAGGATCCGCTCCGTGAAGGTGCTGCCGTTGGTGCTCCAAGCGATGCCCACACCTCGGTTTTGGCCGGGCCGGCCAGAATAATTCATGAAGTGGGGCCGGAAGCGAAGGCGTTCGAGACTGAGGCGAAGCGGGGGACGTGGAGCAACGGTGAGCTCGTAGTATTGGCGGCGTTGGCGGGATTCGGCCAGAGACGGAGCGTAGGCATTGCCGACGGGCACGCTGCCGAACGTATCACGAACGCGGGAGTAGGGTACGGGGAGGAGACCAGGCCCTCGACGAAGCGCGGAAACCGTGACTCGGGCCGAGGAACGAACGGGTTCGGCGGCGAGCTCGGTGCCCGCGAAACCCGTGAGTTCGAATGTCGCCAAAGATGCCGTTTCTCCGAGGGGAAACGGGAGGACCATGGATTCGGGAGAGGGAGGCCCTTGACCCTGGACGTTGCGTGCCACGAGTTCGAAGAACGCGGGCGTGTGGTTGGGAAGGTCCGTCAGCGTCCAGTCGGTGCGAGAACCGAGATCGAACGTGCGTGTGTACGTGCCGGTGCGCGCTCCGACGCGCAGCACGTAGCCTTCGGGAGGCGCGCCGTCGCCGGGAGCCCAACGCAGGGTGACGGTTCCGTCGCCTTCCTCGATGGCGGAGAGCCTCGGCGCTTCTGGCGTTCCGGGCCGGCGCACGAGGAGCCCGCGGACGGAGGCGTCGCCGAAGCGCAACTGGACCCGGAGGGCATGGAGGCCTCGACTCAAGGTCGCCGTGTAGGACGAGATGCCCGCCGCTACCGGGGGGCCTGCGTCGTCACCGTCGATTTGGAGGACGGAACGCGCGGCCAAAGGACCCCCGAGGTTGAGGACGAATTCGTAAGCGCCAGCCACCGGAACCAGGACGTTCCAGGCGGCCCAGGAACCCGGGTAGCGGAGCGTCGTGTCGCCTCTCCCCAGATCGACGTCGACGGACCAATAGGCATTGGTTTCGGTCAGCATGTTCGGAATGTGGATTCCGGCACGTGGTTCCGGCGGCAGCCGGGACCCGTGGAGGTCGACGCCTCGGGCGAGCGGGAAGGAACCGCTGATCGCGGCGTCGTACCGTGGCCACGTGGGGAACGGGCCCCAAGTGTAGAGCGCACCGCCACCTCGGGCGAAGGTATCCAAGGCCGCGACGGCCGTTTCAGCCGCGCGCGCGTCGAGGAACCGGGCCACGTTCTCGATGGGGGAGGTTCCCAAGTCGCCGCCGAGGGACCAACCACCCTGGTAGGCCACGGTCTGGAGTCCGTAGGCTTGGGCGTAGCGCACCCGGGACCAGCGGGATGCTTCGCGTTCCGCTGCGGGTGCTGCCGGTTGTCCGTTCGCCTCGCCCAGCGCGGAGAAGACGCCGGCAAATAGTTCATCCAGCGTGAAGATTTCGATGCGATCGAACCAGATCACCCGGTCCGCCTCAGGCCGGGCATCCAACGGATCGAACTCGCGCGGCAAGCCGGTGGCCTCGATGCGAAGCGTGCGCGGGCCCGCATTCGAAACAGAGAAGGTGTAGGACCCGTAGTATTCGAAGAGCCGGGGGTTGTGAGACGGGCCAAAGCCAGGGAGCCAGTGCGCATCCGTGGGTCCTCGATGGCTGACGCGGTCGGGCGTAATGTTGCGATCGTCGATGAAAAAACGGACTCCCGTTTCCCGTTCCGGAGTTGCCGCGAGGAATTGGAGGGCGAAGGTCCCCGGGCGCGGGAGGTCGATGGTCTTCGTGACGGCGCCCGTTCCGGCGAGCCACATAGCTTGACGCCCCGAAGGTGGATTCGGGGGAAGGCCTGGCGTGACGTTGCCCGGCTGGCGGACGGCGAAAAGCCCGGCGGTGCCGTGGAACGTCCATCCGGTACCCTCGGGACGTTCGATCGATGTACCGGTCGGGAGCATCGGCGACTCGAAATCGCCGTTCGGAAGCGCGGTGTTCGGCGATGAACCGACCAGAACCCCGCCGCGGTAATGGTCCCTGCTTCCACTACCCCAGAAGAAGTGTTTCACGGGCCGGGGATTCGAAACATGCCTCGCCCCATCGCCGTTGTTGAAATACCGATCCAGGAATTCCAGGGCCAGTTTCATCCATCCGCCGGCGGTGTCGAAACTGCCCTCGAACAGAAACCGCACACGTTCGCCCATGTTCGCGTCACCCCAGACGGAACGGAAGAGATCGCTCATCTGGAGCGACCTGAGCGCGTGCCACCGATAGAAGTCGCTACCGGTGGAGTTCGTTCCGTCGAAGTTCAGAATGGCTCCATTGGGCGTGCCGTTTGCCACCTCGCGTCGTGCGTCCTCGTCGTTCTCGCGGCCCTGCGGATAAGTCCAGAAGTCCCACACCTCGTTGCCGCGTTCGAGATAGACGCGCAGGTTCGGATTGAGCGGGGGATGGATCGGATTACTCCGCGGCCCGTCGTACGGCTCCGATCCGTCGGATCCATAGCGCATCAGACGAGCCACGCGCAGCACGTAGTCGTCGTCCGCACGGTGCGGAATGCAGGCGTAGAGGTCCTTCCCCGCCTCGTTCGCGAGTTGGACCATCAGTTCCCAATGGCGTCGCGTTTCGACGTCCCGGTGCGTGGAATAATCCGGGCGGACGCGGTCGCCCCAGGAACGTTCGGTTTCGGAATTGCTGACCCAACGCAGGGCCTGATACCGGCCTAGAGCGTCGACGAATCGCACGTCGAACCGCGATCCGTCCGGGTGTGCCGCGTCGCCTCCCGCCGCGACGGGACGCAGGAGCACGACATCCTGCACACCGGTCGGTGTTGTGTCCGTCGGAGTTCGGCGCGTCTCGGTGAAGGACAGGCGCAGCATGGGGACGGGGGCGACGAGGATTTCCGCCGTGGTCACGTTCGACGCGGCATCCCATCCGATTCCCGAAGGCAAAGCGTTGCCGACCGAACGGCCTTCGACGAAGAACGTGGCGGCCGTGCCTTCAGCGGCGACGCGCGCCTGTCCCGGAAACCGAAGGCGATAACGCCCCGCGACGGCGGAGGGTTCGGCGTCCTCCCAAACGATGACTGCCGCGTCGCCTCGCGGCCACCCTCGCTCGTCCCTGGCAGGCCATCGCCTCACGTCGGAGCCGAACGAAGGATCGCGCCATTCGTCGCGCGCGCCGTCCATGGCGTTCGCCCAGAACTCCGCCACGTAGGTCTCGACGTTCAACGCGGTCACAGAAACCGTGTCGACGACTTCGTCGGCGAAGCCAGGTCCGCGCCAGGCCAAACGAACATGAGCGGGCCCACTCGCTTCGCGATACTCCAAGCGAACCTCGTAGACCTCTTCCGCGCGAAGATCCACGGCAGCCTCGTGGCTTCCCGGGGTTGACCACGCGTCGATGAGCGTCCGAAACCCCGCGTCGTCGGGCCCGCGCCACATCAACCGCACGCCGTCGTCGGCGTCCACCCGAAGCACGTGGGCTCCGTTTTCCCGCGACGCCAATCGTCCGGTCCACCGCACCGAGTACGCGTCAGTGCCCAGGTCCCGGAAACCGGGCGCCGGGGACCCGCCGGGTCGTGAGTCGGTCCCCCAATCAAAATCGACGCGCACATCGCGGCGAACGAAGGCGGGTTTGCCCGAGAGTTCCTGGTTGGCGAAGTACTCGCCGGTGGCGCCGCCGCTGAGCCAACCGCCCGAAGATCCGGCGTGCGCTCGCGCAACGGACAGGGCGACGACCACCCCTGGGATCCACCGGAAAAACCGCGAGGCGAAGGTGGAGAACGGGGCGAGCATGCGGCGAACCTACACGCGGGAGGCGAGGCTGGAAAGACAACGCAGCGGTCGTATCTCACCGCTGCCAGGGAAATTGAGGACGGGAAACCGCTACGGCACGCGTGAGGTGGTCCCACGGGGATCAGTTGTTTGTTTTCCACACTGTTGGGACCTGTGGGGGACCCAACTCAGAGTGACCTTGGGTTCCATCATCAAGAACTGCCCCATTTTTCGCCCACTTTTTCTTATCCCGGTGGAACTTGGCGACATTCTCCTTGCCAGGATTAGTTCTCGTTCCTCAGATCGCCCATACCTCCCTACATTGTTTCTGGAATTAAGTGGAGGTGCAGAAACCGTCTCCTGGAGAAACCACATGAAGAATCCGTCGAAGGCCCGAATCATGATCCTAGTGGGAACTGTCGCGCTGGCTCTATTCCAGACCGGCTGCGTTCAGACCATGTATACGAAGTCCGTTTCCGTGAAGAAGGACGCTGCTGGCAATGTTCTTGAGATCACCGAATCCGAAGCGGTTTCGCAGCCTGGTCAGCAGTCCAAATACATCTCATTCGACCACCTCAAGGCAAGGTCAGCAGACAGCAATACGATGGAGCCAAAGTAGTTTGCTTGCCCATCCGAGGCGGGGGGGTCGGCGACAACACGTGCCGAAGAGGGTGATCGGAAGCTGTCTCGTGAGAGGCACCGGGGTTGCTTGGTGTGGGCCAGCGGCAAGGCACAGGAGTAAGCCCGTCGTGGCCGCTTCAGATTAAAAAAGGCTCGCATGGTATGAGGAAAGCCAGTTAGGCCCTTCCGAAATACCATGCTGATGAAAACCCTGCCGCTCACTCTAAGGCGTAGGAATCGGAAGCCAACGGAAGTCCTCCTGGTCACCTTGCTGATCACCTTCCTCTGGACGGTGTCGCGGGCACAGACTGAATTGACCATCGACTCGCTCTCATCGACCACCAACGGTGTCCGAATCGCCTGGACGAATCCGGCGACGAATCAGGCCTTCACCGTTCAAGTCCGCGAGTCGCTCACGAGTGGGAATTGGCGGAGCGCGACGACGAGGTATCGCTGGCCGTGGCCCTACACTCATTGGGGCGATGTCCCGGTGGGTTTGCCTCGCGCGCGCTACTACAGGGTGGCTTCTCAGACCGTGACGCCACCCAGCAGGGGCAAGCTTCTCACCCGCTCGTTGCGGGAACAGTACACGCCGGCTCAGTTGAACGGGTTGTTCGCGGAGTGGGGAATCGACGGTTTCGTTCGTCCTAAATTCGGGACCAGCGCTCGACCTTTCACCTATGAGACGGTCGACCCTTATGGGCTGCCCATCACGGCCTCCGCCCTGCTGGTTCTTCCCAGGGATACCAACGGGCCCCTGCCGCTGGTCAGCATGCAGCACGGGACGATTCCGTACAGAATCGGCGCGCCCTCACAACCGGTGGGAGGAGTCTCTGGGGATCTCCACTTCTCCTTTTGGGCGTATGCGTTCGCATCTCAGGGTTACGCGGTCGTTGTGCCGGACTATCTGGGTCTTGGGAACTCACCCGGCTATCAGGCCTACCTCCATGCCCGTAGCGAGTCCACCTGCGTCGTGGACGCCCTGAGGGCGGGACGCTCCCTTTGCGCCAGCAATGAGGTGACCTTAAACGGACGGCTATTCTTGACCGGCTATTCACAGGGCGGGCATGTGACCATGGCCGCTCACCGAGAGATCGAATCTTTCCACGCCGATGAATTCCTGGTGACCGCCAGCGCGCCCTGCGCCGGCCCCTATGATCTGGGCGGCGTGACGATCGAGAGCATCCTGGCGAACCCAAACTATATGGCACCGCCATTCTTCGCCATCATGCTGGCATCCTATCTGCCTCTCTACCAACTGGGAGAGACGCTGGAGGAAGTGCTTGCCGAGCCCTACCGGCGCACGCTGCCACCCCTGCTGGATGGTGTACGTGGCTTAGGAGCGATTGCGGTGGCTATGCCAGCCGACGTGGCGGCGATCCTTCGTCCCGACTTCCAGTCGGACTTCCGCACGAATGTCTTCAACCCGCTGCGTCAGGCTTTGCTCGAAAACAACACCTACGCCTGGACGCCCAAAGCGCCCGTGAGACTGGTCCATTGCCAGGGCGACGAAATCGTCACGTTCGCCAACGCCGAAGTGGCCGCCCGAAGCTTTACGAGTCGCGGTTCTTGCTGTGTGAGTGTCGTGGATCCTGGGGCCCCAGCATCATTGAGCCACGATGATTGTTATGTTCCGAGTCTCAGCGAGGTGCTGGCGTGGTTTGGCACCTTCTCGCCGTGAACGTGACGGCTGGTTGGGAAGCCCAGCCCGTAGACGACCGACGGGTGACGGGATGTCACGGCTGAAGCAGACGGACTCGGAAGAAGCGGGCAGGAGGCGTGGAGAAGCTTTCAACAGGAAACACCAAGCCCTCACCGGCTCCTTCCACAGCATCACCTGCGGGGGAGCAAGTTCCCTGCACCGACGGCGCCATCTCCGGAAGGTATCGTCGCCCGACCGTGCCAAGGAGCCAACCGGTGTCGCCGGGGAAGTCGGAACGCGATCGGTCCACCCACTGAAGTTCCCCGTCGTTCGAGATTGTTAGACTCCAGGCCGCGACATCACCGCTCAAGCCATAGACGGTCGGCGCACCGGAAAGGATGAGGTTGACCGAAGGTCCCGAGGGCACGGCGACGGTCTCGATCAGTTGCAGGCTGTCATCCGCGCCGAAGGCGAGGCTGGCTTGTCCCCAGCGTACCAGACTCGTGTGGGTCTGGGCGCGAGGGAATACCATCGGTACTGCGGCGACTCCAACCGGACAACAGGGCGTCCTCCGGGCTGGTTTGGAAGAGGTTGGCCAAAACCGTCGGGTCAGGCGCGCGGACTTCCACGCGGTTCCGCTGGTGGGGCTAGTCCCGGAACGGACCATTCGCGGTCCAACCATCCGCCCAGCGCAGAACGGCGGCGGCATTGTCGCGGCGCCATTCGAGGCATACTCTGCCGGCCGGCCACTCCCCATCATGCATGCTCATCGCCTCTCCCCTTCCTCCACCCGGCGTTCGTTGGCTGTCGCCATCGGCGCGTGGATGGCCCTCCTGCCCGCGCTCCGCGCCGACGTCCGACTGCCCAAGGTCTTCGGAGATCACATGGTGCTTCAGCAGGAGAAGCCGGTGAAGCTGTGGGGCTGGGCGAACCCGGGCGAGAACGTGGAGATTCGCTTCGGTGACGATACCGCGACCACCACCGCGACCGCCGCCGGCGAGTGGAAGGCCGAATTGCCAGCGCGCCGGGCGGGTGGACCCTTCACCCTGACCGTCACCGCCGCGAACACCGTCCGTTTTGAAGACGTCCTGGTCGGCGAGGTCTGGCTTTGCTCCGGGCAGTCCAACATGGAGATGGGCGTCCGCATGTGCGCGAACGGCGCCGAGGAGGTCGCGAACGCCAATCACCCGGGCATCCGCCTGCTCCTGGTGCCCAACCGGTGGTCGCCTGAACCGCAGACCGATATCGAAGCCAGCTGGAAGCTGTGCTCCCCGGAAACAGTAGGCGAGGGAGGTTGGGGAGGATTCTCCGCGGCGGGGTACTACTTCGGACGTGCGCTCCACCAGCGCCTCGGCGTTCCGGTCGGGCTCATCGACGCCACCTGGGGCGGGACACGGATCGAACCCTGGACGCCACCCGAGGGCTTCGCCGCGGTGCCAGCCCTGGCCAAGGAATCCGAGGCAGTTCAGTTGAGCGACCCGCGCTCGAAGCTGCACCGGGAGCGCGCCGAGGAACTTCTGAAATCAACCGAAGGCTGGCTTCGCGAGAGCCGCGGTGCATTGGAACGCAAGGCGCCGCTTCCCACCATGCCCGTGTTTCCGGAGTCCCTGCGCCCGCCGCACGACGTCCAGCACGCGACCGCCCTCTACAACGGCATGCTGCGCCCCTTGCATCCCTTCGCTCTCCGCGGCGCCATCTGGTACCAGGGCGAGTCCAACAGCGGCGAAGGCGCGCTCTACACGGAACACACCCGGGCCCTGGTCGCCGGATGGCGCTCGGTCTGGGCCGACCCCTCGCTGGCCTACTACTACGTTCAAATTGCCCCCTACAATTACGGCGGCACTCCCGAGACGATCGCTGAGTTTTGGGAAGCGCAAGCCGCCGCCCAGGAAATTCCCGGCACCGGCATGATCGTCATCAATGACATCGGCGACCTGAAGGACATCCATCCGGTCAACAAACAGGACGTCGGCCGGCGTCTCGCCAACTGGGCGCTCGCCAGGACCTACGGTAAATCCGAGGTCGCTTACGCCAGCCCCACCGTGGAGTCCGTTCAGGCCCAGGGCGGATCGCTCCGGTTGAACTTCCGCGACGCCGACGGACTCACCACGCGCGACGGACAACCGCCGACCTGGTTCGAAGTCATCGACGCCGAGGAAGGCGGATTTGAACCGGCCCAAGCGCGGATCGATGGGCGGTCCGTCGTCCTGACCTCGCCGAACGTGCCCCGCCCCGTTGGAGTCCGGTTCGCGTGGAGCATGCTCGCCGAACCGAACCTGCGAAACGCCGCCGGCCTGCCGGTCGGGGCCTTCCGTGCCGGGACCATCCCCAAACGCGACCTGCTCGCGATGAAGGTGAAAGAATCACGCGAGTACCAACTCGTCTATGACCTCGACCTCTCCAAGCTCGGGCCGAACCCGGTGTATGACGTCGACAACGCCGCCAAAATCGACCGCCCGTTCGATCGCGTGGCGTACTTCCTTGAACTGACCGGTGCGGACGCCAAGCCACAGTATCTCTATGTGTCGATGGACGCCTTCACCGACCGTGCGTCCGCGCTGGGGCTTCCGACCGCAGCATCCGGCATCCGGTGGCAGCAGGGCGTGCGGAACCTCCACGTGTTCACCAACGCCAAAAACGTCACCGCGGGAACGGACTTGAAGACGGGCCACCTTGAATTCTGGCCCAACAACTACGCCGCCGACAACGCCGCGGGGGTCGATGGCGCTTCGGGCGGAACCTACGACTTTGGCGACCGGCCATCAGATCCGCTCGATGGGTACGGAAGCATGCAGGTGCACAACCCGGCGGCGGCCCAGACGCTGTTCGCGATCAACCATTGGCGCGAAGGAGCCAGGGCGGACGTCGGCATCGGCAACCAGTCGGCCAACAGTCCGGACTGGACCTTCGCCGCCAACGCCGGGAATTACCCCGCCAAGCGTCTGCGCGTGCTGGTCCGGCTGAAGTCGAAGTAGGCCGCGATCACGGTGTCCCGACCGTCGAAGGCACGTGGAGCGGAAACGCTCCTTCCAACTTCGACATTGCCAGCACGAACGCTGGGCGTATGAGGATGGCATGAGCCGACGCCTATCTTGGGTGCTGGCGGGATGGCTGGCGGGATCCTCCGGCGGATGGTGCGACTCGCTCGTGCCCCAGGTGGACGACCGCATGTCGGCAATCACCGGGCTGATGAGAATCCGGGAGCTGCCACCCAGCCCCGACGTGATCGCGAAACTGATCGGGTACGCGGGGTGGCAGGATCCGAGTGTGGCCAGCGGTGCCGTGAGGCGGTTGGGTGAGATCGGACCCACCGCGGGTGAAGCGATTCCTGTTCTCCTCGAGGGTCTCAAGCGACTCACAGCGGCAGGAGGGGAGAACAGGAGTGCCCAGTTTCCTCCGAGCCCGCCCTACGGCTGGGCGCTGTCCCAGATTGGCCCAGGTCGCTGGGACGTCCTGACCGCACTGCTGGAAGCGGGAGCAGGAGAGTTCCCAAGGCGGTCGTTTGGCGATCAGAATATCCGGTTCTGGAGGGAACGTTCCGAGAATGGGAACGAGTTGCTGCGCCGGGCGGTGTTGGAACCGAGTCTTCCCGTGGGTCAACGAAAGGATGAATCGGCCCCGTTCGCTAGCGCCGTGACAACTCGGTTGTCGGATTTTGGGATCGGCGGTTGTGTTGTGGTGGAATGAAGGCGCTGTCGGACCAAGAACTGCTGCGGGAGTATGCCGGGAAGGGTGACGAGACGGCCTTTCGCGAGATCATTGTCCGCCATACCGACCTGCTCTATTCGGCGGCGCTTCGTCAGGCCGGCTCCCCGGACGTGGCCCGGGACCTCCTTCAGAATGTTTTCGTCGATCTCGCCCGCAAAGCCCGCTCGGTCGCCGACACCACCTCCCGCGCCGGGGCCGAGGTCTCGGTTCTGGGCTGGTTGTACCGCGGTCTTCACTACGAGGCAGCCAATCACCGGCGTGAGGCACGTCGCCGACACCTCCGAGAGACCCTTGCCATGGAGCCCAGCGAAACCTCGTCCACATCCGAATCCTCCATCGACTGGGACCAGGTCCGCCCGGCCCTCGATAAAGCCATGGCCGATCTCAAGGACCCGGACCGCGAGGCCCTGCTTCTGAGATTCTTCAAGAACCAGGATTTCGCCGCCGTGGGTCGCGCGTTGGGTGTGAGCGATGATGCCGCCCAGAAACGCGTGAGTCGCGCCCTGGAGCGTCTCCGAGAGACCTTCTTACGGCGTGGCTTGACCACCACCTCGCTGGCGCTGTCCGCGGCGTTGTCGGCGCACTCCGTGCATGCCGCACCGGTCGGGCTGGCAGCTTCCCTCGCGGCCTCCGCGAGCACGGTAGCCGGGACTACGATGGCCGCGGGCGCAGGTTTTTCCACCGGACTTTCCCAAACCATCACCATGACGACCCTTCAAAAAGTGATCCTTGGCGCGACGCTGGTCGTCGCGGTGGGCACCGGAGTTTATGAGACGCGCCAAGCCGCGCGTTGGCAGCAGACGGCAGCGTCCTTGACGGCTGCGCAAGCGCGCCTGGAGGAGCAGCTGGACCTGTCGGAGCGAAGTCGTGAAGCGGTGGCGCGCGAACTATCGGCGCTCCAAGGGACTCAGTCGCGCCCACAGACCCAGGCACCGTCAGCGGAGTTGCTGCGCCTGAGGGGCGAGGTGGCCCGCTTGCGAGGCCTGGAACAACAGTTCGCGCAGCTGAAGAAAACCGCCTCAGCAACCGCCGATCCCTTCACCCAGTCCGTGCTGGATTTGACGTCGCGGGCGGCGGAACTCAACGGCCACCTGGAAGCATCGCCCCAGTTGCGCATTCCCGAGTTGAACCTGTTGAGTGAGTCGGACTGGCTGGAGGCGGCCAAGAAGGCGAAGTTTGGGACCGCGGAGGAAGTCAAAGTCTCACTGATGCAGTTGCGAAGTCGCGCCAAGCACAATGCCTACGGGCAATGGCAGGAGGCGCTGAAGGGGTACCTCGACGCCAACGGCGGCCAACTCCCGACGGAGACACTCCAGCTGAAACCTTACTTCAAGGACGGGGTCGACGACGCCATGCTCCAGCGGTACCGCATGACCCAAGCGGGAGATCGTCCCGCGGAAGCTGGAAGCCCGGTGTGGTTGATCGAGGAAATAGCCCCGGTCGATCCCGAGTACGACACGCGCATGCGCATGGGGCTCGGCTCCCTGGACATTGCGGTGATCACGCCAAGCCCATGAGGACTCGGCGCTGGCTTTGCGACGCTCATCGCGCCGACACCGGCCTCGGCCCGACCGTCCGAAGATCCGGCGCCTGGAAACCCAGCTTGAAGGCGGGCGATTCGGGTTTGAGCCGAAAGTCCCGTTTCGCGGCGTCCACGAACAACGGGTCTGCGATCAAGGACTGCCCGTCATGCCCGCGTCCGCGCCAGCGCTCCCAGGTGACTCCCGCAAAATCCATCTTCGAAGCATCCAAACCCGCCCGTGTGTCGAAGTAGATGTTCCGATCGATGACGAACCGGTCGTTCTTCCAGGAACTGCCGAGCAGCCGGCCGGTGTCGAAGTACACGATGTTGTTGGTGAAGAAGAACGAGGTGTGGTCTTCGTCGCGGGTGCGCATCAGCTGATTCTCCACGTTGAACGCGAAGATGTTGTTCCGAACGGTGTTCTCACGGCCGTAGTGCTGATGGAATCCCGAGCTCTTGCAGTGATAGACCACGTTGCTTTCCAGCAGGATTCCGGTGCTGCCTTCATCCGGGTACAGTCCCCAGCCGCCGTAGTCGTAGCTGGTCACGTCGTGGATGAGGTTGTTGCGCAGGATCGTTCCTTTCTGAATGCCCAGCGTGTAGATCCCGCCCATGTCGCTCAACCGCCCCTGCCCGATGTGATGCAGGTGATTGAACTCGATCAGATTCTCCCGGCATGGCGTCTCCTGATACCCCCAGTTCCAGCCCACCGAAATCGCGGTGTAATAGAGATCGTTGATCTCATTGTGGGCGATGTGGTTCTGGCCCGACTGGAACACGATGATGCCCACTGCCGGGGCGAAGATGCGCCCCAGCTGGTGCAGGTGATTGTCGAGGATCCGATGTCCGCGGCACGCCGCGAAGGCGTTCGGTTGGCGATCGTCCGGTTCACCCATTCGGATACCGCCTGCGCCGGAACCCCGGATTTCGCAACCTTGGACCGTCCAATCCTGGGCGCCACGCCCGAGTTCGAGCGCGTACCCGCCGAGGTTCTCGAACACGCAATCCTCGAACGTGCCCCGGATCGCATGCTTCACCACGACGGCTCCTTTCACGGGAACCGCGGCCTGCGGTGAAATCATGCCGTCGTTCGGCACTTCATAGTCGGTCTCGGAAAACACGATCCCCTGGAACCGAAGTCCCTCCACCGCGTTCGACGTTCCCGGGTCGCCCTCGACTTCCAACAGCCGGCGCAACCGCGGGGCGACCACCACGGCCTGATTGGGATCCAAGCCAGCCAGCGCGAGGTACGACAACACCCCCGAGGACCGGTCCAGGTACCATTCGCCGGCGGCGTCCAGGGCGTCCGGCACGTTCTCGACCCAGTACCGCGCGTTCTTTTCGTCCATCCAGTAGGGGCGTGGTCCACCCGGCAGGATGGCGACGTTGCCCGTCGCATCCACGGACCGAATCGGCACCTGGAGGTCGGTCCATTTCATCAGCATGACCAGACGGGCCTCGGGAAAGGCGGCCCACGCCGGGGAAAGATCGCCGGCCTTGAAACGAAGCTCGATCGAGGTGTTGGTGCCCAACCGGTCGGTGGTCCGAAAGAAACCTTCATTCGGTGTCCTGGCCCGTTGGGCGCGCTGTCCATTCACGAACACCTGGTGAAAATACCAGGCGCCATCCCGCACCTCCGGCAGCGTGACCCGCCAGAGCCCGGGCTTGGCCGGGTCCTGCACCCATCCGGTGATCCTTTGGCCGCCACTGACCACCGGCCGTGCGCCGGGAGCCGCGCGCAGAGTCAGACCGGAATCGGCCGCCCCGAGCTTCAAAGGTTCCTCCAACTCGTATCGCCCGTCCGCCAGGAAGATTGACACGGGTCGTTCCGAGGCTCGGGCTTTGCTGACGGCGGCAGGGACGGAGCGCAACGGCGTAGTCGGCGAGCCATTGGCGGAGTCGTTACCCCCGGGAGCGACGTGGATGGAGGCGGCAGGGGACGGCAGGAGAGTGGCCATCAGGAACCCCGCCCAGACTGCATAACAAGCAGCACGCTTTGGAACCAAGAGTGTTTTCATGATCGAGCCAACGGCTTGCCTCATTCGAAAACGAAAGCCCCAGGACGCCAAGCGTCATGACGCGATATGTTTGCCCAAAGGGCCTTTTGAAGGCGCTGTCCGACTGACCCCGTCAGCGCACGTGGAGAACCCTATAGAACTCGAAACCTTCGGAGGGGTCCATCCGTGCCAGGCGGACCTGAGTCCGTTCGTCTCCCGGCACGGCAGTGACCGCAGTCCCGACGTTTTGCCACGCCCCAGCGACGCGGTCGGCGACTTGAAGCTGATAGCTCGCACCGACACGGACATCCCAGGAGATTGAGAGGAAATCAGAATCCAACGAGATCCGTGGAACAACGCTGTGGGGAGCGGCAATCGCCACCTCCACCAGTCCCTGGCAGTCAAAGACCGTATCCTCAACTGCCGCCCAAAGCGCCGAGGGCAGATATCGCTCCACCGCCGAGTCCGAGGCATCCCGCCACCGTCGTTCCCGTGGGTTCGCAGTAGGATAGAGAAACACATAGTTCTCCAGCGCAGCGAACTCAGGTTGGGCATTGGGTTCTCCCACGGCCCAGTTCTCGAAGTCCGTCGACTCCCCGCTCACCCATCGAAAGGCGCCCTCCTCGGTTGCGTCCGTGAGCCCGCACCAGAGCGCACGGGCACGCCCTTCAAAGAACGAGAACGTCTCGAAGATCCAATCGCATTCCTCGTCATTGTTGATGGTCACGAGATCGCCACCCAACTGCCGGGCGGCAGCCTGCGCGGACGTCCAATTGGAGGACTCGAGCATGTAATAGAGGTGGCCGTTCCACGGATTGAAAAACGGGCCTGCGGCGACGCCGGGCCCAGACGGCTTCGCAGGGTCTGCGTGCGAAGCTCCCTGCATCAGCCACGCAAAGCACGCCATAGAAGGAATCACTAATTTCCACGTCATTCTAGGAGGCTGACGATGCAAGTTGTCGTCTGGGTGCCTTTCCGTACACAGCTCTGAAAACACGATACGAGCGGCCACCCATCGCCGGGTGCCATGTCCAAGGCGCTTCGGTTACAGCTTCGCCACACAATCTCCACCCATCCTTCTTCCAATAGCCGCAGACTCGCCATCCAAACCCTTATCCTAAGGGTGAATTGAATCGAACATTCCACGTTTCACCGGTTTGGCTTGCCTCGTTCCTGACCGGAGGACTTCTGGTCGAGGCACCTTCGGCCAACGAGACAAGCCCTCCCGCGGTGTTCAGCTCTCTCGAATCGAGGACGGTTGAACCCGCAAACCACCCGAAATCGGCTGCTTTCGCCCCGGCAGTCGAGCTCCCCATCGATCAGATCTTTCAGCGCCCGATCGGCCCGCAAGGGTTGGAGTATTCGGAACGGGCAAAAGCGCTGATCGGCAAGACGGTAAGTATCCATGGGTACATGGTGCGCCAGACGGCCCCTGTTCCCTTCAGTCTGCTCCTGGCTCCTCTGCCCATGCAAATGCACGAACGCGAATACGGGCTCGCCGACGACCTACCGGCGAACACCGTCCAGGTCATCTACCCCCGGGGGCCGATGCCCGTCATTCCCCATGGCCGAGGCATCTTGTCGGTGGAAGGTGTTCTTGAACTCGGCCCCTCGGAATCAGCGGACGGTCGTGTGTCTCATGTACGCCTCCGCAGTTCCGCTCCATGGCGTGCGCATGCGGCTCCCAGCAGCCCCTTAACGTCGTCGCCGCACGTGAAGCCTTCGCAGGCGGGGCGCTAATTCCAGCGCAGCCGTCTCGCGTCATTCTCCCGTCGTACCTCAACCGTCAGCACAACATCCCTTCGGTCACGCTCCTACCCATGAAAAAGCTCGTAAACTCCACGCTTGTTGCCGCCGCCTGTTGGGTCGGCCTGGCAGCCAACGCCGATCCTTCGGTGCGTCGCCTGACGCCGCCCAGCAAACTGTTCACCCTTGGAAGTTCCAACGGCCCAGTCATCGCCCGGTTCCTCCCGGGCCAGCGCTTCGATCTTCAGGCGTCCATCGCCCCGGATGCCGGACAGACCATCGTCGGCGCCGATTTTTCGGTGGGCGGCGTGAAGTTGCCTGGTGTGGTGACGTTGTCGCCTGGAACAGCGGGTAGCGCGACGAATTGGACCATCGCCACCCTGCGGGCGTTTGAGCAGCAAACCCCCGGAGTTCACGAGTTCACCGTGCAGGCCTCGCAAAGCGACGGCAAAACCGTGACCGCAACCGGCAACTTCGAGGTTGTCCACATTCAGCAACGCGGGCGCCGGGCTCGAAACGTCATCTTCTGCATCGGAGACGGGATGGGAATCGCCCACCGCACCGCGGCCCGCCTGATGAAGTTCAACGCCACCATGGGCAAGGCCAACGCCCTGCTCGCGATGGACCAGATGCCCTACACCGGGCTGGTGATCACCCACTCGCTCAACTCCATTGTCACCGACTCCTCCCCAGGTGCCGCGTGCTACTCCACCGGCAACAAGGGAAACAACAACCAGCATGGGGTCTTTCCGGACGATACCTCCGCCAATTTCGACAATCCCCGTATCGAGAATGTCGGCGAATTCCTCAGCCGCACCCAAGGAAAGTCGCTTGGCATTGTCACCACTTCCGACGTGTTTGACGCCACGCCAGCTTCCTTCGCCACCCACACCCAGGCGCGAGCCGCAGGCTCGGGCATCTGTGACCAGTACCTGGATGAAAGCGGTCGCAGCGGTTTGAGCGTCCTGCTGGGCGGCGGTCGTAAATGGTTCCTTCCCGCCGAGACGCCTGGATCCGGACGGAATGCCGCCACCGACTATGTGCTCCCGGACGAACTGTCCACAGGCTGGGGTATTCCGGCTGGCCTCATCGACACCAACCGCAATTTGATCGCGGAATTCCAGACCGCCGGCTGGCAGTACGCAGCCGATCGCGCGTCCCTGGAGAACACCCCTGCGGATACCCGCAAACTGCTGGGACTGTTCGCGCTCTCCAACATGAACGTGGCCAAAGACAAAATCGACGGGCGTCGCGGAACCAAGCCAGCGGGCGCCGCGGCCTCGGTGGTTGAAGACTACGGCTTCCCCGACCAACCCATGCTGGAGGAGATGACGGACAAGGCTTTGGAAGTGCTCGACCGCAACCCCAATGGATTCGTCCTCATGGTCGAAGCCGCCAGCATCGACAAGCAGGCCCACAACATGGACACCGAACGCTGGATTCTTGACACCATCGAATTCGACCATGCGATCGCCCGGTGCCTGGAATTTGCCCGCACCCATCCCGACACCCTTGTGGTGGTGACAGCCGATCACGAATGCGCCGGCATCAACATCATCGGTGGCTCCCGCGTCACCCAGGCGACTCTGGAATCCCAACTGGCCAATCCCACCGTCCAAACGACCACCTACACCAACAATGTTGGCGGCTTCAAGTTCAGC
>CAUJJW010000235.1 GCA_963205105.1 Verrucomicrobiota bacterium | reverse complement strand
GTCGAGCGACAGTTACCTCCGTGTTGCGGTGGGTGACGCCCGATTGTTCGGCGAATGGCGGCTGGCCCTGCACGATCTCGAATTTGCGATCGGCATCGACGGCAATGAGAACGGGGAGATCACCTGGGGTGAACTGAAGGCGCGCCGGGAAGCGGTGATCGACTACGCGCGATCGCGGCTGGAGGTGGAGTGGGAGGGAGAGCGGCTGGAACCGAGGTTCGAACCGGACGTCCAGATCGACCAGTTGGCCAACGGGGGTTATGTGGTGCTGCGATGGTCGGCGGAGTCGGGGTCGGGGCGGGGACGGTCCCTGCGGATCGGCAACCGGGTGTTCTTCGACAGCAACCCGCTGCACCGCGGTCTGATCGTGGTGGAACAGGGGCCGACGGTGCAGCAGGCGATCTTTCATCCGCGCGAGACCCAGCTGCGCTTCGACGTGGAAGTGCCCAATCCGTGGAAGGCGTTCCGCGGGTTTCTGGTGGAAGGCGTGCAGCACATCTGGCTGGGGTACGATCACGTGCTGTTTCTCTTGGTGCTGCTGTTGCCGGCGGTGCTCCGCCGGGAAGCGGGTCGGTGGCAGCCTGCGGAGGGTTTTCGGCCGGCTCTTTGGGGTGTGGTGAAGATCGTGACGGCGTTCACGCTCGCGCATTCCATTACCCTGAGTCTGGCGGCGCTGGGGTGGGTTCGGTTGCCATCGCGTCTGGTGGAGGCGGTCATCGCCTTCTCGATCCTGGTGGCGGCGCTGAACAATCTCCGGCCGGTGGTGACCACGGGTTCCTGGGTGATCGCCTTGGGCTTTGGGCTGATCCACGGATTCGGCTTTGCCAGCGTGCTGGCGGATTTGGGGCTGCCACGTGCGAACCTGGTGCAGGCCTTGGTGGGGTTCAACCTGGGGGTGGAACTGGGGCAGTTGGCGATCGTGGGCGTGTTTCTGCCACTGGCGTATGGGGTGAGGCGCTGGGCGGGTTATCCGACGTGGGTGCTGTCGGGCGGATCCGGGGTTGCTGCCTTGGTAGCGCTGAAGTGGATGTGGGAACGCCTGAGCGGGGGGTAAGGTGCGGACGTGGTCCTTGACCCGTCGAAGGCGGTGACTACGCTCCGCCGCGATCGGAAGGGCTTGGCGCGTGGGGAAGAGTGCCACGAACGTCAAACGTTCCGATCCTTGAGGAGAGGCCCCCAGAATCCCTATGAACAAGTGTCTGTCGACCCGGTGGATGAGTTGGCTGGCGTGGGTGTGTTCGAGTTGGTTCGCGTTGGGGGTGGTGAGTTTGCACGCCGCCGAGCCCAAGTATCTCAGTGTTCTGGCGACCTTCACAGGGAAGGGGGAATACCCGATTCCGGGCGACGATGTTTCTGGTGCAAGGCAGGAGTGGAATCTGGCCCACTCCTACGTCGGGAAAGTCGAAGTGGTGATCCAGGAAATCGAGACCAGTCCGGCACCGAACCGACGGACGAAGTGGATCATCAGCCCAGCAGCCTCGGGCGGTCGTCCCAATCGCATTTTTGGATTCATCCGGGACCAGGCGATGAACGGCTACAAGGAATTTGGCGAAGGAAAATCGTCGGCCGAACACGATGGCAAGGAAACCTGGACGACGGGCGCCTTTGTGAATGCGGAGGAGTTGGGATTGGAACTGACGATCGAGCCCGAAGCCGGCACCTGGGGTGTGCGGTTCGCTCCGGGGGCGGCGGAAGGGATCCTGCGGGACAAGGAAAACAATGAGGGGAAAGGGACCCGGAAACCGGGAGACCAAGGCTTCGGGGAGGCGTGGCAGTTTCTGACGGGGAACTCCAAGGAGAAGAGTTGGCTTCCTTTCGGTGGGGAGTCGGAGCAACGAGGGGTCGACACGAGATATCATCCACGAAATTCGGTGACGCTCTCCGGAGAAATCGCTCAACGGGGACTGCTTCCTGGCGGCACCAATTACACGGGATTCTCACTCATCCCGGTCCCGGCCCAACTGCCCGGCAAAGGATCGATCCAATTGTTGTTCAGCTGGACGCTGCTCGACGCGCTGCCTGAGGTGGAATTGGTGGTGCGCTCGCCGAGGTATTGGAAATGGCTGCCGACCCTGCAGCCGGGCGAGAGGCCTGGCGAGCCGTTGAGGTTGGTGGCGCGGTTGGAGAGTCCCAAGGGCGAGGACCTCAGCCGTATTCAATGTGAGTCCATTCGATGGACCCTGGTGGACACGTCGCGTGAGCCAGGGTTTTGCATGAATCATCCGACTCACGGTTCCGAGGTCGACTCGCCGACGCCCGACCTGCGAATTGATGGAGTTCCCACGGAGTCCGAGGGGCAGGTGGGCAATGAACCCGAGCCGGAGTACGGACAGTCAGAGATCGAGATTGTGCCCGAGGATTGGGGTGGGTGGTCCGTGTTGCGGGTGGAGGCGAAACTGAAGGACGGGCGGGTGTTGAAAGGCCGGCTCGAAACCCCTCCGGACCCGGAGGGCGAGTACGACATCCGTCTGCCGCTGCGCCAACCGCAAAGCAAGATTTCGAAGGTTTGGCTGGAGCAAGAGGGGGTTTCGGACCAGGACGACCCCGATGACAAAGATCCTCTGCCGGAAGGCAGACCCGGATTCGATGGGGATGGTCTGAGTCTTTACCAGGAGTACCGGGGCTTTCGGGTCGGTGGATCGCACCTTCGGACGAATCCAATGACCAAGGATCTGTTTATTCAGAACAGCGCCAAATCGCTGGGAGCCAAACCGATCCTCAGGTTCGCCCAGATCAGTGGTCTCGACGTGCATACCCCGAACTTCGACGAATTCGATCCGGAACGCCGAAGCTTCGAGATCAACCGGAACCGGAAGGACGGCCCCAGTCGAGGTCCGCAGGCGGGACTGCTGGTGAAAGTCGAGGGTGGCGAACGGCCGAATGACAATATTCCGGAGTGGACCAAGCCGGGGGACCATATTCCGATCCGTGTCCCTGGTTATACGGCATTATTGCATCGCGGAGGCGTTTCCGAAGGCAAGGCGCGCGATCATTTCGTGCTTCAGGCGTTGTTTCAGTCGGTCGCGGTCCGGCGTCCCGGCCCGACGGATGTCTCGAAGCTCTTCTTGTTGAAGACCCAACCGCCGGGAAGCGCCGAACCCCCTCGGTTCGTGCTTCTGGCGAGCCGCTATGATACCAACGGAGAGCCGGTGGTCGTGCTGGACCTTGCTGGCGCAGATCTCGCCCAGGCTTGGAATCTTCCCAAGCAGCGTGAAATGGAACGCGCCATTCAGAAGATTCCCCCCAACTCGTCCGAGGAGGAACGTGCCGCTCGCGAAAGCCTGGCGAGATTCAACCGCACACTATTCCTTTGGGACGTGGGCGCGAGGGGGGGTGCCCATTCCGGACCTGAGGAATGTGTCATGCGCGATTGGTTCGCCGAGGTGCACGAATCGGGATTCACCGGACCCGGGAGCGGCAAGGTGTTTCGCTTCATCGACCCGAAGGCCCGGCTTGAAAAGCCAGGAGACGTTCTGGGCGCCACACAGGATGGAACCGGGATCAACCACGCCACACGCAACCTCCCGGAATCGCGCTACGGACCAAGGTCCGCCCCGGGACCGGCCAATCAACAATTGCTGGTGAACGACAACCCCTGATCCCATGCGCCCAATCCTTCATTTCCTGCGAGGGTGCGTCGTCGGCGCCGTCTGGATTCAAACCCTTGGATTCGTCGCTGCCGCGGCAAACCCGGGGTTTGCCGCCGGCGATCCTGGGATCCAGCTGCGTCGGGTGTTTCCCGAGACCTTGACCTGGCGGACCACGAAGGCGCTGGCCTTCGAACTGGAGCTGGAACATCCCCTGATACGGAACCGCACCACGCCGGTTCCTTGGCGCCTGGCGCCCACCAACGGCTGGATGTCTGCCGCACGCCTGGTTGTCACCGATGCGGCCGGAACCGCCGTGAACTGGCCGTTTCGGATTTCCGCCACCCGGCCGGATCAGCCGCTTCTGCTGGAGCCGTCCGAGACGGCATCGGTCTTCTTCCTGCTCGACCCTTCGGCGATGGGAGTCTCGGTCACTCCCGGGATCTACACGATTCGTGGGGAACTGGAGGGAACCAGCGGTGACGGCTGGCGTGGGCGGGTGATCTCGGAGCCCATCTCGGTGACGGCACAGGGCGTGGTGGCTCCGGTGGTTGCCGTCGAGGCTCCGGATGACGGTGCGTTGGTGGCGGGATGGCCGTGGGGCCTGGCGGTGGCCATCCAGGTTCCCGCCGACCCGGAGGCGGTGCGGTTGAACCTGCCGGGAGGGACCAGCACGGGATGGATTTCAAATCTCCAGTTCTCGGTGCGTGACGCCGCGGGGCGGGAAGTCTCGTGGCCTTGGATCACGCCTCGGTTGGTGGCCTCTCAGTCGGGCAGTTGGGTGGATCCGGGTGATTCCAGCGCTCAGGCTTATTTTCGGCTGCCGTCGACCGCCACCGCTGGGATCGCGCCCGGGAACTACACGGTGCGGGTGAGCTTCCGTCGGCCAGTTCGCTTTGCGAATGAACGGGATTGGAGCGGTACGGTGGAATCGGAACCGACGCCCGTGACGGTGGTGGCGGCGCCGACGAACCCGGGGTCGAACGATTTGACACGTCGGGACCTCCTGGAGGCGCAGGATGCGCTGGGAGAGGCAGGGGACATTCGTTTTCTGGCGAACGACCGTTCTTTGGGGTTTGAGGGGCAGGTGGCTCAGCTGCGACGCACCGTGGAACCGTTGCTCCGGGCGGAAGCCGCTGCCCAACGGTTGCTGCTTCGCAACCCCTCGGACCCGGCGTCGTCGTTTCTCATGTCGCGCGTCCGCCTGGCCCAGGACGATCCCTTGGGGGCGCTCTCCTGGGCGACCGGCGCGCTGCTCGCGGCGTCAGGCACCAACGATCCCGCCGCACCGTTCGGCACGCCGGATCAGGGGTGGCTGGACGCTCTGCGGGTTTGGCGTGGTGAGTTGGAATTGATGCCCGAAGTGCCGGATGCGGTGTTGACCCCGGAACTGGAGTTCTCACTGGACCTGGCGCGCGGAACGCTTCCCGAACCGACCACCCTGGCGGACCAGGACAAATTCTTTGAACTGGATCCCAAAGGACAGTGGGCGTCGACGGCTCGCGCCAGCAGCGAGTACCGGGCGGCGGACTACTCGGCGTCGCGGGCCACAGGGGCGCCGAACGTGCGGTTCCATGGTGACAACGCCCAAGCCTGGGCCACCCGGTTGGCCGACGCTCCCGACGAATGGATTGAACTGACCTTCGCGAATCCGGTGCCCGCGGCAGCGGTGCGGGTTCGGCAAAGCTTCAATCCGGGCGCGATCGTGCGGGTGGAGCTGATCGACACGGCAGGGGGCGTTCAGACCGTGTTCCAAGGAACCGACACCAACGTTTATCCCAGGGCCAGCATCGGCTGGCTGGTGGTGAAGTTTCCGACCACGGCCCAGCCCATCGAGCGGGTCCGGTTGAGTTTGGATTCGGTGGCGGTGCGCGGATGGAACGAGATCGACGCCGTCCAGTTGGTGGCGGGCACGGTGGTTCCGGAAGTGCCGCCTCTGCTCACCTTGGGGCCGCTGGATCTCGCGGCGGGGCAGGTTCAGATCCTGGCGTGGCCCGCAGGGTATCGGCTGGAACAGGCCAGTCGGCTGGACCCGGGTGCCTGGACCGTGGTGGCCTCCAATCCTCCGATCACCCTCCGGATGACCGAGCCTCAGGAATTCTTCCGCCTCAAGAAGTAGCCGGCCTCGGGTACGAACGGCGCACCGCAGTCGGCGCGATGCGACAAGCTCGAACTGAGAAAACCACGCGGGGCACGGATCCTCAGGTGACCCCGGTGGGCCGGGCGGCTAACCTGTCGCGGTGTCCGTGCAGTTCACGATTTTGGGAAGTGGTAGCGGGGGCAATTGCGCCTACCTGGAGACGCCTGGAGCGCGCCTGCTCATTGATGCCGGGTTCAGCGGAAAACAGATCCGGGAGCGGTTGGCGGGTATTGGGCGAAGTCCCGAAACGCTGACGGGCATTCTGGTGACCCACGAACACGGCGACCACATCCAGGGACTCGGCGTACTGGCCAAGAAGCTCGACGTCCCGGTGTATTGCAATCGCCTCACCCGCGAAGCGGCGGAGTCGGCGCTGGGCTGCCGGTTGAAAGCCGCGGTGTTCCAGACGGGCGCGGTGTTTGAGATCGGCGATGTCACGGTCGAGACCTTCTCGGTTCCCCACGACGCCCAGGATCCGGTGGGTTTTCTGTTCCGATCGAGTTTCGGCAACGTGGGGTTTCTCACCGATCTGGGGCACGCGACCAAGTTGGTGCTCGAACGTGTCCGCCCGGCCCATGCCCTGGTCCTTGAAGCCAACCACGACATGAAGTTGCTCCAGGAGGACACCAAACGGCCGTGGTCGACGAAACAACGCATTCTCAGCCGGCACGGGCATCTCTCCAACGACGCAGCGGCCGAAGTGGCGGTGGAAGTGGCATCGGCGTCGCTGTCGAGGATCTACCTGGGTCACCTGAGCCGTGATTGCAATCGACCCGAACTGGCGTATCGAGCGGTGGCGGAGAAGCTGAAGATCCTGGGTGCCACCCACATTCAACTGGAAAACACCAGCCAGGAGCGTCCGTGCGCCACGCTCACCCTGGGTGCCCCGGCATAAAGGGCGTATCTGCGAGTTGTGGATGGGTCAACCAGGCATGGGAGGGTTTTAGACAGGATGAACAGGATGAACCGGATGCTCAGAAACCCAAGCGTGACGGCATTTCATCCTGTTCATCGTGTTCATCCTGTCGAAAAGAAGGTCGTGTTCTCCGACAACACGTTGATGCGCCCTGGCATAACTTGCCGTTGAAACCCGGGTGTTGGATTCCCTACCGTCCTTCCCATGAAGCCACTTTGTCGGGTCCTCGGTCTCATTGTCGTTGCTGCGATGCTGGCGGGTTGTGGGGATGGCGGCGGTGGGGCGGGGGGATCAGC
This sequence comes from Verrucomicrobiota bacterium, assembly GCA_963205105.1. Lineage (GTDB taxonomy): Bacteria > Verrucomicrobiota > Verrucomicrobiia > Limisphaerales > CAIMTB01 > CAIMTB01. Next base: position 41,685 of record CAUJJW010000235.1, on the reverse strand, counting down.
GGGTGGGACCAGCACCCCGGCGGCAGGCGGCGGTGGTGGAGCGGCCAAGTCGTACACGGTGGCGGTGATTCCCAAGGGCACGATCCATGAGTTCTGGCGTTCGATTGAGGCGGGAGCGCGCAAGGCCGAACAGGAACTCAACGCGGCAGGCACTCCGGTTCAGGTGATCTGGAAGGGACCGCTGCGCGAAGACGATCGCGACCAGCAGATCCAGGTGGTCGAAAATTTCACCAGCCGCCGGGTGTCCGGCATGGTGTTGGCGCCGCTGGATTCCCAGGCCTTGGTGACACCGGTGGAGACCACTGCTGGTGCCGGCATTCCGGTGGTGATCATCGACTCGGACCTGAAGACCGACAAATACGCGAGCTTCGTGGCCACCGACAATTTCAGGGGCGGCCAGATGGCAGGCGAGGATCTGGGCAAGCTCCTGGGTGAAAAAGGGAACGTCATCCTGCTGCGGTACGCGGTCGGATCGGCGAGCACCGAGGCCCGTGAAGCCGGATTCCTGGATGCGATCCAGAAGTTTCCCGGCATCAAGGTGATTTCCAGCGACCAGTACGCCGGGGCGACCCGCGAAACGTCGTACCAGGCGGCGCAGAACCTGTTGAACCGGTTTGGCCGCGAAGTGAACGGGGTGTTCACCCCGAATGAGTCCGTCACCGTCGGCATGGCGAAGGCCCTGCGCGACCTGGGTCTCGCGGGCGGGAAAGTGAAGATGATCGGATTCGATACCGGCGCTCAGGCGGTGGCGGACCTTCGTTCCGGCGACATCCAGGGTCTGGTGGTTCAGAATCCCCTGAAGATGGGCTACGAAGGGGTCATCACGCTGGTCAAACATCTGAAGGGTGAGGCGGTGCCCAAGCGCATCGATACCGGTGTGACGCTGGTCACTCAGGCGAACATGAACGAGGCCGCGGTGAAGGAACTGCTCGAGCCGCCTCTCAACAAGTACCTGAAGTAAATCGCGTGGCTGACTCTCGCGTTCGTCGTTCAGGGACCGGTTCCGTGGCTCAAGCCCCGGACCCGGTCTGCCTTATTTGCGGTCGGAGCAACGCCACGACTGTGGTCCACGCGCCCGATTTTGAGTACCGCTGCCGGGAAGGGCAGTGGTCGCTGGTTTCCTGTGACGCCTGCGGCCACGTCTGGATCCATCCGCTGCCGGAGGTCGCCGAGGTGCCTGCGTTGTACCCCAGCTGGTACTACACGGTGAACCCGCGGTCCCCGATCTACATGGAGGGACCGGTGGTGGAGGGGAAAATGGTGAAGGACGCCGAGCGCCTTCGCCGGGACCTGGGGGACCGCGAGGTCCGGTCGGTGGTGGACATTGGCGGAGGCAACCTGACTCGCCTGATCAAGCTGAAGGAAGTGTTCTCCCGGGGGCGGTCCGAACCGGTCGAAGCGATCTGCCTGGATTTTCAATTCGACGCCGCGGTGTTGAAGCAGGCGGAGACGGCGGGGCTTCGTTGTGTCACGGGCAACGTGGAGACCGACGTCTCGGCGCTGCGCGATGGCGGCCATGACCTCATCATCATGCGCCAGTTGATCGAGCATCTGCGGGACCCGCGGGCGGCGCTGCGTCTGGTAGAACGGAAACTGTCGCCCGGCGGGATTCTGGTGATCGACACGCCCAACCGCGGCGGTTGGGATTACTGGCTGTTTCGCAAACGGTACTGGGGCGGTTACCACATCCCGCGGCATTTTCACCTATTCAGCCTGAAATCCCTGGCCCAAATCCTGCGCGAGAGTGGCTACGCGATCGAACGGCAGGGCTGCACGCCCTCAATCGCTTTCTGGATCATCAGCTTCCGGAATGCTCTCGGTCTGAATTCCATCGAGCGGGGAACGTCGTTCTGGGAATTCATGAACCTGAAGAGCCTGCCGGTGGTGGGGGCGTTCTATGTTCTCGACCTGGTGTGGTCGAAGCTGGGCGGACAGACCTCCAACCAGTTCGTGTTCGCGCGGCGGGCGGCGAAGGCTTCCGGTTAGGACCGCTTCAAAGCCCGGTGGGGCAGTCGATAAAGTGCCAGGGAATGCGGAAGCGACGGGACAGAAGAGCTGCGAGAGCCTTTACCCCGAACGTTTCGGTCGCATAGTGGCCGGCATAGAGGACGTTGATGCCGAGTTCATCCGCCAGGGCGGCGGTCCAATGGGGGCCTTCGCCGGTGATGAAAGTGTCCACCCCGGCCCGGGCCGCGTCCCGGATCTCGGCGCCAGCCCCGCCGGTAACCACCCCGATGTTGCGGCAGGCGGAGGGGCCACCTGGAAGAAGGATGGGGGTGGTGCCGGTGGCTTGTGCGAGGCGCTGGACCAACTTTTCCCGAGTGATCCGGGCGTTGGCCCGGAAGCCGATCTCCTGGCCTTTGGCCTCGAAAAACGGGATCAGCCGTTTCAGTCCCAACTCCCGGGCGAGCAGGGCGCTGTTTCCCAGGGTGGGATGGGCGTCGAGGGGCAGGTGCGCGCTGTAGACCGCGAGGTCGCGCTCGACAAGCAACCGGATCAAATCGTGACGGGGACCCGTCCAGGGGTGGGTGGGACTCCAGAAAAGTCCGTGATGGACGATGAGAAGCTGGGCGCCGGCATCGGCGGCGAGGCGGAGGGTGGTGAGGCGGGCGTCGACGGCGGCGGCGATGCGCGAGATGGGGCCGGAATTCTGGACCTGGAGACCATTGACGGCGCCGTCCCAGTCTTTGAAGGCGTGAACCCGCAGGGTGCTGTCGCAGCACTCGACGAGGCGTTGGAGTGGGACATGGCGCATGGCCCAGGAAGCGAAGCGGATTTTGGGTTGTGGTGGAATGCAGGAAACCGACGAAAATATCCGGCAGATTTCACCGGGCGTGCATTGCTTTCAAGGGACGCCCGGTTATAGTGGCCGCCGTTTTGCACCCGCAGAAGTCTCTTCCGAAATGAGTGAATCTTCGTCTGCGGCTCCCAAGTGGAGCATCGGGGAAGCGCGTTCCCTTTATAACATTGATCGCTGGGGGGCCGGCTACTTTGACATCAGCGAGGAGGGGCATGTGGTGGCCCGCCCGTTGCATGACAAAGGGGCCTCGGTGGACATCACCGATGTCATGGGGGAGGCGCGGGGGCGGGGGCTCAAATTCCCGCTGCTGATCCGGTTCCAGGACATCCTCCGGCATCGGGTTCAGGCGATCAACGAGGCCTTCCGGACGGCGATTACGGAATTCAGCTACCAGGGGCGTTACCGGGGCGTGTTCCCGATCAAGGTGAACCAGCTCCGCGAGGTCGTGGAAGAGATCCTGGAGGCGGGCAAGGCCTACAATTTCGGCCTGGTAGTGGGGAGCAAGCCGGAGATGTTCGCGGCGTTGGCGCTCCAGGACCAGGTGGGCGGGCTGATCATCTGCAACGGTTACAAGGATTCGGCCTTCATCCGGATGGCGCTGCTCGGCATCAAACTGGGCAAGCAGGTCATCATGGTGGTCGAGAAGCTGGAGGAACTCCGCCAGATCATCACGATTTCGCGCCAGATGGGGGTCGAACCCATGGTGGGCATCCGGGTCCGATTGCTGGCCAAAGGTGCCGGCAAATGGGCGGAAAGCGGTGGTGAGAACGCGAAGTTCGGCCTCAGCACCGTCGAGATCCTGGCCGCGTGCGAGATGCTGAAGGCGGAGGGCCTTGGGCAGGCGTTCAAACTCCTGCATTTCCACATCGGCTCCCAGGTCCCGGACATTCTCACGGTCAAGAAAGCGGTCCAGGAAGCGGCGCGGTACTATGCCAAGCTGCGGAAACTGGGCTTCGAAATCGCTTATCTGGACGTGGGCGGCGGGCTGGGCGTCGATTACGACGGCAGCCATTCGGCTTTCGACAGTTCGACGAATTACTCCCTTCAGGAATACGCCAACGACATCGTCTATTACGTGGCCGATGTCTGTAACGCCGAGAAGGTCCCCCACCCGGACATCGTGAGCGAGAGCGGCCGGGCCATCGTGGCGCACCACAGCGTGCTGGTGGTCGAAGTGTTCGGTTCCATTCACAAGACCGGCCTGACCGACAAGCTGACCTTCGGAGACAACGAGCATCCCCTGGTGCGCGAACTGATCGACATCAAGAAGAACCTCCAGCGCCTGAACAAGCTGGAGGCGTTCCATGATGCGGCCGAGCGCCGGGAGGACGCGCACAACATGTTCGTCCTGGGCCTGATGGAGCTGCAGGATAAGGCGAAGATCGAGGGCTTGTACTGGCAGATCAGCCAGGCGGTCGTCGCCACCTTCCGCGGTCAGGCCTACATTCCGGAGGAAATCCGGAAACTGGAGGACAGCCTGGGCGACCAGTACCTCTGCAATTTCTCCGTGTTCCAGTCGTTGCTCGATCATTGGGCTTTGGGCCAGTTGTTCCCGATCATGCCCATTGATCGCCTGGAAGAGCGGCCCGACCGGGAGACCACGCTGGTGGACATCACTTGTGATTCCGACGGTCAGATCAACAAGTTCATCGACCTGCGGGATGTGCGGGACACGTTGCCGGTGCACACCCTCCGTCAGAACGGCCAGACCCCGGAACCGTACTACCTCGGGTTCTTCCTGATGGGTGCCTACCAGGACATCATGGGGGACCTGCACAACCTCTTCGGCCGGGTCAACGAACTGCACGTGTTTCTCGAACCCGACGAACCGGCCGGCTACTACGTGGAGGATGTGATTGAAGGCTCCACCATCGCCCAGACGCTGACCTCGGTGCAGTACGACGAAAACGAGCTGAAGCGCCAGATGAAGGCGCAGATGGATGCGGCCATCAAATCCGACCGGCTCAAACCGAGTGAGGCCATGCGCCTGCTCGATGATTATGAGCGCGGATTGAAGGACTACACCTACCTGGGGTCTTGACCGCGTCCGATCCCACCGACGCCGATCCGAGATCCGCGCCCCGCACCCGGGGATGGAGGGGTGCCTCGGGTGGTGGTGGCGATGCCCTGGCGGGGCTCTCCGGGGTGTTGCGGGGGTTGTCGGCTCTGTTCTGGGCTCTGCCACTCGCCTTGCTGGCGTTTGCCAGACACTTCCTCGCCATCATCCCCACGCTGTACGATCTCGTCCTACCGACGGTGGCCGCCGGCTTGGCGCTCTACGGGCTTTTCCGCATGAGCTCCTACCGTCCGGGTGAACGCATCTGGCGAAGCTCCCTGTTTCGCAGCCAAATGCTGGCCCTGCTGGTGGTGGGGTTGTCGCCGTTCCTCTTCCTGTGGAGCCGGGTGCCTTCCATGGATTTCTTCGCCCGGGCGGTGGCCTTGCTCCTGGTGGTTTCCCTGGTCTTCCTCGTGGCGCTGCTCGACACCCTGGAACGATTGGCGGCGATGATGCCCGATGACACGGTGCGCGGGGACGCCAGTCTGTTCCGTGGCTTGACGGCCTACGTGGTGACGGTCCTCGCCGGGGTGTCGGTGACCCTCTATTGGCGGATTGCGCCAGGGCACCTTTCGGAGTTTCTGGAGATACCGAGACAACCCCTGGGACTGGGGCGTCAGGCCATCCTGTTGCTGCTGATCCTGGTGCCGGTGGCGATGGCGATGGCGGTGACCTGGAAGCTCAAGGAAGTGGTGTTGGCGGCCATGGTGGGTCGCGCCATCGCCGCGGACAGGGATGGTTCCCTTAATGGGACTGGCAACCGTACCGGATGAACAGGGTCAGGAAACCGATCACGCCCAGCACCAGAAACCAGATGCCGTGCCCATGGGAGGCGGCCCAGATCCCCCCGCACAGCACCAGGGAGATCACCAGAATCACGAACATCGCCGCGACGAATTTCATCCCGGCGACTGTAGCCACGACCGGGCAAGGCTCAAGCCGCGAGATGGGCGAACGAGGGCGCATCTCGGAGTTGTGGATGGGAGATCCAAGCATCGGAGGGTTTTGGACAGGATGCACAGGATGAACAGGATGCTTAGGAACCCAGGCACAACGGCGCTTCATCCTGTCGGAACGATGGCTGTGTCCTCCGACAACAGGGAGATGCACCCCGAACGATGATGGCATGGCGGGCTACCCGCCCCCCGGAATCCGTCCTGGTTCATGGTCTGTGGGCAGGTCGATTTCGAACAGGGCACTCCATGAACCTGTTTCTGCCGGCGCCTTCCCAAGGGCCATGGGCCCGTTCCATCCCAGCCTGGGCCGAAGGCCCAGGAAGCGTTGCCCCGAAGTCTGCGGAGGGCTGAAGGCCCGACCCGTCGGTGGAACGGGCTTTCAGCCCTCGGATTTTTATGAAACCGCCGACCTGGGCCGTTGGCCCAGGCTGGGATAGGACGGGCCGTTGGCCCTGCTACCCGGCTGGCTCACGCCTCACGGAGGAATCCTTCCATTCTGTCCAGACGCGGATCTTCATGTGCCGCGCATCCGTCGAAGCGGGCGTCCCGCCCCCCGGAATCCCCGGTTCAAGGTCCGTGAACAGGTCGGTTTCGAACACGGGGCTTCCCAGGAACCGCGAGTTCCCGGCCCAGGACTGGGCGCGGCATCCGAAGCGGGTCTTTGCGGAGGTGTCACCTGTCGGACATGGGAGTGACATGGGGTGGGGATTTACTGTCACCCGTTCATCCGGGAGACGGGACCTTGGGTTGTCCAGGGGACTGGTGGCCTTGCTGTCGTCAGCCCGTTCCCGAATGAAGTGAGGCGATCCCTGGATGGAGCCATCGCGCCATCACGGGGAGAGCTGGGTCAAACACTCATGAAAAAAAGTCTGTCGAACGTGTGGTTGGGTTTTCTGCTGGGCATCGCGGGTTTCATCGCGACACGGGATTCGGTGGCTGCCCCCGCTGTGGCGCTCTTCGAGGACACTTTCAATCGGGGCATCCCTGGCTGGATCGCGGTGCAACCAACCGGGAACTACTTGGACGGTCCGATGCGCTGGCAGTACGACATCGTCAGCGGCGCTTTTCTGGAGCAAAGCAACATCTACACGGACTCCGCCGCGGCTTCTCCCAGCGCGACAGCGGTCATGCTGATCAATGATGCGACCGCCGGCACCAACTACACGTTCCGTGCACGGTTGACCGCGGGTGACGACGATGCGTTCGGTCTGATTTTCGGGTACCGGGACGCCAATAACTTCTACCGCGTCACCTTTACCCGCCAACGGCGCACGGACGCCGGGTATCCCTGGAACGGGTGGAACGTCGACCGCAAGGTTGCCAATGTCGCCACCAACCTTTTCGGACACGGGACGCCGGACCACGTCGAATCCTTCTTCAACACCCAGTATCAGCCGTTCGACGTGACGCTCTCGGTGACGGGCAACAATCTCTTCAGTCTGACCGTCCTGGATGATCCCGAGGGGGCTCGAACCGAATACAAGCTGGTGGAGTCACAGCCCTTGCCCGCAGCTGCCAACGGCAGGGTGGGGCTGGTCACCTGGGGCATGAGCGGTACGGCCCTTCGCGGGTTTCGCATCGCCAACCCGGTGCTCGAACCCATTGCACTGGCCGGAAATCCGAATGCGCTCACCAACTGGTCGCCGGTCGTGACCCAACGTTCCGACGGCTCCGGACTCGATCCAGGATCCGGCAATGGCGGAGTGCCGATCTGGTCGTTGGCCTTGGGGCAGAACGGCGCCTTCGGAACCCTTCACGAAAACAGCGACGCCTTCGGCGGCAACACCGCCGATGGCACCGTGGATTTTTCAACCGGCGCGTTGGTCACCGGTGACCCAGGCTGGTCCAATATCGTGGTCACCGCCCGCATCCTTCCGACCGACGACGATGGCCACGGCCTGTTGTTGCGGTACTCCGACGAGCGGAACTTTTACCGGATCAGCTTGCGGTCCCAAAATTCGGCCACGGGCCCGGCCAAAGGACTGTCCGTTCAGAAGATGGTCGATGGGGTGGCGGAGGAGGTTTTTGTCGAAACCGCCCCGCAGTACGATCCGGTGGCGAACGTTCCGTACGATCTTACTGCGGCGATGATCGGTGATCGGCTACAGCTGCAGTTGGTGGCGGACCCGGCAGGGGTGGCCACGACTTACTCCTATGGGCCGTTTGACCTGACAGGGGCGAAGTTGAGCGCCGGCAAGGTCGGGCTCTTCAGCTGGGGCATGTCCCGGACGGAGTTTGATTTCATTCGGGTGTACGGGATCGATGGAGTCCCGCTGCTTGTCAGCTCCGCGTTCGGGCAGCCGGCTCCCGCCGTGGGGTTGCAGGGATTCGCCTCCGGATCCTCCGTCACCGCTTCTGTCGCGAGTCCGGTGGAGGAATTTCCGGGCCTGCGACGGGTGGTGCTCGGCTGGACGGGGCAGGGATCGGTTCCCGTCTCGGGCACAGGTTCGGAGGTAACCTTTGTGCTGAACCAGATCTCGTCGATCTCCTGGAACTGGCGCACCGAAGTGCGCCTCGCGGTTTCGGCGGGTCCCGGAGGACGGGTCACCTCCCCGCAGGAGGACTGGCTTGCCGAAGGAACGGCGGCGACCGTCACCGCCGTGGCGGATCCCGGTTATGTGTTCGCCGGTTGGTCGGGAGACCTGTCCGGCGCGGAGGCGGTGTTGAACCTCACCCTGGCGCGGCCACTGACCCTTGCTGCGCGGTTTGAGGTGGACTCGGACGCTGACGGCCTGCCGGACGTGTGGGAGCATGCCAATCTGGGCGGGTTGGGCGGCGGTCCGAGCGACGATCCGGATGCGGACGGTCGGAACCACCTGGAAGAATACCGACGCGGAACGGACCCCGGCTTCCGTGAACTGGTGACGGTGTCGGATGGATTGAACTCACGCTGGGAAAACGTTCAGCGCGATCCGGCTCTGCCGGGGCAGCTGGTCGTGCGTGACTTTGGCAGCGGGTTCCGCGGTGTCTGGGAAAACAGCAACGACTTTCGGGAGGCCGTGGACGCCCGATTTATCGGTGCTGAAAACGTCGTGCCGGGTGTCAGCTTCGAGGGACCCCGCATCGTGATTCGAACGAATGTCTGGAACCCTGCCTGGACGAATTTCAAGGCCCAGACGGTCTTCAGCGTCGGAGACAACGACGGCAATTGCGTTTATTTCCGCTATCGCGATGAAAACAACTGGTACCGGGTGACGGTGTGCGGGGAGAACAACAACCTCGATTGGCGGGCGCCCTTTGGCATGACGATCCAGAAGCGGGTCAATGGGGTGTTCTCGGAGATCGTGGAAGACGCCTCCATCGCGACCGACCCCTCGGACACCTCATTCTACAAGAGGGTGCGGGTGGTGGTCAGCGCACAGGGCAGCGACTTTGAGGTGCGGGTGGCTGGGTGGAATGCGGCGGCAACGCCACCGTCCTGGGAAGCCGCGAGCGAGCTGGTCCTGCCGTTCTCCGATCCGGATCATGCAACCGGTCGGTTCGGCGTCGGGACGTGGGGGCAAAGTGGCGGCGGGCCGGCCACCGCGTCCAATCCGGTGAACGCTGGTGTGCTGATCGAAGATGTGACCGTGGAAGTCGGAGGAAGTGAAGTGTTCCGCGAAGATTGGGAGCAGTTCCCCTTGGCTGCCGAACTTCCTGCGGGTTGGACCAATCCTTCGACAGGCACTGCCGCGGGCACCTGGCAGGTCACGGCCCACGGTTCCATTCTCCAGACATCGAATTACTCCACACCCGCCACCGGCAGCGTGGCCCAGCCGCGTGCCGACGGCGAAGGGACCATCGTGTTGGCGCCGCCGTTGGCCGGCGGGAATTTCCTCCTGGAACTGGGGTTCCACCCGTTCGATGACGATGGCATCGGCTTCGTCTTCGATTTTGATAGCACCAATGATTTCAGTCGGGTGGTGTTCGTCTCCGAGGCGACCGCGAACGGTCGGATTCCGCAGGGCGTCAACATCAGCCGAAAGAGCGCCGGGATCTGGACGGACCTGCTGGTGGGCGACAGTGCGTTTGTCTACCGCAACGGTCGCCCCTTCGCCGTCGAATTGGCCCACCGCAACGGGAACTACCGGATGACGGTCCGGGATCTGGACGATCCAACGATGGTTCGGACCTGGTCTTGGACCGGGCCCGTTACAACGCCTGGCAGGCAGTTCGGGCTGACCTGCTGGGGTGAATCCGACGCACATTTTCTGCACGCCCGCGCCTATGCGCTGCCCGCGGGACAAACAGCCGGCGCGTTAAAAGTCACTCGTACCTCGGTGGAAGGCGGGAGTCTGGTTCTGGAAATCGAACGACCCGAGGGAACGGCGTACGCGGTGGAACGATCCGAGGGAGGCGCAGCCGGGCCTTGGTCCGTGGTGGCGGCCAACCAAACGGCGACCCGCTGGACGACGACGATCAGTTCAGTTCCTGGCGCTTCCTTCTACCGACTGGTGGCAGCGCCATGAAATCACGCATGTCGCCGGAGCGTGCTGGCTGTGGGCGTCTTGGAGAGCATTTCGGCCGCGGGTTTCCGCGTCGGTCCGGCGGATTCACCCTGATCGAGCTGCTGGTGGTCATCGCCATCATCGCGATTCTCGCGAGCATGCTGCTGCCAGCGCTGGGTCAGGCGAAGGACCGGGCGCGGCGGATCAGCTGCCAGAACAACACGCGCCAAATCATGATCGCGTCGCACCTCTACAGCGACGACTACCCCGGCTACTACTACAACACGGCGTCCATTGGCAGTGACGAGGCGCCGCTCTCCTTCCATCCCCAATACCTGTCCACGGTCAAAACGTTCCTGTGCCCCAATACCCGAAATGTCGTGCGGGAAAACGTGAAGGATCGCACGGGCAAACTGCTGGACCTGGCGGTGACCGCCAGCGGGGATCGCCTCCACAACAAGGGCGGGCACAGCTACGAGTTCTTCGGGATCTTCGAACGGGAGAACCTCAACGGTGTGCGGAAGAGTCCGTCGACCACGCAATTCGCTCCCACCAAGATCGTCATCGTGCTCGATGCGGATGACGATCTGCCGCACGTCCCCAACGACGCCAACAACTCACCCGACCCCGTCAATAACCACGGGGCCAAGGGTTGGAACTGGGGGTTCTCGGACGGTCATGCCGAATTCGTGACGGCAAAGCGGACCTCCGAGGCCTTGCACGAGAGCTGGATGGTCAGCGGCGTGGGCACGAAGCCCTGGGGGCAACGGTAAGCCTTCCTCAGATGGGCATTTGCAGTCCCACCTTGGGCGCCACCTGGGCGACGTCTTTGTCGCCGCGCCCGGAAACGTTGATGATGATCAGGGAATCCTTGGGCATCGCGGGCGCGCGCTGAATGGCTTCCGCCACGGCGTGGGAGGATTCGAGGGCGGGAATGATGCCCTCCAGCTTCGCCAGTCGCATGAACGCCGCCAGCGCCTGTTCGTCGGTGGCGTAGGCGTATTCCACCCGGCCCTGGTCGTGGAGCCAGGCGTGTTCCGGGCCCACGGCGGCGTAGTCGAGACCCGCGCTGACGCTGTGGGTGAGTTGGATCTGGCCGTGCTCGTCCTGAAGAATGTAGGAGCGGGTCCCCTGGAGCACGCCCAGGGAGCCGCCATGAAAACGGGCGGCATGTTGCTCGGGGAGAATGCCGTGGCCGCCGGCCTCGACCCCGCACATCCGGACGCTTGGGTCATTGAGGAAGGGATAGAAGAGGCCGATGGCGTTGGAACCACCGCCGACGCATGCCAGCAGGAGGTCGGGAAGGCGGCCTTCCTTTTCCAGGATCTGGCGGCGGGCTTCGTCGCCGATCACCCGGTGGAAATTGCGCACCATGACCGGGTAGGGGTGGGCGCCGTAGGCGGTGCCGAGAATGTAATGGGTGTGGCGGACGTGGGTCACCCAGTCGCGCATGGCCTCGTTCACGGCCTCTTTCAGGGTCCGTTGACCCGCATGAACCGGGACCACGTCGGCTCCCAGCATCTTCATGCGATACACGTTCAACGCCTGGCGCTCGCAATCGACGGCGCCCATGTAGATGACGCACTTCAGGCCGAACATGGCGGCGACGGTTGCGGTGGCCACCCCGTGCTGGCCGGCGCCGGTCTCGGCGATGACCCGGGTTTTGCCCATGCGCTTGGCGATGAGCGCCTGGCCCAGGGCGTTGTTGATCTTATGGGCGCCGGTGTGCAGCAGGTCTTCCCGCTTCAGATAAATCTTGGCCCCACCGAGTTCACGGGTGAGACGTTCGGCGAAGTAAAGCGGGGTGGGACGTCCGACGAACTCTCGCAGATAGTACTGAAGCTCCCGTTGGAATTCCGGGTCCTTCTGCGCCTTGAAGTACTCCGCTTCGAGCTCCATCAGCGGATGCATCAGGGTTTCCGGGACGTACCGACCGCCGTAGGGGCCAAAGTGGCCTTGCGCATCGGGCAGATTGGTCGTCGCGAACTCGGTCACGGAACTCATGTGCGGGAGAGCATAGCGGCGAAGGACAAACCGGGAAGCGGAAGTTGGATCGGGTGGGAGGGATGGGCATGAGCCTCGCCAAGCAAGCCATCGCGGGGGTTGAACAGGGCTCCCTCACCCCAACCCTCTCCCGGAGGGAGAGGGAGTCGCGTCCTGCGCTCGGCGACATGCCTGCACCCCGTCCTTCCGAGCCGTCGCGAATCGCACCAGCCAACGCCCGGCTTAGCCCTCCGAGACCCGCGGCGCATCCTCTCCTTCTCCCTCCGGGAGAAGGCCGGGATGAGGGCCGCCCACTCAAATCCTCGCGCCTCGGTTCATGGCCCCAAGACGTGTCCAATTCTTGGAAAACGTTTCTCTCCATGAACCTGCTTTCCGTAGCGGCGGGCGTCCCGCCTGCCGTAGAGGGGGGCGTCTCGCCCCCGGAATCCCACGGGTTCATGGTCTCATACGGGTCCAATGGCTGCGAAAGCCTCCCATGGAAGCCATCGCGAGGGTTGAAGCCGGCTCCCTCACCCCAACCCACACCCGGAGGGAGAGGGAGTCGCGTCCTGCCCTCGGCGACATGCTTGAACCCGTCCTTACGAGCCGTCGCGAATCGTTCCAGCCAAGGCCTGGCTCAACTCTTAGAAACCCGCGGCGACTCTTCTCCTTCTCCCTCCGGGAGAAGGCCGGGATGAGGGCCGCTCGCTCATATCCTCGCGCCACGGTTCGTGGTCCCCATGCGTATCCAATTTTTGGGAAACGTTCATCTCTATGAACGGGGCCTCCGTAGCGGCGGGCGTCCCGCCTGCCGTAGAGGGGGGCGTCTCGCCCCCCGGACTCCTCTGGTTCAGGACCTCACCAGCCCGTCGACGCCTTGAGTTCGGCCACACGTCGGTCGATGTCGGAGCGTTGGATGCGGTCGGTGCGGGTGAGTCCAAACCCTTCGCAGCAGAAGGAAGCCACCACCGAACCGTGGATCATCGCGGCACGAAGGTTCTTGTCGATGGAGCCTTTGGAAGCGGCGAGCCAGCCCATGAGACCGCCGACGAACGAGTCGCCGGCGCCGGTGGGATCGACGACTTTTTGGAGCGGGTAAGCCGGGCAGAGAAAGAGGCCGGAGGGACTACTGAGCACGGACCCATGGGAGCCGAGCTTCACGATGACGTGGGACGGCCCGAGTTTGTGGAGCTTCTTGAGGGCGACGAACACGTTGTCTTCGCCGGTGATGGCTTTGGCTTCGCTGTCGTTGAGCACGAAGCCGTCGATGCGCTTCAGCAGTCGCAGAAGGGACGGGAGCGCGATGTTGATCCAGAGGTCCATGGTGTCGGCGACCACGAACTTCGGCTTCTTCATCTGATCCAGCACATGGTGTTGGAGGTCGGGGCCGATGTTGGCCAGCAGGACGTAGGGGGTGTTCTGGTAGGCCTTGGGAAGGTCGGGGGAGAACGTTTCGAAGACGCCCAGTTCGGTGGCGAGCGTCCGGCGGTTGTTCATGTTCACCTCGTACTCGCCAGCCCAGTGAAAGGTCTTGCCGGGCTTGGTCTGGAGACCCGCGAGGTCGATGCCGTGCCGGTCGTACAGGCCGACGTATTTCCTGGGGAAATCGTCGCCCACGATGCCAACCAGTCGCACGGGGGCGAAGAAGCTGGCGGCGACGGCGGCATGACTGGCGGAACCTCCGAGGAGGCGGGGGTTTTCAGCCTTCGGAGTCTTGATGGAATCGAGGGCGGTGGATCCAACGATAAGAACGCTCATGGGTCAGGAATCGGAGGTCAGGGTTGAGAGGTCGGAGGACAGGGGACGGATGACGGAGGACGGATGACGGAGGACGGATGACGGAGGACGGATGACGGAGGACGGAGGACGGAGGACGGAGGACGGAGGACGGATGACGGAGGACGGAGGACGGAGGTAAGCCATGCGTGGGCAAGGTCAGACGATGCCGTGATCTTTGAGCACGTCCAGGATCATGGCGACATTGCGGTCGAGCGCGCCGCGATTGGAATCCACGACCTGTTGGGCGTTGCGACCGAGGGTTTCACACCGGGCGGGATCGCTGAGCAGGTCGTCCAGGGTGCGTTCGAGCTGGGCGGCATTCCGGACCTGAATCGCGGCATCTGCCTCCAGGAAGCGCGGGGCAATGTCCGGGAAATTCTGCATGTTGGGGCCGAAGACAATGGCGCGACCGGCTGCGGCGGGTTCGATGGGGTTTTGCCCGCCCACGCCGTGGAGGCTTTTTCCGATGAACACCACGTGGGCGTGGGGGTAGAAGAAGCGAAGTTCGCCGGTGCTGTTGACCAGCAGGCACTCGGAGCTTCCGGGTTCCGGTTCGGCGGCGAAATTGACCTCGCTGCGGTAGACGTAGCGCATGCTTCGGCGGCTGAGCTGGCTGCCGATGGATCGGGCGCGTTCGAAGTGTCGGGGAACGAGCACGAGATAGAGGTCCGGATGCTTCTTGCGGAGTCGGGAGAAGATGTCGGCGAGGGCGGCTTCTTCGCCGTCATGCGTGCTTCCGGCGAGCAGGACCCGGGCATTGTCGGGCATGCCGGCCTGGCGGAGCAGTTTCGGCACGTCCAACGGGCGGGTGTCGCCGGCGATGCTGGGTTCGAACTTGAGGCTGCCGACGGGGTGGACGACATCCGCGCGGCAACCGAGTTGGACGAGGCGATCCCGGTCGCGTTCGCTTTGGGCACTGACGGCTTCGAGTCCTTGGAACAAATCGCGGAACAGGAAACCCGCCCGTCGGTATCGCGGGAAGGAACGATCGGAAATCCGGGCATTGGCCAGAATGACGGGGACGCGTCGGCGCCGGGCCTGCCATAGGGCGTTGGGCCAGAGTTCGGCCTCGATCAGGATGAGAACCTCGGGATTCAGAATACCGAAGGCGCGGCGGACCCAGGGGCGGCGGTCGATGGGATAATAGACCTTTTCGACGATGAGCGGCAGTTTGCGTCGAAGCTCCGCCATCCCGGTGGTGGTGGTGGTGGAAACGACAAACTTGAGCGTGGGCAGGCGGGGTTCGAGCGCTCGGACGAGCAGGGTGGCCAGATTGACCTCGCCGACACTGACGGCGTGGATCCAAACGATGCGCCGGTTGGTGAGCGCCTGTTTGACCCTTGCGGAGTAGATGCCGAAACGCTCTCTGAATCCCTCTCTCCACCCTCCCCGGCGCCAAAGCCGGAAGAAATAATATGGGAAGGAGAGCAGGAACCCGATGGTGAACAGGATGTTGTAGATGGTGCGCATTCCCTCAACCCCGTGGCTGGCGGGCAAACCTTGAACGGAAAACACTCGTAAGCGCCAGAGGCTTTTCGACGCCCAGGTGACGCTTGGGCGTCTTTTTTTTTGTGCCAATCCGGGATTGGTCCCAGGGGGCTTTACGGAACCCGCCGAGTTAGGAGAACTTACCGCTGCCTTCAGGCATGGCGTCGAGTGTGCCGAGCCGGGGCATAACGCATGTTTCGCATCGTGGAAGCTCGGTTTTTGGCGCCGGAAGTGAAGCTCTTCAGGATTGAAGCGCCGCGCATTGCCCGGAAACGGAAGGCCGGGCAGTTCGTGATCCTGCGGGTTCACGACCACGGGGAGCGGATTCCCCTAACCATCGCCGATTCGGACCCCGCCGCTGGAACCGTGACCTTGGTGGTTCAGGGCGTGGGCAAGACGACCAAGATGTTGAACAGCCTCGGGGCCGGGGATTCGATCTGCGACATCGTGGGGCCCCTCGGGTTGCCGTCGCACGTGGAGGCGGTGGGGACGGTGGTGGTGATCGGGGGCGGGCTGGGGACGGCGATTGCCTACCCCACCGCGAAAGCCTTCAAAGAGGCCGGGAACCGGGTCATCTCCGTGGTGGGAGGCCGGAGCCGGGCCTTTGTGATCCTCGAAGACGAGGTGCGGGCGATCAGTGATGAACTGCACGTGGCGACCGATGACGGTTCCTATGGCCGTAAGGGTTTTGTGACGGATGTGCTCAACGACCTGATCGCGGCGGGGACCCGGATTGACCTCGTGCTGGCGATCGGGCCGATCCCGATGATGCGAGCTATCGCGGAGGTGACCCGGCCCCACGGCATCAAGACGGTGGTGAGTCTCAACCCGATCATGGTGGATGGCACCGGCATGTGTGGCGGTTGCCGGGTGATCGTCGGAGGCAAGCCCCAGTTCGCCTGCGTCGACGGTCCGGAATTCGATGCGCACCAGGTGGACTTCAAGATTCTGACACAACGGAACGCCATGTACCGGGACATGGAGCGGGCGTCGTTAGAGCGCTTCCAAGCGGCGGCCGAGACTGGCTCGCCGGCCCCAGCGCCGGCGGTCGCCGATGCGCCTTCGTCCACGGCCGAATGTGCAAGCGGCGGAGAGTGCCGGTTTATCCAGAGAGTTCCCGAACTCGCGGGAGTCTGGAAGGGAGGAAAGTGACTGTGCGCCTGGTTCTTCTTCGCCGGACCGATTCCGATGGATCTCACGCGAAGACGCGAAGACGCCAAGCTGGACCGGCCGAAAACGAGGACTGCACCTCTGAGAATCCACAAACCAAAAGGTTGGGGTGCTTGGCAGGTCACGATCCCGCCATTTTATTCCTTTTCTTTGCGTCTCAGCGTCTTGGCGTGAACGCCATCCATTCCAACTGAATCGCTGGGGCTTTTCCAAAAGCCTGATCCTGTTCCGATTCCCTGTTGAGCCCCGAACCAGCCCCATGAACAACCCTTTGCCCCCCCGAGAACGGATGAAGATCCACCGGCAGACGATGCCGGAAGAGCCGGCTGCCGAGCGCGCGCATCATTTTCATGAAGTGAACCTCGGCCTGGATGGTGCGGTCGCGCAGCAGGAAGCCCTGCGCTGCCTGTCCTGCAAGAGCCAGCAATGTTTCACCGCCTGCCCGGTCGGCGTGAAGGTCCGGGACTTCATCGACCTCGTGGTGGCCGGCGATTACCTCGGGGCAGCGGCCAAGATCCGCGAAGACAACGTCCTGCCGGCGGTGACCGGGCGGGTCTGCCCGCAGGAGAAGCAATGCGAAGGCTCGTGCGTGCTCGGGAATCGGGGTGAGCCCGTCGCCATCGGGTACCTGGAACGTTTCGTGGCGGATTACGAGCGCAAGGTCGGGAAGGTGGGCTTGCCGGAACGCGCGCCGTCCACGGGCAAGAAAGTGGCGATCATCGGCAGCGGGCCCGCAGGTTTGAGCTGTGCCGGCGACCTGACCTTGAAGGGGCATGAAGTGACCGTTCTGGAGGCGCTTCACGAGATTGGCGGCGTGCTCGTCTATGGCATCCCGGAGTTCCGCCTGCCGAAGGAGATCGTTCGGGAGGAAGTGGAGAATCTGCGGCGGATGGGGGTGGAATTCCGGACCAACGTGGTCGTCGGTCGGACGGTGACCGTGGATGAGTTGTTGGGTGAGGAGGGCTACGATGCGGTGTTCGTGGCGACCGGGGCCGGTTTGCCGATGTTCCTCAACATTCCTGGCGAGCACTTGTGCGGTGTCTATTCCGCCAATGAATTTCTCACCCGGGTGAACCTCATGAAGGCCAATGAGTTCCCCGCCTACGACAACCCGATCTACGACTGCCGGGGCAAGGATGTTGCGGTGTTTGGCGGCGGAAACACCGCGATGGATGCGGTGCGGACCGCGCTGCGACTCGGCGCCCGGACCGCCACCATTCTGTACCGCCGATCCGAGGCGGAGATGCCCGCGCGCGCCGAGGAGGCACATCACGCGCGGGATGAGGGCGTTCAGTTCCGCATGCTGACCAATCCCGTTGCTTTTCAAGGAGACGACAAAGGGTGGTTGACCGGCGTGGTGCTTCAGCAGATGGCATTGGGTGAGCCCGACAAGTCGGGTCGGCGTAGTCCTGTGCCGGTGCCCGGTTCCGAGACAGTTCTGCCGATCCAAGTGGCGATTATCGCGATCGGCAACCGGGGTAACCCGTTGGTGCAATCCACGACCCCGGATCTGGCCACGACCCGGCACGGCTACATCGTGGCGGACGCGGAGCGATTGAAGACGAGTAAGCGCGGGGTGTTCGCCGGCGGGGATATTGTGTCGGGCGGTGCGACGGTGATCCTGGCCATGGGCGCCGGCCGCAAAGCCGCACGAGCGATCCACGAGTATTTGGGATCGGGCGAGTGGTGATTCGTCGATCCAGATCCTGTTCCTGAGGGCGGAGCAGGTGCAGGAAATTGTCAGGCGAGCAGGCCCCGACACCATCCCCTGCAAAGTGATGCCGGTGCGGCGAGGTGGCGCATTTCACTCAGCTCGGCAACCGCATGGATTGCTTGGCCCGTCGAAATCGGTAGGTTCTGACCATGTCGCCACCCGAGCCACGTTCGTCGACACCACGGCCAGCGCCCCGGCAGGGACTCGATGTGCTTACCTTCGCCGAGGCGGACGATGCGGACCGACGCTATTGGTGGGGGCAATCGCCCGTTCAAAGGCTGGAACACGTGGAAGCTCTCAGGCGAATGAATTATGGGTCCACACTCGTTGACCAGGGATTTCAGAGAGTTCTTGCAGTCGCTGAACGACCAAGGCGTTGAGTATCTTGTGATCGGCGGCCACGCTGTC
This sequence comes from Verrucomicrobiota bacterium, assembly GCA_963205105.1. Classification (GTDB taxonomy): domain Bacteria; phylum Verrucomicrobiota; class Verrucomicrobiia; order Limisphaerales; family CAIMTB01; genus CAIMTB01. Next base: position 22,904 of record CAUJJW010000235.1, on the reverse strand, counting down.
GCTTTTCATGGGTATCCCCGTGCCACCGCTGACTTGGATGTCTGGATAGCGGTGCATCCCGACAACGCGGATCGCTTGGTGAAGGCCTTGCGCCAGTTTGGCTTCGATTTACCGGAGCTGAGCGCGGATCTCTTCCTGCAGCCCGACAGAATCGTTCGCATGGGGGTGCCTCCCAACAGGATTGAGATTCAGACGGGGATCGATGGGGTCCATTTCAATGAATGCCGCCCGCGAGGTGTCACATCCGAACTGGATGGACTGCGTGTCCCCTTCATTGCTCTCGCCGACCTCAAGGCCAACAAGCGAGCCAGTGGTCGCAACAAGGATCTAGCCGACCTCGATCACCTGCCGTGAGACGACTCTGGCCCTGGCTTGGTTGGCTGCTGTGCTTCTACGGGAGTTGGCTGACCCTTGTGATCGTCGGAGACCACTGGCAGACCCTCCGCGAGCACTGGGGAATCGCGGTGGCCATGGCTTTTGGTTCCTACGTGGCGGGGTCCACCCCGATGGGCGGCGGCACTGTGGGGTTTCCCATTCTGGTCCTCCTCTTCGACCTGCCGGCAACCCTTGGCCGGGATTTCAGTTTTGCCGTTCAGTCGATCGGCATGACGAGCGCCAGCATTTTCATCCTGTGTCGGCGACAACACCTGGAGTGGGTGATGCTGCGTTGGTGCATGCTGGGTTCGCTGATCGGGACCCCTCTGGGGATTCTTTTCGTCGCTCCGCTCATTCCAGGTTTTGCCATCAAGGTGGTCTTTGCCGTGGTGTGGGCGAGTTTCGGCGTCCTGCACATGTATCGAACCAACCAGATCTGCGCGAACATCGGGGAGACGCCGGTCGCCCATGCCTTCGATCGCGTCACCGGATTCTGGGTCGGGCTTTTGGCGGGTGCGACCGTGGCGGCCGTCACCGGGGTGGGCATCGACATGGTGCTGTACTCGGTGATGGTTCTCCTGATGCGGTCCGATTTGAAATCGGCGATTCCCTCGTCGGTCATCATCATGGCCTTTACCTCACTGGTTGGGATGGCCACCAAGAACCTGGTCACGGGGGTTCAGCCCGGGGTGTTTGAGAACTGGCTGGCCGCAGCCCCCGTCGTCGCCTTGGGCGCCCCGCTCGGGGCGTTCGTGGTGGATAAGATCGGACGCAAACCCACGCTGCTGGTGGTGGCGTTTCTTTGCCTCGGGCAGTTCGTTTGGACCCTGCACGAGGAGTTTCCGACCTTGGGGTGGATCGGGGTAGGCGTCGCCCTGTGTGGTGTCGCGCTGGCGAATCTGGGATTCGAGTGGTTGTGGAAGGTCGGAGATCGCTTCGAGCGGCGTTCCGTTCCGATGAGAGTCAAACCGTCCTCAACGGATAAGCCGGGGTCACGAGCGGGGTGATCGGCACTCGCGCGAACCCCGAGAGGGCCTGGGGCGCCCATCCGCAGAGGTTCCACTAAACCAGCTTCGCCGTGCATTCCTGAATCCGACGGGCGAGGAAGGCGCGTTCGGAAGGCAGAACCGCGAGCGACTCGGCCTTTTGATAGGAGGCCAAAGCTTCGTTGAAGCGCCCCAACTCCGATTCGAAGGAGCCGCGGACCGCATGGAACAAGTGGTAGGTCTCCAACCGGTGCGCCCGTGAGATTCGGTCCATGGCCTCCAGCCCGGCGGCGGGGCCGTGAACCCGGGACACCGCGACCGACCGGTTCAGGGCAATGATCGGCGAGGGCGACATCCGAGCGAGTTGGTCATAGAGCCCAAGAATCCGATTCCAGTCGGTATGAGCATCGTCGGAGGCGGTGCTGTGGCAGGCGGCGATGCCCGCCTCGAGATGGTACTCGGTGATCTCCTGGCCGGTCGCGGATAACGCGAGGTGCTGAATGCCCTGCTGAATCATGGGCTGGCTCCAGAGGCGACGGTCCTGTTCCTGGAGGCGGAGCAGGTGCCCGGAATCGTCGGTGCGTCCGGGCAGACGCGCGGCGTTGAGCAGCATCAGGGCAATCAGGGCGTGGGTTTTGGGCTGGCGGGTGGCGGGATGGGTGGTGAGTTGCAGCGCCAGGCGGATGGCTTCGTTGCAGAGTTCCTCACGCACCAAACGATCGCCGCCGGAGGCCTTATACCCCTCGCTGAACAGCAGATAGAGAGTGCCCAGAACCCCATCCAGGCGGGTAGGCAGTTCCTCCGGGCCGGGAACCGCGAAGGGTAACGCCAATTCCCGAATGCGTTGGCGGGCGCGAACCAGTCGCTTGCTGACGGCCGCTTCCGTGGTCAGAAAGGCGGCGGCGATCTCGGCGGGACTCAACCCACACAACGTCCGCAGGGCCAGGGCGGTTTGGGCTTCGACGGACAATTGCGGATGGAAGCAGACGAACAGCATCCGGAGTGTTTCGTCGCCCAGGCCTCCCGCCTCGGCCTCCTGGGAAACCGGTGCGGGCGTTGCCAGCCATCGGGCATGTTCGGTGGCTATGCCAGGTTCCTTTTCCTGCCAACGCTGTTCCCGTCGAAGATGGTCCAGGGCCAGATTCTTCGCGGTCTGGGTCAGCCAGGCGGCCGGATTGTCCGGTACGCCTCGGTAGGGCCAGGTCTGAAGGGCGCGCACCAAGGCCTCCTGGACCACGTCCTCGGCAAGCTGCAGGCGGTGGACTCCCAGTTGGCCGGTCAGGATGGCCACGAGCCGACCGCTTTCCCGGCGGAAGAGGTCTTCCGCGATGTCACCGGTCGGATGCGGAGCGTCAGGAGCTGGCGGGATCATGGTGCCGGGCCTTCACCTCGGCCATCGGACGACACAGGTCGGCGATGGGACGGACTTCAATTTCGGCGCCATAAGCCAGAATCGGACAAGCCTGGGCGAGCCGAACGGCTTCCTCCATGGATGCCACGCCCAGCCGGAAATAGCCGGCGATGGCTTCCTTGGATTCGGCGAACACCCCGTCGGTGACGGATTTGCCCTGGGGGCCGGCGACGATTTTGCCCTCTTCGACCAGGGGTTGGGCGCCCCGATGAACGCCCTTTTGGCTGAGGGAATCCACCCAGCCGTAAAAGTTCGCCATGACGGTCTGGAGTTCGGTGGGGGACAAGCCGTGATTCCAGTGGGTGCCGCGGATCAGGAGCAGGTACTCTTCCGTTGAATTCTGAGGGTTCATGGTGGGGCGGGGGTTGCGATGGTCCGATTCGCTGAAGCGACGTGCGGCTTGTCTGAAAAAGGACAACCATGCCCGCCCACCCAACCGTGCCGTGCTGCCGCTACGCCTCGGCGGGTCGGGGTGAAGACGCGAGCAAATCGAGAACGTCCTGTTGGGAGAGCGCCTCCAGGTCCCGCACGTTCTCCGAGATCGTTTCCAGCAGTGCAGGGTGGGCCAATCGCTTCAGCTCATCGGTGAACTGGCCCACTGTCGGATGACGAAACAGGGTGGTCATCGGGAGGGCGAGTTGGAACAGATCATTGATGCGGCACACGATGCGAGCGGCCCGAACCGAGTCCCCGCCCAGGCTAAAGAAATTATCGTTAACGCCGGTGTCAGACGTTTCCAGAACGTCGTTCCAGACGTCGGCGACGAAGCTTTCGATGCTATCGCGGGGGCGGAGCGGGCGGGCACGGAACAGGTGGGCGAGACGCTGGGCCAGGGTCTGGCGCTGCACTTTGCCGGAGGGTCCGTGAGGAAGCTGATCCAGAATCAGGATGCGACTGGGGACTTTGGGAGGGGAAAGGCGGTCGAAGGCGAAAGTGCGGATCCCGTTTTCGGTGGCGGCGGCGCCTTCGCGGAGCACCACGGCGGCGACCAGATCTTCGCCCAGGGTGGGATGAGGACGTGGAAAACAGGTGGCTTCCGCGACGCCTGGATGGGCGAGTAGCACCGTCTCGACATCGCGCGGGATGATGCGATCGCCGCCTCGATGAATCACATCCTGGGATCGGCCGGAGAGGAACAAGTATCCATCCTGATCCAGGCGCCCGAGGTCTCCGGTGCGGTACCAGCCTTGAACAAAGGTCCGCCGATGGAGTTCGGGGTCACTGTTGGAACCTGGGGTGACGCCATCGCCCTGAACCACGATTTCGCCGGTCTGACCGGTGGGAAGAAACCCCCCGGCGTCATCCATGATCACCACGCGGGTTCCGGTGGGCAGACCGACGGAGCCAGGTTTGCGAAGGCGTGGCGGGAGAGGGTTGCTGGTGATTTGATGGCCCGCCTCGGAAACGCTATAGGCCTCGATCACAGGGACCTGCAACACGCTTTCGATTTCCTTTTGCAGGCGGGTCGACATGGCCGTTGAGCAGGATCGAACCAAGCGAAGGGCGTGTTGTGGGAGTCGCTCACGGGTGGTGAGCAGTTGGTCGGCCCACGCCTGGTACATCGCTGGAACAGCGGAAAACCAGGTGGGCTTCAATCGCACGATCCATGGCCCCAGGCGGTTGGCGCAAAAGCCGGGCGAACAGACCACCGAAGCCTGGCGGGTCATGGAGGCAAGCAGACAGCCAATCAGGCCGTGCATGCTGTCGAGGGGCACTAGATTGAGACAGCAGTCCGTCGGCTGAAGGTCCAGGGAAGCGGCCACGTGCCGGGCCGCGCTGACCAGATTCCGATGGGTCAAGGGAACCTGTCGCGCATCGTGGGCGTGGTCGGGTGCCGTCAGGATGACCGCAACATCATCCGGCAAGGGGCGTACCCAGGGCTGAGCGTCGGCCGACGCCATCAACCCGGTGGTCAGACTTGAACCGTTTCCAGGGGATTCCGTGAACGCCGGGAGGCGGACGATCGGTAAATGCAGGCTCTCCGCGGCTCCTGAAGCCTCGAACGTTCGGTCGTTAAGCATAACGACGGCACGTGCCCGGGTGGATTCCAGGCGGGTACGGACTTCTTCGAACGAAGCCGTCGACCGGATGGGAACGGCGGTGGCGACGGTGCTGATGGCGAGGAAAGCGAGCGCGGCTTCGGGGCCATTTGGCATGATCCAGGCGACGCGATCCCCGCGTCGAATACCCTGGCTGACCAAGGCTTTAGCCTGCTCTAAAACATTCTGAAGCAGTGTTTTGTAAGAAATGAAGCGTTCATCAATATCGAGCAGTGCGCGGCTCTCGGGGGCTCCGGAAACCCCCGCCTCAAGCAGCGTCAACAGCGTCTCCCGCATAAGCCCTAAGACATAAATAAATCTCTTACGTCTTGGCGAGGGAATTTCTTAGTGTGTTTGCCTAGCTGAGGATGTCGTGGATGACGTGGCCGTGAACGTCGGTCAGTCGGAAATCGCGGCCCTGGTAGGCGTAGGTCAGGCGTTCGTGGTCCACGCCGAGGCAATGGAGGATCGTGGCCTGGAGGTCGTGCACGTGGACGGGTTTTTCGGCGATATGGAAGCCGAGTTCGTCGGTGGCCCCGTAATTGAGGCCGGGGCGGATGCCACCTCCGGCGAGCCACATGGTGTAGGCCTGGGGGTGATGATCGCGTCCGAGGCTTCGGCCAAGGGCGGCGTTGCTTTCGACCATGGGGGTGCGGCCGAACTCTCCGCCCCACACCACGAGGGTTGAATCGAGCAAGCCACGCTGCTTTAGGTCTTTGATCAGCGCCGCGCTGGCCTGGTCGGTGGCTCCGCAGTTTCCTTTGAGGTTTCCGACGACGTCGGAGTGAGCGTCCCAGCCTTCATGGTAGATGTTGATGAAGCGAACGCCGCGCTCGACCATGCGTCGCGCGAGCAAGCAGGCGCGGGCGAAGGAGGCTTTGTTGGGGTCGCAGCCGTACAGTTGAAGGGTGGCCGGGCTTTCCTGACGAAGATCCATCAACTCTGGGGCCGAGGTTTGGAGTCGGGACGCCATTTCATAGCTTCGGATCCGGGTTTCGATCTCGGGATCGCCGATGATTTCGAGCTGCTGGCGGTTCAGGTTCCCGATCAGGTCGAGGGTTTCGGTTTGAAGCTGGGCGTCGACGCCTTGGGGATTCGAGACGTTGAGAATCGGGTCGCCGGAATTGCGGAAGCGGACCCCGGAAAAGTAGGTGGGCAGGAACCCACTGGACCAGTTGGCGGCACCGCCGCTGATCCCGGCACCGGTCGACATGACGACGAAGGCGGGCAGGTTTTGGGTGGTGCTGCCAAGCCCGTAGGTGACCCAGGATCCCAGGCTGGGCCGGCCAGGCTGGCTGAAGCCGGTGTTGAAGAAGACCTGCGCGGGGGCGTGATTGAACTGATCGGTCTTGCACGAACGAATGAGGCAGATGTCGTCGACGACGGAGGCGAGGTGGGGAAGGACCTCGGAGAGTTCGGTGCCGGCCTGCCCATGTTTGGCGAACTTGAACCGGGGACCGAGTACGGCGGCGTCGGGGCGTATGAAGGCATAGCGCTGTCCCATGATCACGGAAGGGGGCAGGGGTTTGCCTTCGAGCTTGGCGAGCTCGGGCTTGTTGTCGAACAGGTCCAACTGACTGGGCGCGCCCGCCATGAACAGGTGGATGACGGCTTTGGCTTTGCCGGGAAAGTGGGTGGGGCGTGGCGCCAGGGGGTTGCGAGCGGTTGTTGCGCCGGCAGGAGCGGCAAGAAGCCGGCTCGTGAACGAGTCGGTCAGCAAGCCCGCGGCAGCGATCTTGCCGAGGCCGACGCCACAATCGCGCAGGAACCAGCGGCGTGAGACGGGTTGGGAGGCGGAGGAGTAGGATTTCACGGGGGAGGAGGACGAGGTGAACGATCAACCGCGGGTGACGGCTTCATCGAGGTTCAACAGAGCCCGGGCCACGGCGGTCCAGGCAGCCCGCTCGGTCGGGGAACCTTCCCCGGGACCGGCCAGGTTTTCGGCGTGAAGAGTGCCTTGGGCCAGGCGCTCTCGCTGCGACTTCAAAAAGGCCAGGATTTGGTGCAGTTCGGCGGGCTGGGGAAGTCGGGTCAGGATCCGTCGGAACAGGAAGGTGGCCGTGCTGGAGTCGTCAGCGTTCATTGCCGCGGCCTTTCGGCCCAGGGCCTGGGAGGCTTCGAGGAACACTTCGTCGTTCAGCAAGGTCAGGGATTGGAGGGGGGTGTTGGAAACTTCCCGTCGGGCGATGCAGGCTTCGCCGCTGGGAGCGTCGAAAGTCTGGAAGGTGGCGTAGGGCGCGGTGCGTTTGGCGAAGGTGTAAAGACCGCGCCGATACCGGTCTTCGCCCTGGCTGACCTTCCAGTCGAGCGGACCATAGGTTCCTTCGCGGGTGATGCTGGCCAGTTGGGGAGGGAAGACGCTGGGGCCGCCGAGTTTGAGGGACAGGAGACCGCTGGCGCTGAGCACGGCGTCCCGGATGATTTCGCCTTCCAGGCGGATGCGCGGACCGCGTGCCAGCAGAAGGTTTTGAGGATCCTTTTCCAGGTGGATGGACGAAACACGGGACGATTGCCGGTAGGTCGCACTGAGCACGATCAGGCGGTGCATGGCCTTCTGGGACCAGCCCTGCCGCATGAATTCCACGGCGAGCCAGTCCAGCAATTCAGGATGGGAAGGCAACTCTCCTTGAAACCCGAAATCCTCGGTCGTCCGCACCAGACCGCGGCCGAAGAATGCCGCCCAATGGCGGTTCATCACCACCCGCGCGGTCAGGGGGTTGGACGGCGAGACCAGCCACTGGGCGAATTGGAGTCGGTTCGTCGGGGTTTCGCCGCCAGCGGTTGCCGCGGTCAGAAAGGCCGGCAGTCCGGCACGGACTTCGTCCGTGGGCTGAAGGAATTCACCACGCGTTCGGATGCGGGTGGCGCGCGGATTGTCCGCAGGGCGCTCCTGAAGCACCAGGGTGGTGGGGAACGCCGGCATTTCTCGACGCAGTTTGTCCATGGCGGCCCGCTCGGACGCCAATTCCGGGGCCTCACGGACAAACGCATCCACCAGCCCGCGCCGCTCGGTATCGGTCCGTTCCGCCGCGGGTTTGAGCAGGGCCAGTTGAAGGTCGTCCGCCAACGCGAGAGCTTCGGCGCCGCGAGGATCGGTGGTGACTGAGATGCGGAATCGGCCCAATCCGGCGGGGTAATAGCGCTCAAAGAGCATCGCCAGCCGGAGGTCCGAAGCGTCGGTTAAGGGCGTTGCGAAATTGAAGATGGCCACGTGACGACGGCCCTGGCCTCCATCGATGGCCCATCCGGACTGCTGATCGTCGTCGAGTGCTTTTGCCGCGGTGTTTCCACCGCTGGCAAAGCTTTGCGAGGGGCGGGTCAGAGCAACGGGCGTTTCCCCTGACCGAAGGCTGATGGTCGAGAGGTAGAAATCGCCGAAAGGCCCTTCGAAGTAGACGCGGCCAGGACCGCCCTGGGGCAGGCGTTCATCCGGGAGCGCTTCCAGCCGGAGGGCGGTGATGCCCTTCAGTTCCGACCGGAAGGTCAGTTGATAGGTGTCGCTCTTGGTCTGGTCACTGCTCACCAGGACCGAGTCGTCCGGCAGGATGGTCAACACCGGCACCAGGCTGGTCGCGGATGTCGGGCGTAGCGGAACCCAGACGCGCGCCAGGTCCGCCTGGTGGCTCTGCCAGGTTTCCAGGCTGCGTGTGAAGAGTTCCTGGCGGCGCGATTCGCCCGACCCTGCCTCGGCTTTGTCGATGCCGAATGAGAGTCGCACCCGGCCGATCACGTGCTGCCCGCCGTACTGCTGCACCAGGCGCACCGAAAAGCGGGTTCCCTCGGGGAATCCCACCGGTGCTGCCAGACGGAAGGTGGCCCGACGGTTGATGTTCCAGGCCCCCTCGCCGGAAATGGCCCAGCCCGTCTCGCTCTTCTGGTCAAAGGCGTGTTCGACCGGGAAACCGGCCTGGGAAAAATCGGCGGTGGCGGAGACGATGGTGAGATTCGTCCATGGGGGCGATGTGACGGCGCCTGCGGGCGCGGCAAGGACCTGGATTTCGCTCAGCACGAAGTTGCCGTGAGGCGTTCGACCCGGGCCTTTGCTCGGAAGTTCGTCGTCGGCGAGCACGTCCAGGTTGAGTGAGTTGACCTGTTTCAGGTCGGTCTCGAACTCGAAGGTGTAGGTGTCTTTGTCCGGAACGGAGCCGGAGAACCGATAGGAACCATCCGGAAGTGGGGTGGGGCTGGATCCGGACTCGGTCGTGATGCGCCTGGCTGGCGGCGTCACATAAACGGTTTCGACGGGGACCGGGAAGCGATTGGGGAGGTCGGCTTGCCATTCGGCCAGGCGGCGCTCGATTTCCCGACGTTTGGCCCTCTTCGCCACGTCTGGAACGTCCATCACCGGTTCGTCGGCGTTGTCCAGAAACGCCATGAATTGGTAGTACTCCCGATGCTCGATGGGATCGTACTTGTGCGTATGGCACTGGGCGCAGGACATGGTCAGACCCAGCCAGGTCGTGGCGGTGGTGTGGACGCGGTCCACCATGGAATAGAACCGAAACTCGAGGGGGTCCACGCCTCCCTCCTCGTTGATCATGGTGTTGCGATGAAACCCCGTAGCAACCCTCTGGGCCGGGGTGGCGTCCGGGAGCATGTCGCCGGCTATTTGCTCCAGGGTGAAGCGGTCGAACGGCATGTCATCGTTGAGCGCCTGGATCAACCAGTCGCGCCAGGGCCACATGGAGCGGGGCCGGTCCTTTTCGTAGCCATTCGTGTCGGCGTACCGCGCCAGATCCATCCAACGACGGGCCCAGCGTTCCCCGTAATGTTTCGAGGCCAACAAACGGTCGACCAGTCGTTCGTAGGCGCGGGGGTCCGAGTCGCTCACCAAGGCGTCCGCCTCTTCGGGGGTGGGCAGCAATCCGATTAGGTCGAGATACACCCGACGAACCAGGAGCGAGCGGTCCGCTTCCGGCGAGGGTTGCAGTCCAGCGGCAGGGAGTCGGTGGCGAACGAACGCATCGATGGCGTTCACGTCCGCTGGAACCAAGCCCTCCCAGCGGGGCGACGCCGGGACCGCAGGTTCTCGGGGTGGCAGAAAGGACCAGTGGGGACGGTAGTCCGCACCTTGAGCGATCCACCGGTGCAGGGTCTCCTTTTGCGCCGTCGTCAGAGGCGATTTGGTCGACGGCGGCGGCATGATCTCATCCGGGTCGCCGCTTTGGATTCGCTCGATCAGCGAGGACTTCTCCGGGCTTTCCGGAACGATGGCCAAAGCTTTGGACTTGGCTGGCTTCAGCGCCTCCTCACGCAGGTCCAGGCGCAGGCCGCCTTTGCGTGTTTTGGAATCGGGGCCATGGCACTTGAAGCAGTGCGCCGACAGAATCGGGCGGACATCCCGCAGGAAATCAACGGCTTCGTCGGCGCTGACCGCCGGAGTCGCGGTCAGGGCGGTCAGCAGGGCAATGCTGGCCAGGGTGTGTCGAACAGCACAGCGAGCGAGGGGCATATGGACAGGCGCGGCTTGAATGATGCGGAAACTATGCCCGGCAACCGGGCTGGAACAAGTCGCAGGTCCCCGTCTTGTGAGAACGGCGGCGGCATCCATAAAAGGAAGGCCGGTGGCTTTCGCCACCGGCCAGGGGACCGCCTGCTAGACTCGGCTGCGCCAAACAGCCGGTTTCCTATGAACCAATCAAGGGAGACCTTCCGTGATGGATCAGATGCGTATGGAGCGCAGGCGGCAAAGGGATGCATCCAAGCTCCGTCGTCCCCAAGGGGAAGGCGGGAGGCAGCGACTTCGAAACGGCGAACGGCCGTCACCTGGATCACCTAGGTTCCAGGGCCTGTTTTCCTGGAGGTCAGAGAGGTGATTTGGGCTGAGGTTCATTCCAGCACAAAAACAATTACGAAATTTAATTAGTGTGTCAATCCCTGATTGGGCTGGGTTGGTGATCGAGTCGTAAGTATATTATGGTGAATAAATTACCATGAATTGATAGGCTTGGACTGGGTGGCGGTGATCGGGGGTTAAGGCTTTTCTTTAACGCCTTCCAGCGTGTCTCTCGAGGATATTGGCGTCGCTCCAGGATGGGAGTGACGTCAGCGCAAGGCCAAGACGATGGCGGCGGTCATCAAGACGGCGCCTGCGAGGCGGCCACCCAGAATTTTGGGTCCGAGCCGGTGTTCCGCGTTGTGGAACCAATGGCCGATGCTCCAGACCGCCAGCACCATCCAGAGGCTCCGCGCGGAGTACACCACGTTGATGGCCGTGGAATCTCCGAAGACACCGACGGCGGTGATCAGAAGGATTCCCTGGGCGGAGATGCAGGCGGAACCGCCGAGCAACGGCATCCAGCTGCCGGCGGGGATTTGCCAGAGGGGTTCACGAAAGAAGGGGATAAAGGCCAGGGAGAACAAAGCGCCGAGGCCCATGACGAACGGGATGAGCTGGCCGGCGCCCCACGCTGGCGACCAGCGCTGGATCAGAACATCGAACAGGGCGAATGCTACCGCGGCACCTGATGCGGCTGAAACACTGATGCCGAGGCGCCGAGGGTGGCTGGATCCGGTGACATTCAGAAGGGCGATGCCGGCGGTGCTCAGACCCGCCGCCCACCACAAGTGCGGCGGCAAGGGCAGCCCCAGCAGCAAGGGGGTGAGGATGGCCACCAGGATCGTTTTGAAGCCCAGCACGGGTGTCGCCACGGTGACGTCACCCCGGGTGAGGGCGAGAAAGCCAAGAGTCTGCCCGAGGACCAGGAGAGCTGCGAGGGTGGCGGGCTGCCACCAAACCGCGATCGGCTGGCCCGGTCCACCCAGGAGCTTGAGGGGGAGGAACAGCAGCGCTGACAAGGTGTTTGAGACGAAGGTGGTGCGCCACAAACCCACCCCGAGATCGGCGGCACGCCGGACCAACAACGCTCCCAGCACGTAAATGACGCTGCTCGCCAGCGGGAGCACAAGGTGGGGCCGTTCCAGCACCCGCGAACGCTACGGTGCGCGCCTGCCCGGGTCCACGGATCCTTGCACCGCGGGTCTGTCGCCGATGGGGTGGAGCATGCAGGGGCGAATAGCGGAACAGGTTGGGCTGGTACCACGGTTTTCGAAGAGATTTCCCGTATCCCCGGAGGTCTTTTCCCGGTTAGAATAACCTGCAAGGAGACCCTGCATGGACCTGAGCTTTCCAGAGACCGACCCAACTCCCATTTTCGACCACTTCCGAAGCGTGTATGCCACGGAGTTTTTGACGGCGGCGGTGGCGCACCTGGGTGTTTTTCGCCAGTTATCGGCGGGCCCTGTGGCGGCGACTGAACTCCGGAGTCGGTTGGCGCTTCAGGAGCGTCCCTATGTGGTGTTGATGACCGCGTTGCGGGCCATGGGGATGGTGCGGGCGGAGGAGTCGGGGATGCTTGGATTGACGCCGATGGCTCGGGAGCACCTGGTGCCGGGTGGTTCCTTTGATGTGAGCGGCTACCTGAGCCTGGGAGCCAACAACCCCGGTGTTCTGGCGATGGTGGAGCGGCTCCGCACCAATCGTCCCAGCGGTGCCAACACGCATACGGCGGGGGATCCCGGGACCACTCACACCTTTCGGGACGGCATTCCTTCAGCGTTGGATGCCGAGGCCTCGGCCCGTGATTCCACACTTTGCCTGGCGGGACGGGCCCGCAACGTGGCGCCCTACCTCGGGTCGCGGGTCCGTATTCCGGAGGCGCGGGTGTTGCTGGACATCGGCGGCGGCTCCGGGATCTACGCCTATGCCTTGCTTCGAACGCACCCCGAGCTGCGGGCGATCATCCTGGACCGGCCGGAGGTCCTGAAAGTGGCGGAGGAGTGTGCCGAGGAATGGCAGGTTCGCGGGCGGGTCACTTTTCATCCGGCCAACCTGTTGGAGGATGCTTATCCGGCGGCCGATGCCGTGTTGTTTTCCAACGTCCTGCATGATTGGGATGTGCCGGATTGCCGGCGGTTGGTGGCGCGCGCGGCTGGCTGTCTCCCGAAGGGAGGAAGCCTTCTGATTCACGACGTGTTCCTGAACGACGCGATGGACGGCCCGCTGCCGGTGGCTCTCTATTCCGGCCTGCTGTTCGCGCTGTCCGAAGGCCGAGCCTACAGCGCCGCCGAGTACCGTGCATGGCTGCGCGATGCTGGAGTGAGTGCTCAGTCCATCCTTCCCACGCTGGTTCACTGCGGTGTGTTGATCGGGCGCAAGGAGTGATCCGGTTAAGTGCCTATCTGAGACAGGGCCCATCCGATTTTTCAGACAGGCTCTAAGCAGACCCAGCTAAGTGAGTTCGCGTGTAGGGATTGCCAGTTGCAACCCCTCTAGCGTGCTGTTCTAACCAACGAAGTTACCCTTCCGAGTGGACTCGTCTCTTGTGCTTCCTGGGATAAATCGTGCATGAAGTAAGTGCGGCGTCGGGGAGTTGGGAGGCCGGGAGAGTCGGGACAGATTTCCACAGAGGGGAGGGCCCATCCGTCCAAGGTCGGATGGGCCTTCAGGGGCTTCAGGGGGTGCATGGTGGCGCCTCCCATCCCGAGGTGTCCGGGTGCCGGTGTGGAAGGAGCATGATTGGGCTTCGCAGGGAATCTTCTTCTCGTCGTTGAGTCCGGGGACGAACCCCGCAATCCTGTCGGCGCATGCTGACGTTCAGCGGTCTATCGAAATCATTTGGGGGACGGACTCTTTTTTCGGACGCCGCTCTGGCCATCGTCTACGGGGATCGCGTGGGCTTGGTCGGGCCCAATGGCGCGGGGAAGTCGACCTTGTTCCGCATCCTGCTGGGGCAGGAGACGGCGGACGAGGGCACCATTTCGTTCGTGCGAGGCTCGCGGGTGGGGATTCTGCCGCAGGAAAGCGCCCCGGTTGGCGATGTGACGGTGCTCGACCTGGCGTTGGGGCATGGTCCCTCCGGGGTCGCGACGGAAGGGGCTGCCGAGCATGACGATGTCCATGTCTCGGTGGACGGGGAGACCATCGCGCGCGCGAAGCGCATCCTGTCGGGATTGGCGTTTCGGGAGTCGGACTACGACAAGCCGGCCCGAAAGTTGAGTGGCGGATGGGTGATGCGGGCCCATTTGGCGCGGTTGTTGGTATCGGAGCCGGATCTCCTGATGCTCGACGAACCGACGAACCACCTGGATCTCGAAGCGCTGCTTTGGGTTCAGAACTATCTGCGGTCGTACCCGGGGGCGGTGTTGCTCATCTCCCATGATCGGGAGTTTCTGAACCAGTTGAGCACCCACACGGTGGAATTGCGGCAGGGGCGGCTCTTCAAATACACCGGCAACTACGACAGCTACCTGCAACAGCGGGAGGTGACCGAGGCAGCCATGGCGGCGTCGGCGAAGGCCCAGCAGCGCCGGATCGACCAACTGCAGGACTTCGTCGATCGGTTTCGGGCCAAGAACACCAAGGCAGCCCAGGCGCAAAGCAAGATGAAGCTCATTGAGCGCCTGCGGGAGGAAATGGTGGAAGTGGCTGGTTCGGATGCGGCGATGGGGGACTTCCAGTTTCCGCAACCGGAACGCAGTGGCTTGCGGGCGATTCGTCTCTCCGGAGTGCATTTCGGCTATGGCGACCTGAAAATCTACGAAGGTCTGAATTTCGAGGCGGAGCGCGGCCAGAGAATCGTGCTCGTCGGGCCCAACGGGGCGGGGAAATCCACGCTGTTGAAGCTGCTGGCCGGGGTTCTAAAGCCCGAACAAGGGGAGATGTCCCTGGGGCACAACGTCCGGGCGGGCTATTTCGCCCAATACAGGTTGGACACGCTCAAGCCGGAACGGACGGTGCTGGAGGAGGGGTACGACACCCCGCAGCGGGTCACCGAAACCTTCGTGCGGACGGTGTTGGGCAGTTTTCTCTTCCGGGGCGACGATGTCTTCAAGCGGGTGGGGGTGTTGAGCGGCGGGGAGAAGAGCCGGCTGGCCTTGGTGAAACTGCTGCTGGATCCCCCCAACCTGCTCCTGATGGACGAGCCGACCACCCACCTCGATCTGGCGAGTGTGGATGCCCTGATCGAGGCGCTTCAGCAGTACCAAGGCACTCTGATCTTCATCAGCCATGATGTGCATTTCATCCGGGCCATCGCCACCCACGTGGTTCATGTCCGGGCCGGGCGACTCACCCACTACGCCGGTGGTTACGACTACTACCTCGACAAGACGCGCCAGGCGGCGCGGGACGGTCTCACCAGCACCGGTCAGGGATTGACCGACGGTCGGGTGAGCGAGCGGCCTGCAAAAGCCGCCGTAACTCCGGTCGTGTCGGTGGGCGGTGATGCCTCGGGAGTCTCGCGGAAGGAGCAGAAGCGAGTGGATGCCGAAGCGCGCCAGGCCCGGGCGAAGGAACGTCGGGACTTGCAGCGGCAGGTCAAGGCTCTGGAGGAGGAGATTGCCCGGCTGGAGGTTCAGGAGAAGGAACTGGTGGCTGAACTGGAGCTGCCGGAAACTTATAACACGCCGGGGCGAGCGGTGGCGGTCAACCGAGAGTTGCAGCACTTGCATGTGCGACTTCCCTCGCTGCACGAGGAGTGGGAACGCGAAGCGGAGCGATTGCAGGGGATGGCGGATTGATGAGCTTCTGGGCGGAAATCGTACCGGCAACCTCCCGGTCGTGCCTGGGAGGCGTGATAAGCGTATAGTTTAGCGAATTTAACTACAACAAGCGAGTATTGGTAGCTTGTCAGCGTGGGTGAGGGGCGTGGTTAGATAGGGGCCAGCGTCATGGGGAATTCGATTCGTCATCCGAATCAACTCAGGCGCAATCCAGAACCAGACAAAATTATGCTTCGATTTGCAGCTTTGGCGGTGGCACTTGGATTGGCCACCGTGGGTGCTCAGGCGGCGATCGTTCAGTACTCGCTGTCCGGCGTGACTGAGTTTGGAACGGTGGTTTCCGGTTCCTTTTCCTTCGACAACACGGTCATCGGCCCGAGTTACACAAGCATTTCGGCGGGAGATGACCTCGTGAGTTTCTCCGTGTCCATGTCCTCGATTGCCACGGGCGGTCCATTTCCGGGCAGTCCATCGAGCACATCGTTTGGTTTGAGCGACACGGCTTCGGCTTTCTTTGTCATCATCACCGACCCGTCGGGAGCTGTGGTTGATTTCAGCCCGGGGACTTCAACGAACGCGGATGGCTATTATCTGGATCCCGCGGGTCAGGAGTTCTCGTCCAACCTGATCAGCACGACGGGAGGTTTCACCGACACCGTGGTGACGTGGCAGCTCACCCAGGTTCCTGAACTCAGCCATACCGCTCTCGGAGCTGCACTCGGGCTCATGGGTTTTGTGGGGCTCCGTGCGTGGCGCCAGCGCCGTTAATTTTTTGCAGCACATCGCTGCCGTTGCCTCTCCAAAAACCGGGCCTTCAAGCCCGGTTTTTCCTTTTTCAGGACGGGAGTGGACGTTGGTTTTTTCAGCGCCACACCCAGTCGCTGGGGCGTTTCGGACCGTTTGCGCCGCGGCCTTTGCGGTCCGCGCGTGTGCCTCCATCATCCCGATGATCGATCCCCACCGAGTGGAGGTGGAAGTCTCCATCGTCGCCTCGCGCATATCGAAGGGGTTGGCCGTCCATGATGTCGGTGGGAACTGACTCCAGGAAACGCGGGGTGAGGGAACCGAGCTGTTGAGGGTACGCGCCTTCCACGAGTCGATGGCGTTCGAGCGCAAGCCCCACCCGGGCGAGCCGACGCCAGGTCTCATGTT
The DNA here is from genome assembly GCA_963205105.1 of Verrucomicrobiota bacterium. GTDB lineage: Bacteria > Verrucomicrobiota > Verrucomicrobiia > Limisphaerales > CAIMTB01 > CAIMTB01. The sequence continues at coordinate 6,438 of CAUJJW010000235.1, read as the reverse complement.
CGAACGCTCGGTCCACCGTTGCATCGAGTGCGGGAGCGAGAAGCGAGGCGAGTGTGGCAAAAGGCGATCGCCGGTTGATGTGCTCGTTGAGCAACGATCCTACCGGCGGAACGTCGCGATGGCTCCGAGTGGCTGACGCGGTGTCGGTCAGGGCGAGCATGTAGCGGCCATGGACGACCTCGTTGAGGTGAACCCAGCCCTGGGGCATGACGAGGAGAATCGCGTGGAGCTCAGAACTGGCAGGATCTCCCAGGACGTCACGGGATATCGTGCCTTGCGCGATCCGTTCCAAGAAAACCGAGCCGAAAACCCGTTCTCCTCGGAGGGCGTATCGGATGTCTTCGATCGGTGATTGAGCACCCAAGAGCCCATCCAGCGTTTTCAGCTGATCCTCAGACCAGCGGCGATCGAGGCAACCCTCCCACACGACCTGAAGGATCATGCGGTGAATGGCAAACCGGACGAGATGGCTGACGATGATCGGCTCGGGCTTCAGTGCCTCCGACAGTCGCGTCAGGGTCACCACATCGGACAGCGCCTCGTCCGGGCGGTCATCGGCGAGGTACGCGGACGCGCGCAGGCTGAGGGCGATCGAGATCGCCTTCAGCGTGGGCAGATGGTGGAGATCCATGGAGAAGAGTCTTTCATAGTCCAAAGGGAAGCGGGCAAGTGGGCGTGATTCGACGGCGGAACGCAGCTCGCTGAACTCGGCGTCGTACCGGCTGAGGGCGTGCAGGACGGACTTCGCGGGTGTCGCGATGACGTCCGCCGGCAGCTGGGGCCAGTTGGTCAGGCTCTGGTAGTACGCCTGCCACATGGCGAGGTCGGTGGGCCGCCCCTGGTCGAAGGTTGGGTCGTTTCGGCCTTTTCCCGAAGCGAAGGCGCGGTAGCTGCGTTGGGGGTCCTGCGTTTGGATGGACTTCGCCCGTCGCCAGGCGTTGCTGTCGGTGGGGCGGGTTCCTGATTCGGTGCGTTCGAATTCGAACAACGGCCTGAGCAACGGCGCCATGGCGAGGTTTTGGGCGTCCGGAATGGGTGGAGGGATGACTTCGGCGGGTGTGAGGGGTTCGCCGCGGGCGCGGAGTTCGTTTTGGAAAGACTTCAATGCCAAGCTGCCACGGAGGTTCTCCAGGCTGAAACAGAGCGCGAGAGCGGTGACCAGAAAGGCGACCAAATAGGTGGCCGGGAGAAGTTGTCGAAGGACCCCTCGGGGACCGGGTGTTGGTGAAGCGGGTGCGATGGGACCGAGGCTTTGGGTCGTTCGGGCGCGATGATTCCACGCGGCACGGACCAGCATGGCCCACAGCATTCCGACCAGGAATCCGTAGGCCGCGGAGAGCGCGAATGGGGCGACGTACCAGCGGTCCGTCGCCAGCCGGGAAAACAATCCGAGGCTGAGTCCGACGATGCCTGCGATGTAGAGCGCGTGGGCGAACGCGAGACTCCACGGAATCGGCTGATTGGGAGGCGGTCGGAGTCGATGGAGCGGCGAGCTGAACCAGCGAGGGGTCGGTGATCGGAGCAGGAATGGGGAGATGGAATCGTTCATGGGATGTCCTCCCTGACGTTACGCAGGGCTCGGGGCTGGCTGCGCAGGATGGCGGTGGTCAGCGGGTCGGTTCTGGGATCGCGGCTTGTTCGATGCCGGCGGGTTGGATGCGGGTGAGGGCGAGGCGGATTCCAACTCCGGCTCTTCGGAACTCACCAAGGCGAGGACCTGGGAGCGATGCTGGCGGAGGGCTTCAGCCATACTCTGGCCGGGCTGCCAGGAAACGGCTTGGGGTGGGGTGCCGAGGGCGGGAGAGATCGTTTGAGCGGCTCCATTCAAAAGCAGGCTGCAGGCCGCGGTTGCAGCCAGGGCGGGCCAGGGGGTGGCGAGTCGGTGAATCCAGTTCTCCAGGATGCCGCGGAGGCTGGGCGGATGATTGGTTCGGACCTGGCGGCTTGGGATCGCCACCTGGCGCGCGGTCGCCAGAATCGCTGCCCTCCAGTCGGCGGGCGGACGGCGGAGCGGCACGCGGGCGAGGGTGTTTTCGAAATCATCCGGTTTCATTGCAGTTCCTCGTAAAGTGGACGCAGTCGAAGGCGAAGTTTGTCTAGGCCGTAGCGGTAACGGCTGGCGGCGGTGTTGGGAGAAATGTTCAACAACTGGGCGATCGCCTCGAAGGTCATGCCTTCCCAGAGCTTCAGTTGCACGATGGCCCGTTGTTCCTCAGGGAGTTCGAACAGGGCTTCGGCCAGCGCGTCGCGGAAGGCCTGGTCATCGGGATCCGGGGCTGGAGCAAAGGGGGAAGCGGTTTCTTCGGCTAGCGCTTCACCCAGGTGTTCACGGGATTGGCGGCGCCGGAAGAGGTCCACGGCGGCATTCCGCATCCAGCGGAGGAGAAAAGAACGCTCGTCATGGACGTCGTCCAGTGCGCCCGGGTGTCGGGCCAATTTGACGAAGAGATCCTGGAGCAAGTCGCGGCTGTCGGAGTCGCGGCGGGTGAGCGAAAGGGCGAACGCGTACAACGACGTCGCGTGGGCGTCGTACAGGCGTTCGAGTGTGTCACCGGCGGGCATCTCCAGCGGAAGGACGCGCTGGCCCGCCGGATTTGTCTAGCGGACGGGGGGGGAGGGCGGTTCGCCTGGAAGGGTCAGCCGGAACGTCGTGCCCTTGCCGGGCTGGCTCTCGGCGGACACGTCGCCGCCGTGCGCCTGAACGATGTGTTTCACGATGGAAAGACCGAGTCCGGTGCCGCCCTGCTCGCGCGATCGCGCGGTGTCGACCCGGTAGAACCGCTCAAAGATCCGATCGATCGACTCTTTGGGAATGCCGGGGCCATCGTCGGTGACCGAGATTTCGATCCGTTCAGGGGAATCCTGGGCACCCAGGATTCGGGCAGCGACAGACACATGGCCGCCGGCTCGACCGTATTTGATGGCGTTGTCGATGAGATTGACGAGCACCTGCTGGAGGCGGTCGAGGTCGGCACGCAACGCGAGCGATTCCGGGACCTGGTTGGCGAGGGCGATGTTGCGGGCAGCCGCCCGGGAGGCGAAATCCTCGAGAACCTTGGCGACGAGGGTATGGAGCTGACCCCACTGATGGTTGACCACGATGCGGCCTTCCTCGAGTTGGGAGATGGTGAGCAGGTCCTCGATGAGGAAGGTGAGGCGATTGGTGTGCTTTTCGATGGTCTGGAGGAACTTCAGGGAAAGCTGGGGATCGTTGCGGGCGCCATCGAGCAGGGTTTCGACGTAACCTTTGATGATGGTGATGGGGGTGCGAAGCTCGTGGCTCACATTGGCGACGAATTCGCGGCGGGTGGCTTCCAGTTCGTTGAGTCGGGTCACATCGTGGAACACGAGAATGACGCCCCGCTGGGTTCCGCCGGTGTCATGGAAGGCTGTGGCGTTGATGGCCAGGCAGCGCGGCGATGGTCCGTCCAGGGTCAGCTCAAGCCCCAGAGCCTGGCCCTGCGCACTGGCCCGGTTGGCGAGGTCCTGGAGCTCGTGCCGACGAAAGGCTTCGAGCAACGTGCGTCCCCGGGCTTCGGCATTGAGCTGAAAGAGATTCTCAACGGCTTGGTTGATCAGGCGAATCCGGCCTTCCGAATCGAGAACAACCAGTCCTTCGATCATGCAATCGAAGATGACCTCCTGACCGGCGTGCTCCTGTTCGAGTTCCCGCCGAAACCGCTCATTCGACTCACGAAGCCGCTGATCCAGCTCTGCAATGCGCGCTTGTTGCTCCCGACTTTGACGCCTCCAGCGGTAGAGGATGCCCACGAGGGCGGCGAGGGCGGTCAGCGCTAGGAAGGGCCACACAGTGAGGCAAGGGGTAAGGAACGGCCCGGAGCCTCAGTCCTCCGCAAAGCGGTAGCCGACGCCCCGGACGGTGTCGAGGTAGCGGGCCGCACGGCCGAGTTTTTCGCGCAGTCGACGCATGTGGGTGTCCACGGTCCGGGTATCGATGACGTTGTCATACTGCCAGACGTCCTGGAGGAGTTGGTCGCGCGATTGGACCCGACCGCGCCGTTCCATGAGGGTTGTGAGCAGCTTGAACTCGGTGGCGGTGAGATCGATGCGCTTGCCGGCGACGGTGACCAGATGGCGCGGGATGTCGAGGGACAGGTCGCCGATGGTGAAATGGTCGGCCTTTTGTTCGGGCTTCTGACGGCGTTCGACGAGTTTGCGCACCCGCAGCACGAGTTCCCGCGGGCTGAACGGTTTGGTGACGTAATCGTCGGCGCCGAGCTCCAGTCCGAGCACCCGGTCAATTTCAGCGGCCTTGGCGGTGAGCATGATGATGGGGACGCTGGCGGTGGCAGGATCGCGCCGGAGCAGTTTGCAGACCTCGAGTCCATCGACCTCGGGCAGCATGACATCGAGGAGGATGAGGTCCGGGGCTTGTAGGCGCGCGGATTTAAGCGCTTCGGTACCGTCCGCAGCGGTGATGACCTCGAAGCCGGCGGCTTTGAGATTGAAGGAAATCAGTTCGACGGCATCCAGCTCATCGTCGACCACCAGGATCTTTGGCATGACGCGCAAGGTGGCTACCATTGCTGACAGGCTGCTTCAATGAACCGGCCGTTACAAGGCGGTTACAATGACGTCACCTGACGGAAGCTTGGCTGTAACATTGCGCCGCGAGGGGGTTGAGGCAGACTTGGCGGGCGCATGAATCTGGCGTTGCAACGAAGCGAACTGAGGGACTTGGCGGAGCGGGTGATGGCGGGGGAACGCCTGTCGGAGGCGGACGGGTTGCGGTTGTTGGAGACCACCGACCTGCACGCCTTGGGAGCCCTGGCGAACACCATGCGCCAGCGGAAGGTCGGCAACCGCGCCAGCTACATCGTCAACCGCTACATCAACTACTCGAATTACTGCATTCTCAGCTGCCAGTTTTGCGCCTTCGCCCGGAAGAAGCGGGACGCCGATGGATTCGAGCTGACGGTGGAGCAGATGCTGGAGAAGGCGCGGCAGGCGCTCTCGGTGGGTGTGACCGAGCTGCACATCGTCGGGGGGCTTCATCCGTCGTTGCCCTTCTCGCACTACGTCGGGTTTCTGAAAGCCTTGAAGGCCCTGGATGCCCGGCTCCAGCTGAAGTGCTTCACGGCCATCGAGATTCTCCATCTGGCCTGGCTGGCCAAAAAGACAGTGCCGGAAACCCTCGCCGAGCTGAAGGCGGCGGGACTGGATTCCTTGACCGGCGGTGGTGCGGAAATCTTTCGCAAGGAAATCCGCAGTCAGATTGCCCGGGGAAAGGAGTCTGCGGAGGAGTATCTGGAGGTGCACCGGACCTGGCACCGGATGGGCGGTCGCAGCACATGCACGATGCTCTACGGGCATTTGGAGACCCGGGCCGACCGGATCGATCATTTGCGGCGGCTCCGGGAACTTCAGGACGAGACCCATGGCTTCACCGGGTTCATTGCCTTGCCGTATCAGCCCGAGAACAACGGAATTCCCGTCGAACATGCCCCGACCGGTTTTGAATCCCTCAGGACCATCGCGGCGAGTCGTCTGTTCCTCGATAACTTCGATCACATCACCGCCTACTGGGTGGGATTGGGAACCAAGCTGTCACAGGTCGCCCTGAGTTACGGGGCGGATGACCTGCACGGCACCATCCTGGAGGAACATATCTTCCACATGGCAGGCGCCTCATCGCCGCAAGGGCGGACGGAGTCCGACATGGTCAAGGCCATCCGCGAGGCCGGGTTTGAGCCGGTCCAGCGCAACACCTTCTATGAGCCCCTCCGTATCTGGGAAACGGAGAAGCCCAGCGAGGTCACGACGCCGGTAGCCGCGTGAGGCTGGCTACGGCTTTTTGGCGGGATCGAATTTGAGCGAGGCCGAATTGATGCAGTAGCGCAGGCCGGTGGGTGCGGGGCCGTCATCGAACACGTGCCCCAGATGCCCTTCACACCGGGCGCAGTGAACCTCGGTTCGGCGCATGAAGAATTTTCCGTCCTCCTGCGTGCCGACGTGTTCGGGAACCGCGGGTTGCCAGTAGCTGGGCCAGCCGGTGCCAGAGTCGAATTTGTGCTCCGAGCGGAACAACTCCAGGCCGCACGCCGCGCACACGTACGTGCCGGCCTCCTTGGTGTCCCAGAGCGGTCCCGTGAAGGCACGCTCCGTCCCGTGTTTGCGGAGGACGTTGTATTGCTCGGGCGTCAGGATCTGCCGCCACTCGGCGTCGGTCTTGGTCACTTTATCGGACATGGCATTCAGCGATCTGGAGTTGGTGGAAGCCTGGGGCGTCATCGCGGCGGGCAGTGCACCTCCCTGGGAACCCCGTTTTCCGCAGCCTGCTATGCCGAGTGCGGCAAGAAGCAGAAAGGTGACGCGCAACATGGGTCCAAGGATGGGATCAATCGGGCAGGGCGCAACTCGGGGAGGTCCGACGACCAAGAATCAGCGCGGGTTGGCGGGTGCCGGTGCTTCCTGGCC
>CAUJJW010000234.1 GCA_963205105.1 Verrucomicrobiota bacterium | reverse complement strand
ATGGCAGGAGTTCCGGCATGTCGCCGTGCGGGATATGTGACACCCTCTCCCCCCGGGAGAGGGTTGGGGTGAGGGAGCCCTGTTCAACCCTCGCGATCGCTACCATGGGAAGGTTCATGGAGAGCCGTCCCAGCCGGTTTGACAGTCCATGACCCGAGTGATTCCTTCGACCGTCACTCTCTAGCGACGGGCATCGATTCCCAATCCCGTCCTCGATCGCATGAAAGCGTCCCACCCTCGCTTCGTCGTCGCAGCCTCCGCGGCGGCCCTGATCCTGGCTTCCAGCCTGACCCCGATCGCCGCTGCCGAGGGCCCTCGTCTGATGCTCACCCTGGGCGATGCCCGGGTTCACCTCGAATGGCCAGGGTCTTTGGCCCAGCCGGACGGCACCACGACCCAGCCGTGGTTCGAGGTGCAGCAAAGCTTGGATCTCCAGCGCTGGGAACCTCTTGGACAACGTCTCCGCGCCGGACCCGGTGAGGCAGCCCGGTTCGATCTGCCTGCCGATGTTCCCCATGGCTTTTACCGGGTGGTGGCGGCGAGTCCCCAAGCGCTCGCCAGTCCGGCCGAAGGCGGTGCCGAGGTCTTCGGGTACCAGGCCACCTTCGATGCAGCATTGAATCGGATCGGCCAGATCTCCACGGACGATTTCGCGAAGCTCTATCCCAGCGGCGCCGACTATCTGCCGGGAATCTCGTGGGACCCGACCACGGCCAAGTTTTGGGACCTGTTCAACGCGAATCCGGCGGTCGTCAACCAAGGTAAGACCGGTTTGGATCCGGGTTTCCGATCGCAGGACTACCGACTGAACGCCCGCGAACTGGAGCTGTTTCGCCGAAACGGATTCGTGGTGAGCGAACGGCTGGCCTGGAACGGCATCGATTTCTTTTTCGGGGCGGGCATTCCGACCATGGGCAACGCCTTCTATCAGCTCTGGTACAACGATCTCCCGGTGTTCATCTCGACCGATGCCATCCTTCACGCCTGGCATCGCACCTACAGCCTGATGCTCGAGGAACTGGAGACCGCCTTTCTCTACCAGGCTACCCAGGACTTGCTCCAACGCATGGATGCCGGCATCCCCGCCGCCTGGGCCAGCGCCGGCAACGGCGTGCTCCGGGAGAGCCTTCTCGACGCCGATTATCTGGTCACCGTGGCTCGCTCCCTCATCGTTGGAAGCCAGCAGCCAAGTCCCTTGAAGCAGGATTCGCGTGTCGCGGAAACCCTCGCCGACATTCGAGCCGGCCAACTCAAGGAGATTCCCGGTTTCATGGGCTTCTGTCGCACGGTGGATTTCTCGCAGTTCGAACCCCGTGGTCACTACACCCACTCCGAACCACTCCGACGCTACTTCCAGTGCCTGATGTGGCTCGGACGCATCGATCTTCCGGTGGCTGGCGGACCCTTTGAACGATGCCCGGGCGATCGCCGCCTGGCATCCGCGCGGGAACTGGGCACCACTCTGGTCCTTCATCATCTCATCGACGCATCCGGTGCCATGAAGGAATGGCGCGCCATCGACACCGTCATCGGGACCTTTGTGGGTTGGAGCGACTCCCTGACGGTTCCCCAGCTGGGAGGACTGCTCGCGGGCGCGGGCATTTCATCGCTGGCCGACGTCCCGGATCTCGCGACGCTGGAACGGATTCAATCGCTTATCTCGCAGGGTGAACTCGGCGTGCAGAACATCCGCAGCGACGCGTTCTTCACGCCGTTGAGTGACGGCACCCCGGTTCGACTGCCCCAGACGTTCCTGATCTTCGGCCAACGGTTCATCCCCGACAGCTGGGCCTTCTCGCAGACCGTATACGACAGCGTCCAATGGACGGAGAACGGGACCACGCGGGATGTTCCACGGCGCGTTCCCAGCGCACTCGACGTCGCCTTCGCCGTGCTCGGCAACAACCAAGTCGTTCCCAATCTCGTGGCGCAGATCCAGCGGACGCCCCGATTCCCTTCACCGACCCACGCCGAACTCTTCCGGGACGGACACCCCTATCAACACAACCTGGCTGCCGCGCGGGCCACCCTCGATGCGCAGAAGCCCGAGGCGTGGAACACGTCGGTCGCCCTGGGTTGGCTGGGTGCGCTGCGGGAACTGTCCCACCCCACCACGGACGCAACCTATCCAGAATCGATGCGCACCCACGCCTGGGCCATGCGCACCCTGAACACCCAACTCGCGTCGTGGACCCAGTACCGGCACAACACGATTCTGTACGCCAAACAATCGTACACCTCGATCCCTGTCTGCTTTTACCCGGCCGGCTTCGTGGAGCCGCGCCTGGAATTCTGGCAGCGCCTGCGCTCGGTGATTCACCGATCGGCGGATGCCTTGGCGTCCATCGATTACCCGGATGCTTTCGTCGGCACCAGCGGAACCAATTTGATTTATTTGTCCACGCTCCAGAGCAATCAGGTCGCCCACCTTCGGCTGTTTGCCGACCACGTGGAGATTCTCGCGGCGATTTCCGAGAAGGAGTTGGCGCAAGTTCCGTTCTCTGCGGATGAGGAACGGTTCATCCGCAACCTGATGCAGAACGAAGGCTCCTTCCCGTTCGGTTGTGGCAGGATGCCGCGCTACAGCGGCTGGTACCCCAAGCTGTTCTATCGGCCGTTCTTCTACACGCAGGCAATGGATTCTCCGGATCCAAGGTTGTTTTTTTACGACTCCGACGAGGCCTGGTTCCACGAGAAGCATGGCGCCAATGCCGCCGACCTGATCATTGCCGACGTGCACACCGATCTCCCTGCTCCGGAAGATCCGGGCTCCGTGCTCCATCAAGCCGTCGGCGGAGTGGGGCTCATGGTCGTCGCCGTCGATAACGGTGCGGACCGTATGGTGTATGCCGGGCCCGTGATGACCCACTACGAACTCGAAGTGCTCGGCCCGCCCAGACGTCTCAATGACGACGAATGGGCTTCCATCCACCACGGACGCTCCCTGCCCAACGCGCTCATCGAAGGCCTCCAGCCGCAACCCTGGACGACGAACTACTTCGTGCCGCGATGAGTAGCGCTCCGTGATTCAAGCTTGGCCAATCTCGCCGGTCCTGGCCTACCTTCCCGGTCATGAACCGCCGTCGTTTCCTGCAATCCGGCGTGGCCTTGGGTAGCCTGGCTCCGTTCACCCACCCCTTCTCCAGCTCCGGCGCCCCAGCGTCCCCGGCCACTCCAGCGTCCGTCACCAGCCGGTTCGTGGCCTCGGGAAATATTCGGGACTATCTCTCCGCTGAGGCCGCCCGCATCACCGATCGCGCCGTCACCAACCTCCCGAGCGCCGAACGTTTGTGGCTCCGGCATGGGGTCAAACTGCAACAAAAGATTCTCCTTCCCTGAATAAATGCTCCGATCGGATCAGCTTCTTTTAGGTTGGCGCCGATTGTCGAATGTCGAGGTTTGAGCCCATTCCAACGGCATTGGGTCCAAACCGACCTACTGGGTGTCCTCCAGTGCGGCGGCCGTGACGCCGCTCATGGAGGCGATGACGCGGGAAGGTTCATGGAGAGGCGCGTTTTCCAAAAATTGGACACGCATTGGGACCATGAACCGAGGACTCCGGGGGGCGAGACGCCCCCTCTACGGCAGGGGGACGCCCGCCGCTACGGAGGCGCGGTTCATGGGTAGCCGTCCCCGCTTGTTTGACAGTCCATGACCCGAGTGATTCCTTCGACCGTCACTCTCTAGCGACGGGCATCGATTCCCGATCCCGTCCTCGATCGCATGAAAGCGCTCCACCCTCGCTTCGTCGTCGCAGCCTCCGCGGCGGCCCTGATCCTGGCTTCCAGCCTGACCCCGATCGCCGCTGCCGAGGGCCCTCGTCTGATGCTCACCCTGGGCGATGCCCGGGTTCATCTCGAATGGCCGGGGTCTTTGGCCCAGCCGGACGGCACCACGACTCAACCGTGGTTCGAGGTGCAGCAAAGCTTGGATCTCCAGCGCTGGCAGCCGCTTGGACAACGTCTCCGCGCCGGACCCGGTGAGACCGCCCGGTTCGATCTGCCTGCCGATGTTCCCCACGGCTTTTACCGGGTGGTGGCGGCGAGTCCCCAAGCGCTCGCCAGTCCGGCCGAAGGCGGTGCCGAGGTCTTCGGTTACCAGGCCACCTTCGATGCAGCATTGAATCGGATCGGCCAGATCTCCACGGACGATTTCGCGAAGCTCTATCCCAGCGGCGCCGACTATCTGCCGGGGCTCTCGTGGGATCCGACGACCGCGAGGTTCTGGGATCAGTTCAGCGCCGATCCGGCGGTCGTGAACAAGGGCAAGAACGGGGGTTCACCAGGCTATCGATCGGGCGATTACCGGCTCAATGCCCGCGAACTCGAACTCTTCCGTCGGAACGGCTTCGTCGTGAGCGAACGGCTGGCGTGGACGGGTGTCGAGAAGCCTTTGGAAGGCTCCACCATGGGCAACTCGTTTTACCAACTCTGGTTCAATGACCTTCCCGTGTTCATCTCCACCGACGCGATTCTTCACGCCTGGCATCGCACGTACGACCTGATGCTCGAGGAAATCGAGGAGGCTTTCTTGTTCGGCGCCGTGGACAACCTGCTCCAGCGCATGGCCGACGAGATCCCCGCGGCATGGGCCACCGCCAACCACGGTCCCCTACGCGAAAGCCTGCTCGATGCCGACTACCTAGTCACCGTGGCTCGCTCCCTACTCGCCGTAGCCAAAGTGCCCAGCCCATTGATGCAAGATGCCCGCGTTGCCGAAACGATCGCCGATGTCCACCTAGGACAGCTCAAGGACGTTTCCAATTTCATGGGTTTCTGCCGGACCGTGGATTTTTCGCAGTTCGAGCCGCGTGGGCACTACACCCATTCCGATCGGCTCAAGGCCTACTTTCAGGCCCAGATGTGGCTGGGTCGGAGCGAAGTCCCCGTCGCGGGAGGGCCGTTCGAGCGCTGTTCGGGCGATCGTCGTATGGCCTCCCCTCGAGAGTTGGGAACCGCCATCGTTCTGCACCATCTCATTGAAAAGGCCGGAGCCGTCGACGACTGGCGCACGATCGACGCGGTCATCGCCGCCTTCGTGGGATGGAGTGATTCCCTGACCGTCCCTCAGCTCGGGGGAGTCTTGGCCGGTGCCGGGATTCGATCGTTGGCGGACGTGCCGGACCTCGCCACCCTCGAACGGATTCAGTCCCTGATTTCCCAAGGCGAACTCGGTGTGCAGAATATTCGCAGCGACGCGTTCTTCACCCCGCTCAGCGACGGCACGCCCGTCCGGCTCCCGCAGACCTTCCTGGTTCTGGGCCAAAGGTTCGTCCCCGACAGCTGGGTCTTCTCCCAAACGGTCTACGACAGCATCACCTGGACCGAGAACGGCAAGGCCTATGACGTTCAGCGCCGGGTTCCCAGCGCCCTCGACGCCGCCTTCGCCGTCCTGGGCAACAACCAGGTGGTCCCCGAACTGGTGGCGCAGCTCCAACGATCCCCCCGTTTCCCGTCGCCCACCCACGCGGAACGGTTCCGCGATGGGCTGCCGTACCAACACAATCTGGCAGCTGCCCGGGAGACCATCGACTCACAAAAACCCGAGGCGTGGGACACATCGATCGCCATGGGTTGGCTGGGCTCCCTCCGTGAGCTTTCACCGCCTACCACCGACCCTGCCTATCCCGAGGCCATGCGCACCCACGCCTGGGCCATGCGTACCCTGAACACCCAACTCGCGTCCTGGGCCCAGTACCGACATGACACGATTTTGTATGCGAAACAGTCGTACACCAGCGTGCCGCTGTGCTTCTACCCGGCCGGCTTCGTCGAACCGCGCCCCGAATTCTGGCAACGCCTGGGTTCGATGATCGCCCGCACTGCCGATCTCGTGGCCGACATTCCTTATCCCAACGCCATCGCGCCCTTCAGCGCGGTCACTCCCATCCACCTGTCCGAAATCCAAAGCAATCAAGTCGCCCACCTCCGCCGCTTCGCCCTTCGGGTGGAGACGCTCGCCAGCATGGCCGCCAAGGAATTGGCACAGGTCCCGTTCTCCGCGGACGACGAGTTGTTTATTCGTAATCTGATGCAACGCGTCGGTTGGGACCCGTTCGGAAGCGGCAGCACGCCGCGCTACAGCGGCTGGTATCCGACCCTCTTCTACCAGCCGATTCGCTACACCGACCGCGTTCCGTCCACGGACCCGATGGCTCAGTCGTATGCGACCCGCAACGCCTGGTTTCATGAGAAATACGGCTGCAACGCCGGCGATTTGGTCATCGCCGATGTGCATACGGATCCTCCCGCAGGCCAGCTGGGGGATCCCGGTTCCGTTCTTCACCAGGCTGTCGGCAACGTGGGCCTCCTGTTCGTCGCCGTCGACAACGGCACCGACCGCATGGTCTACGCCGGACCGGTGATGACCCACTACGAACTCGAGGTCATCGGCCCGCCGGATCGACTCACGGACGAACAATGGGGCCAGATCCATCTCGGGGCCGTTCCGGCGAACTTGGTCATCGAAGGCCTCCAGCCGCCACCCTGGACGACGAACTACTTCGTGCCGGATTGAGTTCGTGTTCGGGTCGAATCGAACGTCGCCACGCCCGGCGTTCCTGCCCTACCTTCCCGGTCATGAACCGCCGTCGTTTTCTGCAATCCGGCGTGGCGTTGGGTAGCCTGGCTCCGTTCACCCACCCCTTCTCCAGCTCCGGCGCAACGCCAGCCCAGACCGCTCCGCTCAGCGTCACCAGCCGGTTCGTGGCCTCGGGAAATATTCGGGACTATCTCTCCGCTGAGGCCGCCCGCATCACCGATCGCGCCGTCACGAATCTTCCTGATGCCGCACAATGGCGGCAGCAGCTTCCCGCCCGCCGTGCCCAATGGCGTGAGATGCTCGGCCTCGATGGCTGGTGGACCGAACACCGCGACCCGCCGGCCGTCACCGTCACCGGCGTGCTCGAGCGCGAGTATTACCGCGTCGAGAAACTCCACTACGAGAGCTGGCCTGGCCTGCCCGTCACCGCGAACCTTTATCTGCCCAAACGCCGCGAAGGTCGGGTTCCCGGTGTCCTTTACGTCTGCGGCCATTCCCGCAACCAGAAGGTCGCCTACCAGGCCCAAGGGCGCCGCTTCGCCGAACTCGGGTTCGCCTGCCTGGTCGTTGAAACCATTCAGCTCGGTGAAATCGAGGGGTTCCATCACGGCTGTTACCGCGAGGGCTGGTGGCACTGGTATTCCCGCGGTTACTCACCCGCCGGCATCGAAACGCTCAACGGCATCCGCGGCCTCGACCTGCTCGCCCATCGTCCCGAAGTCGACCCCGACCGCCTGGGCGTCACCGGCATTTCCGGCGGAGGCGCCACCTCGTGGTGGGTCGCCGCCGCCGATGAACGCGTCCGCGCCGCCGCTCCCGTCTGTGGCACCGCCACCGTCTTCTCCCACGTCCACGACCGCACCATCGATGGCCACTGCGATTGCATGTGGTGGACCAACACCTACCGCTGGGACCTCGCGGATGTCGGCGCGTTGATCGCTCCCCGCGCCCTGCTGATCGCGTCCGCCGACAAGGACGGCATCTTCACCATCGAATCGATCCGGCAAGTCCACCAACAGGTGGCGCGTGCCTACCAAATGCTCGGCGCATCCGAGAACCTTCGTCTGGTCGAGACACCCGGCGGTCATTCCTATCACGAACGCTCCCGCACCGAGATCTTCTCGTGGTTCGCCCGACACCTCCAAGGACGGGAAATCCCTGCCGCCACCATCGGCGATCTCGACGCTCGGCCCGAATCCCAGGAGTCCCTGGAGAACCTAAAAGTGTTCGTGAACGGCATTCCCGCCGGCGCGCGTACCGCGACCATTCAGGACGACTTCATTGTGCCTCCGGCTTTGCCGGAAATCTCCGACGCCACCGCACTGGCCCAACACCGTCGCCGGGTGACCGAGGCGCTTCGGCAGAAGACGTTCGGCGCGTTCCCGAAAGACCCGCCCGAACTCGACACCCAGATCGAGTACGAGTTTGACGAAGACGCCGCGGGGTTCCGGTTTGCCTTCACCTCGGAGCCGGGTTGGCGCCTGCACGCCCAACTGTTCCACCGCAAGCCTCTCGCTCAACCCTCCCCTGTGCTCATCGGCCTGCGACGACCGGGCGAAGGTCGCTGGGACACCCGCTCGTTTCTGCTCCGGCTGAAGGAACCCTGGGCAAGGGTCGCCCTGGATGTTCGGGGCGTCGGCGACACGGCGTGGGGCGAGGATCTGAACTGGCATCTGCGCCGAGCCTCGGCGTGGACCGGTCGAACCATCGCGTCCATGCGCGTTTGGGACACTCTGCGCGGCATCGAAGCGGTCCGCCGTTTGCCCGGCATCGATCCGGATCGGATCTGCCTGGCTGGCCAGGGGGACATGGCAGCGGTCGTTCTCTACGCGGCGCTCTTGGATGGAAAAATCCGAACCGTGTTCCTGGAAAATCCTCCGGCCACGCAAAACGCGCCGGGAGAAAAGGACGGACGAGGGTCCGCGCTGGAAATGCTGAACTGCCTGCGCATCACGGACCTGCCCCAAGTGGCGTCGTTGCTTTGGCCGACGGAGCTGGTTCTGTTGGGGCCCGCGCCCGCGACCTATGACGCGGTCGAAGCGCTCCACCGACAACTGGGCGCCCCGGGTCGCGTCGTTCGGTTGCGCGACATCGCCGAGTGGAAAGCCAGTTAAGCGGTCAGGGCGAGAATGTGAGGCGAACCGGTCTCCATCCAAACCATGTTCGGCACGGCGATCACCTTCTGAACAGGGGCCGGATCAGGTTCCCGCTCGAAGCTCTGTCGGCGCACTTCCAAAATCTTCTCCTGGAAGACTTTGAGCTGGGAATCCAGCGCAGCGAGCTCGGTTTCGCGAGGCTCGATGTATTGGGTCTCCAACCAGCGAACGTCTTCCGTGGCCCCGATGATCCGATGTTTGGCCCGAAGCAACGAAAGTTCGGCCAGGAGAACACCCCGACGACGCTGTCCGTCCCGAAGCATCTTCTCGAACGCGGCGAGTGCGGTGGCAACCGTCTGAGCAAGCTTCGAATTCGGCTTCATGGCAGTACGACTTGGAACAACCCATCCACCCGCCTTGGCAAGACCCCGGCCTCTCCCCTCGGAGCCCACGACCTCACCGCTCGGATGTGCCATGGTTGTACGCCAGGCGCGTACGTTGTGTCAACTAGAGCGTTTGCGTAAGTTTTCCTGATGAAGTGCGCCGCCTTTCAGCGGCTGAAGGCGTCCCAACTCCTTGAAGTCCAAACGCAAACAGACAGAGGAATGAGTCGCTGGTTGCCCCGATTGCAACCTCCCTAAACTTCGGCAGCGGCGTCGAGTCGGGCCAGCAGCGGTTCCCGTTTGGCTTTGCGAAGGTGAAGCAGCTCCTGGAGCAAGGCGTTGCGGTCGGCGTCCGCGAGATGGGGTAATGAGGAGCGGATGGACGTCTGCGCGATTCGCTCATCGATCCAAGTGTTCCGCAGGCGGGTCACGAGGTCGCTGAGCTGCTGCTCCGGGTTGGGAATGGTCCGGGTGTCGGTCATGGCGGCGGCGGCCAGGCTGCGGAGGGCGTCCTCCTCCAGTTCCCCAAGGAAAGCCGCCGGGCTTTGCCAGGCTGAGGTGCGGTGCAGTTCGAGTCGGCGAGCCAGGAGTTCGCGAACGAGCGGGTGCCGCAGCCATTGGAGGTCGAGGTGCAGCGCCAGCCAACCGGCGAATTCATCCGCGAGGAAGGTCAGCTTGAGCAGCCACATCTCATTCGGTGACGGCGGCTCCACCGCGGGACGCTGGGAGGCTGCACCCGAGCCCCGCGCGACCGGATTGGAACCGGCCGCGGAGGGCTGGCGCGAGGAACCACCATGGCCCGCGCTGAAGCCCCCGGGACGCGCCAAGCCGGGCGTCACGGGCCGTCGCAGCCGCTTCTGAAACTCGGCACGCACCGCGTCGGGGGAAGGAGCGACACCGCCCGCGGCGGCCAGAGCCATGCTGGTTTTCTGGGCGTAGCGGTCGAGCAACGCCTCATTCTCCGTTTTCAACAGACCGACGGCCATCGCCTCCAACACCGCCAGTTGTCCGCGATCGGACGTCGCGTCGTTCCTTTGGCACAGAAAATCGAGGTAGAAATCGAAGAAATCCCGCGCCCCAGCCACCAACTGGCGGAAGGCATCCCCACCGTGTTCCTGGATGAAACTGTCCGGGTCATGCGGCGCCGGAACGGTGATCACCCGGATGGACATGCCGCTCCCAACCAGTTCATCCAGAATGCGCGCGGTGGCTTTCTGACCGGCGTTGTCCGAATCGAAGCAAAGCACGACCTCCTGGGTATATCGCCGGAGGATGCGGAGGTGTTCGCTGGTCAGCGCGGTACCCTGAGGAGCCACCATGTTCTCCACGCCGGCCATGTGGCAGGCGATCAGGTCCAACTGGCCTTCGCAGATGATGGCCGACCCGGCATCCAGGATCGCACGTCGGGCCTTGTCCAAACCGTACAGCACCCGGCTCTTGGTGAAGATGGGGGTTTCCGGCGAATTCAGGTATTTGGCGACCTTTTCGTCCCCGGCCAGAATGCGTCCACTGAACGCCACCACCCGACCCTGCTCGTCGCAGATGGGGAACATCAGACGCCCGCGGAACCGGTCGTAGTAACCCCGGTTCCGATCGTTGGGATCCCGGGGGACGATCAACCCGGCCTGTTCGACCAACCCGGGTTCCCAGTCCTTGGACCTCGACCAATGGACGGTGTCATCCCAGGCATCCAGGGCATAGCCGAGGCGGAAACGGGTGATGGCCTCCGGGGAGACGCGGCGTTTGGCAAGGTAGTCGCGGGCGATCTGGCCGGCAGCGTCATGGGTCAACGCCTGCTGCCAGCGGCGGGTGAGCTGTTCGTGGATGTCCCGGAGTTGATCCTTGGTCGCCCGTTCCTCGCGTTGGGCGGGGGTTTCGTCGAATTCAATCGTGATTCCGGCGCGTTGGGCCAGCCGCTTGGCAGCCTCGGTGAAGGAGACGTTCTCGTAATCCTGGATGAACCGGAAGACGTCGCCGCTCTTGTGGCACCCGAAGCAATGGTACATCTGCCGGCTGGGGCTGACGTGGAAGCTCGGGGACTTCTCGTTGTGGAACGGACAGAGGGCCACGAAGTTCCCGCCGGCCCGCCGCAGCTGCAGGTAGGACTGGATGATCTCCACGATATCGCTCGCAGCGCGAACTTGTTCGCGGACTTGGGGCGAGATCATCGGCATGCCCACGAACTCTGTTGCCCAGAAAACCAGTGTCGAGCGCGCAGTGACCCGGCACAGGCGGGTCCGTACATCCCGAAGTGTGGGCGGGGATGGTCGCGCTGCGACAATCCCCTGGAGCTTCGCCCATTCTATCGGCCGCGAGTGCGTTGGGCCGGTGTCGCGGAGCGACATTCGAAGGTAGCCAGGCGTTTCAACGCCTGGACGCATGCGAGAGAGGAGGTTCCGTCGCGGAGCGACGGTTGAACCCGGCGCATGCGACGCCGCCCTACGAACGACGAGGCACGGAATCAGGCGTCGCTCCGCGACGCTGCCGTGGTCGACACCGTGCATCCGGGCCTTGAAAGGCCCGGCTACCTTCGTTCGTCGCTCCG
Organism: Verrucomicrobiota bacterium; assembly: GCA_963205105.1. Classification (GTDB taxonomy): domain Bacteria; phylum Verrucomicrobiota; class Verrucomicrobiia; order Limisphaerales; family CAIMTB01; genus CAIMTB01. The sequence continues at coordinate 52,069 of CAUJJW010000234.1, read as the reverse complement.
CGACGGCCAAAAGATCGGCCAAAATCCAGGGCAGGCGCCCCGCCTGCCGCTACAACGCAGGCGTTTCCGCTCTGTCCAAACCCTCCTCCACCCGCGTCCCGCCCGGCAGCGATCCAGTCCGCTCCAGCTCGATCAACAGACGCTTGCGCCACAACCCGCCGCCGTACCCGGTCAGTGTGCCGTCCTTGCCGATGACGCGGTGGCAGGGAATGAGAATGCAAATGCGGTTGGCGCCGTTCGCCCGGGCCACGGCGCGCTGGGCGGTGGGTTGATCGATGCTAGCCGCCAGTTCGTCGTAACTCACCGTCGTGCCGTGAGGAATCCGTTGCAGCTGCGCCCAAACCCGTTCCTGAAATGCCGTTCCCCGCGGTTCCAGCGGCACTTCGAACACCCGCCGACCGCCATCGAAGTATTCCGCCAATTGCCGCCGCAGCGCGTCCAGGTGCGGATGGGAGCCGGGCACCACCGGTCCTTCGAACCGCCGACGCATCTCGCCCAGGTTATGCTCGAGCATGCGGCGATCCGTGTACTCCAGCAGACAGACCCCACCCTCCCGCGCCGCCGCGAGCAGGGGGCCCAACGGGCTCTCCATCAGGGTCACCACGATGCGCTGGGTCGTCGCCACCGCCTTCCCCGGCGGCGCACCAAAAACCCGCTGGAACGCGTCCCGAAAACCGCTGTGCGACTCGAACCCCGCCCCGAAGGTGGCGTCATCCACCGTGCCTCCTTCGCGAAGCCGCGTGAATGCCGTGCCCAAACGATGCGCGCGGCACCAGGCGGCGAAGGTCATTCCATAGTGCGCCTGAAACCAGCGGCGCGCCCGTTCGGGCGAAACGCCCATCGACGCCAACTCCGCAGAGGTCCACCGCGTTTCCGGAGCTGCCTCGATCCGTCGGGTCAGTTCCGCCACCCAGGGCGGCAAGGTGCCGTCCACGGCTTCAGGCAGACACCGTTTGCACGGACGATACCCGGCAAACAGACAGGCCTTGATGGAGGGCAAAAACTCGACGTTCTCGAGCTTCGGTCGGGAAGGGCATGACGGACGGCAGAAAATCCCGGTGGTGCGTACCGCCGTGAAGAACACCCCGTCGTACCCCGAATCCCGTTCGGAAAAAGCCCGTTCCATCTCCGCCCGGGGCGGCAACAAGGGAGGCGTTTCAAGCGTCTTCACCGCGACCAGCCTACCATGTGCGTCCACCGAAAATGCGACACGGCATTACCGTGCCGCACCCGTCGCCGCCAGGCTCTGGGAGGAGCCCAACAAGCGCTTCGCTTCGCCCAACAGGAATTTCACGTCGGTGTAGGGTTCCGCACCGATGTCCTGCCAGCGCACCCGACCTGCGGCATCGACCAGGTAGGTCCCATGCAAGGCCCGCTCTTCGAAATCATCGAACGCGCCAAACGCCTTGAAGCCCGACTTCGACTCATCCGACACCACCGGGAAGGGCGTCTTCCCATCGGTGCCCGCCCGCCGCGCGGTCCAGGGAAGATCCTCCGGCGCATCGAGACTGACCGCCACGATCGGAATCCCAGCCGCGGTGAAGTCGCCGGCCGCAGGACCAAAGGCCTTCAATTGCTCAATGCAATGCGGGCAGCCATGGCCGAGGTAGAAGATCAGCAGATACGGTCGGCCCGCATAATCCGTCGAGGCCAACGCACCGCCGTCCCCTTGGGCAAACCGCCACGCCGGCGCCTGGTACGGCTCCCAGAAGCGCGGTCCAAGGGTGTCCAGGGGCGGCCGGCTTCCCGTGTCGGTCGGCACCGGGTACGGGTTGCGCCAATCCCCGGCAATTCCCAGGGCATCCGCAACGACTTGCAGGCGTTTCAGAATCGGAAGGCCGGTTTCCGCCACGCCAGCCGCGGCGCGCACCGACGCGAAGGCTTCCTTGGCCTCATTGGTCTTGCCGACCTGCCAGAGGACGTCGCAGCGCACGGCGAGTTCGTGCAGTTGATTGGTGGACGTCGTCGCCGCCTCCCGCGCCGCCTTCTCCGCCAGGTCCTTGTCGCCGGCCTTCAACCAGGCGTAGGCCAGGCGGGTCTTCGGCATGCGTTTCGTCGACTCGAACAGTTCCTTGGCCTCCGCCGGTTCCTCGCCGTAAGCGGCCAGCCAACCGCGCAACTCGGTCACGGCTTCGTCCACGGGCAGGATGTCCTTCTCGTAAGCCAGCATCGCTTCGGCCATGGCGCGGCCGATTTCGTCCCGGTTTTTCTTCTCCTTGCGCGCCTTCGACTCGGCGTCATCGGCCGCCTTCGCCCGTTCCACCGCTGTCGCTGCGCGCAGCTTCTCGAGTTCGGCAATGATCTCGCCGACGCCGTTGGTTTCGCCGGTCTTCAGCAAGCGGGCATAAGCCAGGGTGAACAGGCGCAGGGCTTCCTGCTCGCGGTGATCGGTCTTTTCGAGACGCCCCGATTCCGCCTCGGCAATGGCGCGGTCCCACAATTCCCACTTGAGCAAGGCACCCGCCAATCGCGTCCGGCCGTACGCCGAGGAGGAACCGCCCTTGCCGAGATGGTTCCACTTCGGGTGCCGCGGCAGCTCGGTGAGGTTGCGGGCAACATCGGCCGCCTCGGTGGCGCGGCCCAGGTGGCTCAGCGAGCGCGACAGCCATTCCTGGTTGTGGGCGTAGTTGTGAATCTGATCCGGAAGGATCCGGGCTCGCATCATGTGCGCGTGGTCCACCCGGGCCGAGGCTTCCTGCTGCCAGGCGGCGTCCGCATACCGCTGGAGCTTGTCGTAGGTGTGCCCGGGCATGTGCCAGAGATGGGCGATGCCGGGACCCGCTGGACCGCCTTTCGCCGCCGAATCCAAGGCGCGCACCGGCTTCTCGTTGTCCCAGAGATGAATCCGGTAGTGATGGGCGGGGTGAAGCGGCGACCGCACGAACACGCCGTCCAGCAGGGCATCGACTGCCTGGTGACTGGAGATGGCGAGGGGACGTTCGTTTCCAAAGCCGGCGTTGTCCCAGATCTGGAAGGCGAGAAAGGCCCGCGCTTCGACGTCCTCGGGAAAGTCCTGAACCAGGGATTCCAGCGCGCGGATGTAGGCACGGCGGCGGTCCTTCTCGGGCCGGTCGTTGGTGCCGTCCTTGTCGCGCCGAAAATCCGAGAGCGCATCGATCCAGCGGACTTCGCGTTCCGAGGCCTGGGACTTGAGGCTGACGGCGCGTTCGATGAAGTCCTTGGCCCGGCCGGGATTGTTCACGTTGGCCATGGCCATGCCCCAGAACGCCATGGCGCAGTTGGGGTCGAGGTGGGCGACTTGGCGAAAACTGCGTTCCGCTTCGAAATACCAGAAGCCATGCAGCTGGCCGACGCCCTGATCGAAGAAAGCTTGGGCGGAGGTGTTGGTCGACGTGATCGGGAAATGGACCGCGGGCATGCCCTGCATGAGAACCGCAGCCCCGCGGGGACCTTCGTTGAAGGCCTCACCGTGCATCGAGTGACCGGGCGCCGGTTCCGGTCCGTGCAACGGTTCCACCCCGGCAACCTCGGCCGCTTCGGCGAACAAGCCCAGGGACGGAATCAGACCGGCGAACGCCGCAAGGGCGAGCGGAGCCAGTCGACCGGGGAAAAATCTCATGACGCGGTGTAGAACCTCGGATACCGCCGCGGCAAGACGAAACCTGGCCTCTTCGCTTACCCCAGGCTCACCTCACCACACAGGTGGACTTCGATGCCCAGTTCGGCGAAGGCGGCCGCCTTCACCCGGCAGGCGCGATGGGCCTGACGTTCATTTGGGGCGTACACCACCTGAATGTGGTTGGCCTTGTGCCGGGCCATCATCTGATCCCGGGAAATGCCCTGAAGCACCGCGTGCATGATCGGCCACTGCGGTGTCGTTTCGCGCCACCGACGCTCGGTCTCCTTCTCCGGCAATTCCACCACCTTCGCCACGCCCAAATCCGCGTGCAGCCGGCCGCCCATCACAAAGATCCGGCTCCAGACGATCGAGCCCGGTTTGCTGATGCCCTTCAGGGTGCCGCCACCAAGACGGAAGTACATGGACGGCTGGCGTTCGCTGCTGGCGCCTTTCCAGCCGCCGATGAAGTGGGCCGCGGGCGCCGCGCCCGAGATCAGGAACACCCAGACGTACTCGTTCAGACCTTGACCTCGGTACGGTTGACCCCAGCGCAGATCGTGCAGGGTGTTCTCAGGGGCAAAACCCAGTTCACGCCAGAGCCCGTAAGTCACCAGACCATCGAGACCGGCGCATTCATCGACCTCGTTGAAGTGCGGCAAGGCCTCGCCCGGGAAGAGTTCGCGGCCATCGACTGAAAACGCCGGCGGACGATCGACGTTGTTGAGCGTGCCCTCGACCAGGTCGCTGGCTGGCGCCAGATCCTTCAGTCCCTGCTGGTACTGGATGCCGATGGTGCTGCAGCCGAAGTCATCCGCGATGCGCAGGGCGGCGATGTACATCCGGCATTGGTCCAGGGTCTGTGCCTCGGTGAGTTCCGTGGCCTCATCGGTGCCCCAGTCAAAGCGGACGCCCTTCTTGACGAACCAGGCGGCCACCGCCCGCGCTTCGCCTTCGGTGACTTGCTGCATCGCCGCATACAACGACGACTGGCTGAGCCGCTCCTTGAAGACGCCGGTCGGGTGCAGAAGTTCGTCGGGAATGATGGCGTTGAACATGCCCATGCAACCCTCGTCGAAGACACCCATGATGGCCTTGCGCTGACGAAACGCCTTCGCCCAGTCGCGCCCGAACTGCTCATCGGCAGGAGGCAGTTTCAGGGTCGCCAGATCCCGGACATGGCTGGTGTCATGGCTGACCCGTCCGCTGACGAGCCATTGGCGCAAGCCGTCGCGGAAGAAGTCATCCTGGAAGGTCTCGCTCCACAACGTGCTGTAACGCACCCCGGCTTTGGTGAGGGAACCGTTCAGGTTCAGCATGCCGACCAGGCCCGGCCACGTGCCGGACCAATTGGCGACGGTCAGAATCGGCCCCCGATGGGTGCTCAGGCCGGCCAGCACGTGATGGCTGTACTGCCACACGCTCTCGGCGACGATCAGCGGCGCGTCGGGATCGATGTTTCGAAACACCTCCATGCCCATCTTCTGGGAGTCGATGAAACCGTGCCCCTTGGCCTTGTCGAAGGTGTGGGCCCGAACCAGCAAGCCGCCTTCCGCCTTCACCGCTTCGGCCAGAATGCCCTCCATGCGCGCCTGTTCCGGCCAACATTTCTGGTTGGCAGACAGCCGGAGATCGCCACTGGCAATCAGGTGGATCGTTTTCGGGGCGGACTTGGAAGATGGGGGGGACTTGCGCTTGGCAGCCGTCGACATGCCGGAAGTCAAAAGCGGCCGGGGGCCGGTTGGCAACGGTTCTTACGGCGTCGTCGTGGAGGGGTCCCCGATTGAAGACATACCTGCTCACAGGCCATAAGCCGGGGATTCCGGGGGGCGAGACGCCCCCCTCTACGGCAGGCGGGACGCCCGCCGATACGGACGCCCGGTTCATGGAGCTACCCATGGCACCCGCGCCCATGCTCTGGCAGCCTTGCCGCATGCGATCCGCTTTCCGCGCTCGTCACGCCACGCTGGTCATCACCGCCTGGCTCATCAGCGCCGGAATCCCTGCCCCCGCCGCGGACTCGACGACGCCGCCGCCCTGGCCGTTGCACACCCTTCAAGCCGACCGGACCTGGCTGTTGAACCTCCCCCAGGGCCAGCGCCTGGACGCCTCGGCGCTGTTGCGCCGTCCGGACGGCACCTTCCTGACCGTGAATGATCAGGACGGCGTGGTGTACCGGATGCACTTCCTGGAGGGGACGAACGCGATGGATCTGACGCCGGTTCCCGAGTGTTTGACCCGTGAACAGCTGGCGCCTTTCGCCGCCCAGAAATTCAAGCGCTACGACCTGGAAGGCCTGGCCCAGGATCGCGAGGGGCGACTGTACCTGTGCGAGGAGGGCAACCGTTGGATTTTGCGCTGGGATCCGAAGACCACGAAGGTCGAACGCCTGGAGATCGATTGGAAGCCGGTGGAACGATGGTTCTCAGCCGCCGACCCCAACGCTTCCCTGGAAGGCATCGCCATCGGTGGGGACCGCCTGTACGTCGCCAATGAACGCCAGATCGGCCGCGTGATGGTCGTCGACCTCACCACGCTGAAGGTGGTCGACAATTTCATGGTCGCCCCCGCGGGGAGCCAGTCCACGGACGTCCACTATTCCGACCTGTGCTGGGCCGATGATGCGTTGTGGGTGCTGCTTCGGGACGACCGCAAGCTGCTGAAGGTGGATCCGACCGCCAAGCGGGTGCTCGCTGAGTTTGATTTCACCGCCATGGAACGTTCCCGCGAGAACGCTTATGGCGCGTTGTTTGCACCGGGCTTCATGGAGGGAGTGTCGATCGACCAGGACTTCATCTGGCTGCTCTCCGACAACAACGGCATGGGGCGGAAAGCGAAACTCTCGGACAAACGCCCCACGCTCTTCCGCTGTCCCAAGCCCCGCTGAGGCAGCCTCACCATAACAGCCAGGCCATGCCGGCCACCAGGGACAGCAGCGTGATGGGGATGCCGAACTTGGCGTAATCCCAAAAGCCGACCTCGCAGTGTCCACGGGCGGATTCGACGACGATCATGTTCGCGACGGATCCGAGAATGGTCAGGTTGCCCGCGAAGGTGGTGGCCAGGGCCATGACCTTCCACATGAGCTCGGGTTGCGCGAATTCCGGGACCCATTTACCGGCCACCAGTACGAACGGCACATTCGAGAAAACGTTCGAACCCAGCACGGAGAACCAGGCGAAATGAAGTGCCTGCGACGTCGCCGAAGTTCCGAAGAGCCCCTGGACCATCCGATAAAGTTGCTCGGGCAACCCGGTGTCGTTGAGGCCGCCGACCACCACAAACAGGGCGGCGAAGAAGAGGAGCAGATGCCAGTCCACCAACTTCAGGACCTCGTGGGTGTCGCGCCGAGCCAACACCATCACCAGTGCTCCACCGGCAAGCGCCGTCCAGGCCAGGTCGAAACCAGCCAGGAAACCGGCCACCACCAGCACCAAGACGCCCAACGTGATGCGCAGCAGGCGTGGGTCGACCGGCTTCGGCAACGCGCCGTCCAACTGGATCGAGGTTGCGGCCAGTTCCCGCCGGAACCCCCATCGCAGCACGGCGAACTGAATCAACAAACCTGCGAGTGCGGGTGGGAGCAGGCTTAGGCTGAACGGGGCGAAGCGCATGCCCGACATCTGGCCGATCAGCATGTTCTGAGGGTTGCCGACCAGAGTGCACACACTCCCGATGTTCGCCCCCATGGCCAGGGTTAGCAGATAGGGCGCCAGCGGAAGTTTCCCTCGCAGCACCACCGCCACCACCATCGGTGTCAGCATCAGGCAGACCGTGTCATTGACCAGCAACGCGGACAACAGACCTGAGGTGAGCGTCAACCCGAACATCAACCGTCCGGGTGTCTTGGAGACCCGCAATACCCGGTCGGCGGTCCAGGCAAAGAACCCCGCCAAATCGAGGTACGCCGCCAGCAGGCTCATCCCCAACAACAAGACCAGGGTGTCGTAGTCGACCGCCCGATAGACCTGTTCGGGGGTCATCACCCCGCAGACCACCATCAGCACCGCGCCGAGGAGCGCGGCTGCGGGCCGGTTCAACGGCAGCACCTTCAACCGTCGGCCGCTGATCAGCAGGTAGATGAACGCGAAAATCGCGATCGCGACCCACTCACGCTGCATGGCATTCATTCATTCCGGCCCCGGACGACCGGCCCGGAATCGAACGCCACACCCCTCCCCCCCGCAAGATCCGACTTCCCCGCGAGATCGCACGTGCCCCCCGCCGCACCCTCATGCTTAACTCCGCGCGCCATGTACGAACCGTCGCGCGAGCAATTCCGTGAACTCGCCGCCCGCGGCAACCTGATTCCCGTGTGCCGGCGCCTGCTCGCGGACTTTGAGACCCCCCTTTCCGCGTACACCAAGATCCGCGGACAAGGTGAATCCTTCCTCTTGGAATCCGTGGAGGGCGGCGAACACCTGGGCCGGTACTCGTTTGTTGGCTGCAACCCACGCTCCGTCATCCGGCAGACCGGGAACCGCGTCGAGGTGCTGGAGAATGGCGCCACCACCGAGACCTTCACCGTTTCACCCCACCCCGCTCCCTCCGATGCCCATGCCGTTCGCGACGGCCTGCAAGTCGTCGAACGTGTCATGGCCCGCTACCGCGCCGTCGAAGTCCCAGGCTTTCCGAGATTTACCGGTGGCGCCCTGGGGTTCGTCGGTTACGAATTCATCCACGACATCGAACCGGTGGTTCCCCGTCCCGCCCACGACGAACTGGGCACCCCGACCGTCTACTTCCTCATCGCCGACCAGGTCCTTGTCTTTGATCGGGTCGCTCAAACCTTGATGATCCTCGTCAACGCCTCGATCGATGGCACCGCCAGCCCGGATGAGGCCTACGACGACGCCATCGCGGAAATCGACCGTCTTGTGTCTCTCTTGGAACAGCCGATCCAGGGCCGTCCCGTTTCATTCCTGACCGAGGCCCCCGAACTTCCTTTCGTTTCCAACCAAACCCCGGAGCAGTTCCAAAGCAACGTCCGGAAATCCAAGGAATTCATCCGCACCGGCGACATCTTCCAGGTGGTCGGCTCGCAACGCTTCAGTGCACCCACCCAGGCCCCGCCTCTGGACGTCTATCGCGCCGTACGTTCCATCAACCCATCGCCCTACATGTTCCTGCTGGAACTCGATGGGTTTGCGTTGGTGGGCGCCTCACCCGAAATCCACGTGCGCTGTGAGGATCGCAAGGTGGAGATCCGCCCCATCGCCGGAACCCGGCAACGGGGCAAGACACCCGCGGAAGACGCCGCGCTGGAGCAGGAACTGCTGGCGGATCCCAAGGAGCGCGCCGAACACGTCATGCTCATCGACCTCGCCCGAAATGATGTGGGCCGTGTCTGTGACTTCGGGACTGTCCAGGTGAAGGACCTGATGATCGTGGAACGCTACAGCCACGTGATGCACATCGTGTCTCAAGTGGAAGGACGCCTCAGCGAAGGCCGGTCCCCGTACGATCTCATGAGGGCCACCTTCCCCGCCGGCACTCTTTCCGGCGCCCCCAAGATCCGCGCCATGCAGATCATCTCGGAGTTGGAAGGCACCACCCGCGGACCCTACGGCGGCTGCGTCGGCTACTTCAGCTTCGACGGCAATCTGGACTGCTGTATCACCATCCGCACCGCCCTGCTGAAAGACGGCAAAGCCTATGTCCAGGCGGGTGGCGGCTGGGTCCATGACTCCACCCCCGAAGGCGAATTCCAGGAAACGGTCAACAAGTCCAAAGCCATCCGCAAAGCCATCGCCCTGGCTGAGGCGTTTGGAAAAGACCAGGGATAGCTTCCACGGCTGCACCCGGGATCAGCGGATCGACTCCATCCGGCTCCTTCCCAACTCATTTCATCCGGGTTCAATTCTCAAGATCGAGATACCTCCACCAACAGGGGGACAGACACCTTGTTGCACCATGAGCCCCGCACTGGGGGACAGACACCTGGTGCTACCACCCCTGCTCATTTCATCCGGATTTAATTCTCAAGACCGAGATTCCTCCACCAACAGGGGGACAGACACCTTGTTGCACCATGCGGGTTCAATTCTCAAGATCGAGATACCTCCACCACAGGGGGACAGGCACCTTGTTGCACCATGGGCCCCGCACTGGGGGACAGACACCTAGTAAGGTCCCTTTTCCCCTTCTCCGGAGGCGAGTCCGAGAAAGCCGTCGAGTAGTCCAGAGGCAGGCGCAACACCATCGCCCTCGCTTGGGCCGCAGGAAAAACCCGAACGATGTTCCATGGAGTCACCACTCTCTTCTTTCCTGCCCCATCACGAGCTGGGACAACCCAGCCATGAATCAGGGGCAGGGTGTAGATCCGGGCACTCAACCAGGAACCGTATGACCACCCACTCTCGGCGACGCCTATGGGACTGTCTCGTGGCTTGTTCCGTCCTGTTCATGTCCCGGGCCGGGGCAGGAACGGCACCGGCAGTCCAAGGGCCAGCCACCGAGGCCACGGAGATCGGGACGGTCGATCCCCGAAAGGTAAGGTTCGAGTTTCCCTTCAGCACCTACCGCCAGGAAGTAACGATCGAGTTCACCTCAGAAGCATTCGCTCAGGCCGCTGTGGTGACCCCCACCCCTCTTTGGGACGGCAGGGAATGGGCGGTTTCGAGCCGGTGGGATGACACGGTTCCAGAAAACAATCGGATGCGCGAGGTGCTGACCGAGCACGGACAACGGGGAACCTTCTACCTGAATGCCTGGTTCAGAGACTGGTCAGACCTCACCACGACTCCGGACTCGCCGTATGCACGTGCCCTGCTTGAGGGAGGTCACAGCATCGGCGGGCATTCCCTGAACCACCCGTGGCTATCGTACTGCCATCGGAACAGGATCTTTGAGGAAGTGGCTGGAATCCGCATGGTTTGGGAGGCGGCGACCGATACTCCCCTGAATTCCTACAGCTTCTCGTATTGCGACTTCCGCAACGAAGACGAGGGCGACGCCGTCCAGACGGACATCATCCGCGCCTTGGAACGTGCGGGGTTCTATCACATCGCGAATGAGCCCAGCTTCGAAGAGCTTCCGAGTGAGCTCATGCTCAGTCCCATCCTGCCGGCCGACGGAGCGTCCATTGATGCGGCCGCGGAGGGTTTTCTCGCCGATCCCGCCTACCGCGCAGCACATCCCATCCTCACGTACAGCATGCATGCGGTCTATGACACGCCTGCCGAGTGGGCCGCATTCGAACACGACCTGGATCGTTTCGGCCACCGTACGGACTGGTGGTACTGCAACCAGACCGAGTACGCCGCCTATCGGTATCAATATCTTCGAACCCACATTCGGGGCGGGTCCTCGGAAACCCTGTCGACGACGGGGGAGAACCTCCCCTCGGACCCCGGAGCCACCACGGAACCCGGCAATATCGGGGAGGGCAGCCGGATCAGGCGCCTCGTGCTCGATCGCCCGGTGCTGCTCGATCTCAATGATCCAATTCCGCTGACCTTTGAAATCGCGGGCGTACCTCGGGAGGCCGTGACCAGCGTGCGCTGTGCGACCGCGACCTGCCTGCCCTCCGACCGTCCGGACACGAGTTTCCGGTTTCATCTGTTTCACAATTCCGACCAAGCCCTTCCCTCCGTCATCACCTTGGTGCCACCCAACACGACGAACTCCGCCCTGGAACCTCCGCCGTCGGCGGAAAGCGAACTTCCGGGAATCAGCGCCCACTTGTTCTGCAAAAAAGGCCTGCTGCGCTTGCGCTTGGTGAACCGCTCCTCTCAGCCGCTGACGGCGTGTCGAGTCACTTACCGGCTGCCACTGGCCTGGAATCCAGGGATCGTTCGCCGGGGCCTGCCCAATCTGACACCCAGGAATGGCGTGGAGGACTTCTGCCTGCTGCCGGCCAAGACCACGGACTACAAGCTTTCCGCCGGCAACGCATTCCTGGCGGCTCAAATCGACTTCCGCCTCGGCGACCAACAAGTCCGGGTTCACACCGCGTGTCACCTGGCTGCGCTCGACCCCGACCCTTCCTTCCCGCAGTCGGGCTTTGTTCGCATGGGCCCATTTCCGCGGGATCAAATCCACCTGCCCCAACTCATGGCCGACCTCTGCGACGGCGCGGCAGTAGCCAGTGCATGGGAGTTGGCCGACGGTTCAGACCGAGTTTGGGAGGTGGCGGACAATCCCTTCCTGCCGCCCCATTTCGATGCGGAACGTGTCCGTCTCAGTGGCACCTGGTCCGGCTGGAACGATCTGGGCTATTACGTCATCCAGTCCCAGGTGTGGTCCGCCACCGAACGCACCACGCGACTTCGCACCACGGGAGGGAATTTCGCGGCTGGCATCGTCCTGAATGGCGCGGATGTCACCGGGCGGGACTTGGTGCGGCTGGCGCAAGGGGTGAACTCTCTAACCTTGGTGTGCTCCGCCTTGCCCGCATTCTTCCTCCGAATGGAAGATCCGGAGACGGCAGAGCGTTTGCCCGATATTCGCTACGAGTTTCCCGATCTGCCATCGCCGGAAGGAGTGCCCTACCTGGTGCCTTCCCATCCGGCCGTACGACGCTGACGGCACCCTCCTCGACTCCGCGCAGCTTCACCCGATCGACATCCGCCCGCTCGGCCAGATCCCCGGCGAGCGCCGAACACGTCTGCCCCCATCACGCGACCACAGCTTTCGCGTAGGCTTGGAATGTAATCGATCCACCGGATCGAAGTGGATCGCCCAAACCACTGCAAAGTCCACTGCACCATGCAAATGCAATGCAACAGTCACTGCCTCAAAGCGTCGGAAAACTTCACGTTCCAAGCAAAAACCGCGTCGGAGCGAAGCCCTCACCGAGGTGGTGGGACGGTAGCATCCCTGAAAACAGAGGACTTACGGTGTCGGGAGTCTTTACGGCGACCCCAAACCCGGGGAGACCGGAATGCAATGGTCGGACGAAGGGGTCCGTGGATGGCCGAACCGGCTGAATCGCCCCCAAACAGCAGCAATGGGATGCGTTTCAAGGAGTTGACTCGCTTGGGCGGCCATGGAGCCGGGCGGAAGAGGGTCCTGGGGAATGTCGGCATCCGCCTGTGGCACGGGGGCTGCTTTATGTGTGGAGGACAGGGGGCTGTCCAAGAGACCAACGACCCAACCTTAAAACTCAAAGACGTATGGAGAAGTACATGAAGAAGTTTGTGATGACCGCACTGCTGGCCGGATCTGCGTTTGTTCCCGTGGCGGAAGCCGCCCAAGTGGTGTTCACCTCGCCGGCCTGGCGGGATGCGACCTACGGTGGTGGTGAATTCGCCGCCGACATCCTCGGCACCGGTGGGAGCCCCGACTTCTACACGTTCTGCCTGGAGCGCAACGAGGGTCTCGGTTTCAACACGACCTACAATTTCACCACCAGCGGCGCTGCCGAAGCCGGTGGTATCGGCGGCGGAAACCCCGACCCGATCTCCGAAGGTACGGCCTTCCTGTATGAGCTCTTCACCGAAGGCACGCTCCCGAGCTACAGCTTCGCCACAGGCACCCCGGCTGCCAACGCCGCCCGCGCCGCCAGCGGCCGGATCCTCCAAAACGCGATCTGGGCTTTGGAGAACGAACAGTCCGTCGACTTCGCCAACATCTTCATCCAAGCGGTCATCAGCGAATTCGGCTCCATCGGCAACGCCATGGCCGACTCGACCCGCGCTGGCATCGGCGTGCTGAACCCGACCAAGACCAGCGGCTCTCCCAATGATCCCTTCTACCGCCGCCAAAGCGTGCTGATCAACCTGCCCGACAACGGCATGGCCGCCGCAATGCTCGGTGGAGGCCTGATGCTGATCGGCGCCGCCCGCCGTCGCTTCGCCTGATCTCAGAGTCGGCTCATCGATCCTAGCACCCACCCACGCGAGGGGCCCTTCGGGGCCCCTCGCCCTTTTGTTGGCCAGAGGATTGGCCCAACATCGTGCCGCCCCCAGAAGTCTTGTCGCACGTTCCCCATGTCGTTCACTGGCGGCATCACTCCTACCGCCATGTTTCCCCTACTCGGCACTCACCGTCCCCGCCTCCAACCCAGGGCGTGCCCCAGCTTCCTCGAATCCGGCCTGGCCGCCCTCCTCATGCTGGGCACCGCCGACGCCGCCACCCTGACCGTTCAGACCAACCAGGTACCCTCCGAATGGGTCGTCCAACACCAGGGACGAACCGTGCTCCGCTACACCTTCACCCCGGGACAATACAAACCGTACGTGAAGGAACTGCGCACCGTGGAAGGCCGGGACCTGCTGCGCGATGCACCCTCGGACCATCTCCATCATCACGGTCTCATGTACGCGATCCGGTTGAACCAGATCAATTTCTGGGAGGAAGTCCCCGGATCCGGCGTGCAAAAGGCGGTCGAAACCATCTCGTCCCCGCCGGTCACCGGTGAGGGCGGACTTCCACAAGTCAGCCTGGTCCAGACCCTGCATTGGTTGGCACCCGAGGATGCCTTCCTCCCCGACACCCTCGGCAAGGCGCTCCTGATCGAGCACCGCACCCTGACCGTGACCGTCGATGAACCGCGTCGTGAAGTGGCCCTTCATTGGCGGTCGGCGTTCGAAGTCGGCCGTTCCACCCGGGAAGTCACCTGGGGCGGCGCGAATTACTTCGGGCTCGGGGCCCGTTTCCACGCCGACCTCGATGCCACGGCCCAGCATCTGACCGGAAACGGGCCTTTGGATCTTTCGGGCAACCGGCAGGATGTCTCACGCCATCCCTGGGCGGCGGTGGTCTGGAATGCGGCGGGTGCTTCGGCCACGTTCGCCATGCTGGGGCACCCACGGAATCACGGAGGTGCTCCCTGGTTTTTCTCAATGAAAACCCCGTTCGCCTACCTCTCAGCCACGGAGCGCCTGGATCAGGAACCTCGAACGCTCGCGGCCGGGGAGCGTTTCACCCTCGAATACCTGGTGATCGCGGTGGCCACACCGTCGACCGTTGAATCCATGCAAGCCCGCTACCAACGCTGGGCACCCTGAAAAACGCATCCCCTCAGCTAGCCTCCAACGCCCGCGCCAGGGTGTGGATGAAGGCGGCGTTGTCCGACTGGACATAGTGCATGGCCCCGCCCATGCGGGAGTAACTCTTGCAGAAGCGCAGGTAGTACGCGGCATTGGACTTGGGCGGCTCCCCCTGCGTCCAGTCCCACCCTCCGCCATCCTGCAAATCCACCACGTAGATGCTGTGGCCTTGCACGTTGGGCCGACCGTCCTGACGTCGCACGTTGTGAACACAGCTTAGGGTCTTCTCGAACACCTGCGGTCCCATGATCGCCGAACCCACGCTCAACACCACGCCGCCGTCCAACTGCTCCACCGCGGAAGCGAACCGCTTGAAATCCACCTCCGCCGCCCGTCCCAGGACCGCGCCATTGAACATCGGATGGCAGGCCACGATGTCGTAACCGATGCCCGGATGGACCGAGAACGGCACACCGTGCCGATAGGCCGATGCCAGAATGGAGGCGTGCTTCCACCGATGCACCACGTCATGCCGCCCCTCCACCAGCCCATGCCGATGCATGGCCACCAACAGGTCCGCCGCCGCCGGTGCCAAAGGGTCCGCCGGAAAATTCCCCAACAACATCGCCAGTTCTTCGGAGGGAGGCAGCACACACCCATCCTCGGCAATGAACCGTCCCAACGATTCGCCATAACCCGCCCCACCCAGCCCGCCCGCCAGCAGCGCCAAATGAATGTTCCGGCCGGTCTCGTCCCAGGTCCCAAACGTTCCCGTCGCCACGTTGTCCTCCACTTTCTCCGTCGAACGCCCCAGCCAGGCATATTCCCAGTCGTGGATCGTTCCAGCACCATTCGTGGCCAGGTGCGTCAGCCAACCTTGCTCCATCAGGCGATCCAGGATCAGCGAGGTCCCGTTGCGCAGCAGGTGCGCACCATAAACCAACATCACCGCCGCACCCCGCTCGCGCGCCGACCGGATGTCAGCCACCGCCCGGGCCACCTGCTGGGATACCGCCTCCGACAGCACAGGGGGCGTCGAGGCCGGATCGATCAGAATCTCCTCAACACGGGTGAGACTCTTGCGCTCGGCAAGGGGGAACACTCGAAGGCGGGAATGGTCAAACATGGAATTCAGCGTCGGGACCGTCGGTTCACTCAAGGCGACGCGAAGCATCGTAATCGCCCCATCCAGTGCCGGGCAACGGCGGACATCCCGTCCCACCACCCCGAGCCGTCACAGACTGAAGATCCATTCCACCGCATCCTCTTCCGACAGCCCCTCCGGTCGAAGCCCGGGTGACGCCTGCAAGTCCCGCCACCGGAGCGGACCATGGACACCCCAGGGACGCAGCCTCACCCGGTTCGCCGAGGGTTCCACCCGCACTTCGACGAAGCTCTGGAAGAAGGGGGCGACGTTGTAATCGAAGGCCGCGGACAACCACTCGGGCGCGGAAGGCCAGGCCTGGAATTCCTTCGTCCACCACCAGAGCGGCGCCTTCCAGAATGAATTCCTGGACTCCACCTTGGCCACGAGCGGCGCGGTGGCCGGGTAGAAGGCCCAGTCGTTCACCGGCATGGTGCCCGGCTTGGCCAACTGCACGCCCATGGTGAGAAAGGCGCCGCCTCCGCCGTTCACGAAATGATGGATGGCGTTGGTGGAACGTCGACCCCACCCATCGCGCACCTCCGCGTAGTACTCAAAATCGTGCGTATCGCCGGCCATGACCACACGCACCCGATGCTCGCGCAGCAGGTCATGGATTGCCTGGAATTCCTCGTTGTCCTCGGCCCGATACTGACCCACCGCGTACAAGGGATGTCCCAGGATCGCCATCTTGAATTTCCCGCGTGCCGACTCCAAAGCCGACCGAAACCAGGCTTCCTGCATCGGGTCGAGCCGCTTCCGAACACCCGTGTCCAGGGCGAACAAGGCAAAGCGATCGGTCTGGAACTGGAAGAATGGACCCTGCTGGAACCCGGTGGGCACCCCGTACTCCTCCCTCAGCCGACTGGCCTCGCCCAGAAACCGCTTCATCCGTCGATCCACCCGGCCATCGAGCCCGCCGTCAGCCTCCACCCGGGCCTGCATCACGGTCCGGGCGGCGTCCGGTTCCAGAAACGTCGCAGCGAATCCTTCCAACGCGTCGTACCAATCGTGGTTGCCCGGAATGGCGTAGACCGGTTTCCGAACCCCCTTGAACGGCAGCCAGAAATTCGCCTCGTAGTTCTTCATCTCCCCGGTCGGGTAAACCACGTCGGAAGAAATCACGACGAAGCGCACCTCGGGCTGAAGCGCGGCCAGGATCAGCTGGTCGCGGAGCACATGCTGCGAGGCATCCCCCTCCCCGGTGTCGCCAATCACCACAAACGCGAAATCCTCCCCCGGCTTCACCCCGGGCGGTTGGACGGCAAAATCCGGTTCCGCACGTCCCGCTCCCGTCTCCTTTTCAACCACCGCCTTCACCATGGCTTCGCGCCACACATCCGTGCGCGCCTCCGCCCAGGAATTCCAGATGCCCGCAGCGTAGTTCTCCGTATCGAAATACCAGCTCATGCCCCACATCGGCGTGGTGGCCGCGAGAATCGCCGAGACCGGCAACCCGATCTGCAACCCGCGCGCCAGCGCGACCCGCAACGAAAACCGCGCCTGTCGAATGCGCACCGCAAACCGCAGGCGGTCCACCAGCCAGAATCGCACGCAACGCCGGCCCGCCACCCCACGCCAGGTCGCCCGGCCCTCCCCAGGCACTGCGAGACACCACGCCCACGCCCGCCGTTCCAGCGGACGCGACAGGGCCCGGACCAGCACCCGAAGGGGAATCACCAGGCCCAATCCGATCACCCAGGCCACCACCAGATCGCCAAGCACCGCAACCGCCGGCGACACAATGCCCAGCGTGGAGCGATCCAATCCCATCCGCCCCACATGGATCGCAAACAGCGTGACGATGAAGGTCGCCACCCAGAACCCATCGACGGACTTCCGCCCCGCTTCCTCCTCCTCGATCCGGTCCCCCAGGGCCCGCAGTTCAGGATAGTCGGACAACCCCAGATCCCGCACGGCAGCATCCCCGGCATCGCTGGCAGCAAAGACGGGAGCCCGGGCGATCTGGGCGGACACGCCGAACATGCGAAGCGCCGAGGCCACGGCGAGCGTCCAGAGCGTGCCACGATCGCCGGAGAACAAGATCAGGCCGACGACCAACCCGTTGCCGACGCTGGCCAGCCATGAATTCCGGCTGGTCAGACCTTCATGGTGCTTGCGCGCGGCCGCGATCCCATGTCGGACGGCATCCAGGAAGAACCAGCCGGCCACCAGCACCACCACCGACCGACCGGCGAGGGCGGGCGCGTTCCAGAGGAGCATGGCCATCGCGAGGGTAATGGCACCTCCGAACCAGGCGGCCCGCCGGCCGATCGAGTCGGTCCGCCGGAAGCCATGAAACATCTCGACGCACGCCGTGGCTCCGAGCAACAGGCCGAGCCGCCGTTCCGGTGCGAGTTCGGGCCACAGGGGCACCGCCAGCGCGAGAACCCCCAACACCAGAACCAGAATTCCCAGAGTCGTCCTCTGGCGGATGGGATCCTGCCAGCGGTTCATCCATCCGGCGCTCCATGGGTCGGATCCGCCTGGCATCGCGCTCATTCCATGGACTTCCGCACGTCCCTGAGGATCTGGTCGGCGGCATCGATCCGGATCAGGCCGATGCGCGGGTACTCCAGATCGAGAATGACGTAGACGGTGAGTGACAACACCAGGGAGAAGCCGAGCACATGGAGCCAGCTGCGTTCCTTGGAACCCGCCATGCCGTACCCGGCCAGCAACGCACTGACGAAGGAAAGAACCCCGATCATGAAAAAGATGATCATGGGCGGGTGTTCCTGGGCGGCGACGGTTCGTGTCGTGGCCATGTCGAACATGGCATTCAAGGCGACCACCAGCGGAACCAGCGCCCGCTGACCTTGATCGGTTTGGGCCGCCCGCAGGAACTCCGCCCAAATCTCACCCTGGATGGCGACAGCCGCTTCGAGGCGCTTCGCGGCCTCCTGAAGGTCGTCCATCGACTGGTACGCCAGCAACCGCGTGTCCAGATACTGGCGGAACAGTTCCTGAAGCTTCAGTTGTGACTCGGGCGGGAGCAGGCGGAGTCGAAGCCACGCCGTGCCCACCGCGTTGGCCTCCGCCAGGATCAGGGACCGGCGACCTTCAAACCGCGTAGCGGCCCCGGAAAAGGAGAAGGCGAGAAGCAGGCCCAGCAAACTGAACACGGCACCGTCCACGACGCCAAGCCCGGCCCGAGCCCCTTCGGCTTCCCTGGCCAACCGCCGCTTTCCATACCGGCGCCCCACTTCCAGCAACACCAAGACGCCCAGGAAAAGAGCCGAGGCAAATGCGCCCGCCAAAAGACTTCGGTCCATAGTCTTGGCCTTCTAGCCGCTTCCCTTCCCCGGAGGCAACGCCGGGGTGGCTGCAGCCAACCCCATCAGCTTCGCCAGAATGCCCGTCCACCCGGTTTGATGGCTTGCTCCCAACCCCGCGCCGTTGTCGCCGTGGAAGTACTCGTAGAAGAGCAGATGGTCGCGCCAGTGCGGATCCTTCTGGAACTTCTCCGCCCCGCCGTACACGGCGCGGCGCCCGGTCGAATCCCGAAGAAAGATCGCGGCGAGCCGACGGCTGATCTCCGCGGCGATCTCACGCAGGTTCATGGTGCGGCCCGAGCCCGTCGGGCATTCGACCTGAAAATCATCGCCATAGTAGAGATGCAGTTTCAGCAGGGCCCGGACGAGCAGACCGTTCATCGGCATCCACACCGGACCGCGCCAGTTGGAATTTCCCCCGAACATTCCCGAATCCGATTCGGCGGGCAGATACGCCACCCGGAAGACCTCGTGGCCATGATGGAAGGTGTAGGGATTCTCAGCGTGATGTTTGGACATCGATCGAACGCCGTAGGGTCCGAGGAACTCGGACTCATCCAGCACTCGGGCCAGGATGCGTCGGAGCTTGGCTTCATCCAAAAGGCTCAGCAGAAAGTGGCCGTTCACCCCCGGTTTGTCGGGCGCCGCCATCTGCGATGCCAGGTGACGGTTGCGCGACAGAAACCACTTCGCGCGATCCATCAACCCCGGCAGCCGCCGGATCGCCTCGCCGGCCACCACCGTCGTCGCACACAGCGGCAGCAATCCCACCACGGACCGGATTCGGATGCGGGTGGCCTCCCCATTCGGAAGCCGCAGCACGTCATAGAAAAACCCGTCGCCTTCATCCCACATCTCATCGGCGTGCTCTCCCATCCGATCCATCGCCGCGCCGATGCGCAGGAAGTGCTCCAAGAACTTGAGCGCCATGTCCTCGTAAACCGGATCGTGCTGGGCCAGTTCGATGGCGATCTCCAGCATGCTCTGGCTGAAGAAGGCCATCCAGGCGGTGCCATCCGCCTGCTCGAGCCGCCCCCCCGTGGGGAGCGGTGAACTCCGGTCGAACACCCCGATGTTGTCCAACCCCAGAAAGCCGCCCTCGAACACGTTGCGTCCGTTCGCATCCTTGCGGTTCACCCACCAGGTGAAGTTCAGCAGGAGTTTCTGAAAGGCGTGCTTCAGGAAGTTCAGATCCCCGGTGCCGCTCTGCTCCTTTTCGATCTGATAGACGTAAAGCGTCGCCCAGGCGTGCACCGGCGGGTT
Organism: Verrucomicrobiota bacterium; assembly: GCA_963205105.1. GTDB lineage: Bacteria > Verrucomicrobiota > Verrucomicrobiia > Limisphaerales > CAIMTB01 > CAIMTB01. The sequence continues at coordinate 31,876 of CAUJJW010000234.1, read as the reverse complement.
CACATCGCCGAAGTTCCATTCGTAGGCCGGGATCTGGCCGTTGGGATGGAGGTAACGTTCCCGCAGCATCATCTCCAGCTGATCATGGGCGAAGTCCGGGTCGACCATCACCAGGGCGACGGTGTGGAAGGCCAGGTCCCACGCCGCATACCAGGGATACTCCCAGGTGTCCGGCATCGAGATGATGTCGGCGTTGTAGAGGTGCATCCAATCCCGGTTCCGCAGCATGACCCGCTGCCGGGGGACGGTCGGATCCTCAGGAACCTCCTTCAACGAGGTTTCGGGATCGTAGAAGTAGAATTGCTTGCTCCAGAGCATGCCCGACAGCGCCTGCCGCATCACCCGCGCCGCGTCATCGTCCAGGCCGGCCGGGGTGACACCCGCGTAGAAGGCGTCGGCCTCCCGGGAACGGGCCTCGAACACCGCATCGAAGCCGGGTCCGAAGAGGTTGGTTGCACCCGGCGCTTCGTCGTTCAGCCGCAGCCGGATTGTTCGACATTCACCCGGTCCGATTTCGAGGTGGTACACCGCCGCAGCCTTGGTTCCCACGCCCTGCGGGTTCACCACATCCAGTTCCTGATGGATGATGCGGTGATGGAACGCGTCCTTCACATAAGGGGAGCGGTTCGGCACGCCCCAGATCCGGCGCAGGTTCGTTTCATTTTCGGTGAAGATCCGCTCCGGCTCGCCCTCCAGGTGAAGGTACCGGGTGCCCAGTTTCCCATGCTCGGCCATCAACCCACCCGGCACCGCCGTCAGCCGGGGCCGCGGCAAACCCGGCGCCCACGACCAGGTGTTCCGAAACCAAAGATTCGGCAGCACGTGCAACGGGGCTGTTTCCGGGCCGCGATTGTGAATCGTGACGCGCACCAGCAGGTCCTCCGGCGATGCCTTGGCGTACTCCACGAACACATCAAAGTACCGATCCCCATCGAACACACCCGTGTCGATCAGTTCGTACTCCGGCTCCAGCCGGCTGCGCGAACCGTTGCCCAGCAGCAGTTGCTCATACGGGTAGGCCGCCTGCGGGTACTTGTAGAGGAACCGCATGAAGGAGTGCGTCGGGGTGTTGTCGAGGAAGTAGTAGTACTCCTTCACATCCTCCCCGTGGTTCCCCTCGCTGTTCGTCAATCCGAACAACCGTTCCTTCAAGATCGGGTCGGCGCCGTTCCACAGCGCGAATGCAAGACACAGGCGCTGGTGATCGTCCGAGATCCCTCCCAGTCCGTCCTCACCCCACCGATAGGCCCGCGACCTCGCCTGATCATGCGGAAAGTAGGCCCAGGCATTGCCGTCCGCGCTGCAGTCCTCGCGGACCGTACCCCACTGGCGCTGGCTGAGGTAGGGTCCCCACTTCCGCCACGGCACACGATCGGTGCGCGCCGCCATCAACCGCTGTTGTTCTTCGTTCATGATGCGTTGGAGTGCCCCGTTGGGGCGGCAGGATTCCGCTCCGGACTTCCGTGCGGTTCCGAACGCCCGCCCTCGGGAGCGAAGATTACTTCCCCGTCAGCTTCGCCCTGGCCTTCGCCAGTTCCTCCACCTGTTGTTTGCCGACCTTCGGGTATTCCAATCCCAGTTCGGTAAGGGTCTCGATCACGGCCGCCGCCACCACCAGACGGGTGAACCACTTGTTGTCGGCGGGCACCACGTACCACGGCGCCTCCTTCGTCGAGGTGCTCCGGATCATGTCCTCGTACGCCTCCATGTACTCGTCCCAATGCCCGCGTTCCTCGGCGTCGGCCGACGAGAACTTCCAATTCTTGGCCGGGTTGTCGATGCGCTCCAGGAAGCGCTTCTTCTGTTCCTTCTTGGAGACGTTGAGGAAGAACTTCCGGATCACCACCCCGTTCCGGCCCAGGTAGGATTCCACGTTGCGAATGTCCTCAAACCGCCGGTCCCAGATGTCCGGGGTGATGCAGGCGGAGGGAAGTTTCTGTTTCCCAAGCAACTCGGGATGCACGCGGACCACCAGGGTCTCCTCGTAATACGAGCGGTTGAAAATCCCGATGCGCCCCCGTTCAGGCAACCGCTTCAAGCAGCGCCACAGGAAATCGTGGTCCAGGTCCTCGCTGGTGGGGGCCTTGAATGAAAACACCTGGCACCCCTGCGGGTTCACCCCGGACATCACGTGCTTGATGACGCCATCCTTCCCCGCCGCGTCCATCGCCTGAAAGATGAGCAGCACCGACCATCGGTCCTGGGCGTAAAGCCGGTCCTGCAATCCGGCCAGCACCTCCACGCCGGTCGCCAGTCCCTCTTTCGCCCGGGCTTTGTCCTCGTCCTTGAAGTGCAGCGTGTCCTCGGGGTCGTGGTCCTTCAGACGGAACCCCTTTCCCCGGGTCACCCGGAACGGTTCGGTCAGCCGCTGGCAATGTTTCAGAATGTCTTTCTCTTTCATGAAGGATTTTCCCGTTCGTTGGACGCGTCGACAGCCGTTCCGGCCGCGCTCACCACCTGGGTCGCCTCCTTGCGGATGGAGACCCACTCCTCAACCAGCCGATACCCGACTGCCAGCAGGGTGGGGCCCAGGAACACTCCAATGAACCCGAACGCCACCACCCCGCCCAGCACGCCGAAAAAGATCAGGATAAACGGCATCGTGCTTCCCTGGCTGATCAGCCAGGGCCGAACCAGGTTGTCCACGCTGCTCACTCCCATGCCCCAGATCAGCATGAACACACCCCAGCCCGTCTCACCCCGATGAAAGATCCAGATGGCCGCGGGTACCCAGATGAGCGGCGGACCCGCCGGAATCGCAGATAGGAAGAAGGTCAGCAGCGCCAGCAGCGCCGCACCCGGAACTCCAACGATGGCAAATCCTATCCCCGCCATCACCGCCTGAACCACCGCCGTTCCGAGGATTCCATAAACCACCCCTCGCACCGTGCTCCCCGCCACCTCCAGCAGACGCCGTCCACGCTCCCCCGCAAGACGCACCACCCCCGTCGTGAGCCGTTCGGCCGCCGAAACACCGTCACGGAACAGAAAGAAGGCCACGAAGATGCTCAGGCCGATCTCCAGCACGCCACGACCCAACACCAGACCCACCTTCAGCGCCGCCCGCCCCACCGGTTCCACCAGATGCTTGGCTTCCTGCAACAGTTTGGCGCTGTCCTCGGCCATCTCCCGCCACTGGGCATCGACCGATTCCCCCACCACCGGCACGCGCTTCAGGAACGTCGGAGGATCCGGTGGCCCCTCGTCGAGCCAGGCGCGCGTCTCGGTGGTCAGTTCCTTCACGCTGTCGGCCAGGGTCAGCCCGATGATCAGAAAAGGCAGGAGCAGGGTCAGCATCATGCCCACCGACATCGCCAGCGCCGCCAGCGTCCGCCGGCCGCCGAAAGACACCAGCACCCGTCGGTAAAGTGGCCAGGTGGAGAAGCACAGAACCACGGCCCATAAAAGGCCGGAAAAAAAGGGCCGCAGCACGACCAGGCAACCCAGGAGCAACAACGCCAAAGCCACCAGCCCCAGATTCCGTTCCATGCGCCGGCCCGGCGCCGCCGATGTCGAACCTGTTTCCATAGTTCCGTCGTCCGCCACCACCGTTTTCGCCTGCGACCGCCGCGCGTCGGACCTCCGGTCCTAGACCTCGATCACGTCGTCCAATTCCGGCAGAACGCATCCGATACCGAAACGTTCCTGAACCGCCTTGGACAGACCCGCCCGGGCTCGATTTTCACCGTGGGTGAGCACCACCGCAGGCTTCGAACCGGCCAGGGCACCCAGCCAGCCCAGGAGATCCTTCTGCCCGGCGTGGGCACTGAACCCGCCCAAAGTATGAACCTTCGCCCGAACCGCCACTTTTTCGCCGTGGATGGAGACCTGCTTTTCGCCGTCGACCAGGCGCCGTCCGAGCGATCCCTGACTCTGGTAGCCCACGATCAGGACATGCGTGCCCCGAACCCACAGGGAGTGCTTGAGGTGATGGAGAATCCGGCCGGCGTTGCACATTCCCGCCCCCGCCATCACCAGACACGGACCGGGTTGATCGTTGATCCGTCGGGAGTCCTCGGCGGTGACCGAATACTTCAAGGTCCGCAGATCCTCCCGCATGGGGCGTTCCTTCAGAAACTCCACCATTTCGTCGTCGAAGAGTTCCGGATGCGCCATGTAGATCTTGCCCGCCTCGATCGCCATTGGGCTGTCGAGAAACACCGGGAACGGCTTCACCTTGCGGGTGCGGAACATCCAGCCGATCAAAACTGTCAGCAATTGAGCCCGTCCCACGGCAAAGGTTGGCACCAGGATCTTTCCCCCTTCCGCCACGGCCTGTTGCACCACCTCGACAAATTCCTCAACCGTCTCCCGGAAGGGACGGTGTTCCCGGTCCCCGTACGTCGACTCCAGGAACACGGTGTCGGCGGACGGAAACGGTTCGTAGTCACGCAGGATCGGCGCACCCCGCGGGCCCAGATCCCCGGAGAACACCACGCGCCGGACGGTTCCCGCCTCCGCCACTTCCAGGAGAATGCTGCCCGAGCCGAGCATGTGACCGGCTTCGGACCAGGTCGCCTGAATCCCCGGGGCCACCGTCACCGGCCGCCGATAGGGCACGGTCTCCAGACGGCGGATCAGCGTCTCGGCGTGTTCCGGCGTGTACAGGGGTTCCTGGAGCGGTTCTCCCGCCCGTTCCCGCTTCCGATTCCGTCGCTCGGCGTCCTGGGCCTGGATCTTCGCCGAATCCCGCAGGATCAGGGCGGTCAGTTCCGTGGTCGCCTGGGTTGCGTACACCGGTCCCCCGTACCCGGCCCGAGGCAGCAGCGGCAGACGCCCGGTATGATCCAGATGCGCGTGGGTGAGCAGGACCGCATTCAGTTTCGCAGCGCGCGAACCGCCCGGAACACGATTCTTGGACTCCGCTTTGGCTCCGCCCTGGAACAGACCGCAGTCCACCAGAATGGAAGCCGTCCGGGTTTGCACCAGGTAGGACGAGCCCGTGACTTCGCCGCCCGCGGCGCCGCAGAGAGTGATGTTCATGTAGGGATGGCGTGAAAGGGATGATGTTCGGCGGCACTCAGCCGCAAGAACTCGAGTCGATGATTCGCGTCCGGCCGGCGGACCGACGGGCCGGCCACCAGCATGGCGATGTCGCCTCCAAGGCCCTCCCGCTGGAGCCATTCGCCAGCGAAGGAGCGCCAATCGTCCGGTTCATCCGCCATCTCGACCGGGTGCACGCCGCAGGAGAAGGCCAGTCCCTGACCCACCGCATGGGAACCCGTCAGGGCGACAATCCACACTCCGGGTTTGAACCGCGAAATCAGCCTGGCCGTCGTCCCGGTGCGTGTCGGCGCCAGCACCGCCGCACACGGGACACTGCGCAACGCGTGCTCCACCACCGAGGCAATCGCCTCGCCCGCATTCCACTTCGGCTGCTGACCACACTGCGTCCGTAAATTCTCAAGGCGTGTACCCACCCGCCTGGGTTCCGTCGCCGCCGCAATGCGCGCCAGCATCTGAACCGATTCCACGGGAAACCGCCCCACGGCGGACTCGGCGGACAGCATGATGCAGTCGGTCCCATCCAGGATCGCATTGGCGACGTCGGTGGCCTCGGCACGCGTGGGAAGGCGGCTGGACACCATGGATTCGAGCATCTGGGTGGCGGTGATGACGGGTTTGCCCGCCAGGTTGGCGCGCGCGATCAGCTGCTTCTGGGTGCTGGCGATCTCTTCGATGGGCACCTCCACGCCCAGATCCCCACGGGCCACCATCACGCCGTCCGTTGCCTCCAGAATTTCCTCAAAGTTCTGCAAGGCGCCCAGACGTTCAATCTTGGCGATGAGAAACGGATTGCCCCCCAGTTCACGGGCCGCCTTCCGTACCGCTTCCAGGTCGGCCGCATTCTCGACGAACGACTGACTCACCGCATCCACTCCCTCGCGCAAGGCAAACTCCAGGCACGCACGGTCGTGGTCGGTGAACGCTCCGATCCCCAAGTGGATTCCCGGAAGGTTCAACCCCTTCTTCGACCGCAGTTCACCACCGACCGCCACCTTGCAGTATACCTCCGATCCCTGGGCCACCTCCACGATCAATTGGATGAGCCCGTCGTTCAGGAAGAGCCGGTCGCCCGGTTTGACCACCCGCGGGAGCGGCTCAAAACTCATGCCGACCCGAACCGAATTCCCCACCACATCCTCGGTCGTCAGGATGAACGGATCACCCGCCACCAAGGTCACCGGTTCCGGATCAATGCGCCCCACACGCATCTTGGGCCCTGGCAAGTCGGCCATGATGGCCACCCGCCGACCCAGCTTCACCTCCGCTTCCCGGATGCGTGCGATGCGCGAACGGTGCCCTTCAAAATCCCCGTGGGAGAAGTTCAGCCGGGCGACGTTCATTCCGGCGAGGATCAACCGTTCCAGCATCTCGGGCGACTCGGAGGCGGGCCCGATGGTGGCGACGATCTTGGTCTTATGGGTCGGTAACGGCATGTGTGAATGGGTTCAATCAGGGCCAGACAGATCCGGCGCTCAGGTTCGTCAGAGGACCCGAGGCCACCTGGCGCCCCACGAGAGCACGAACCATGTACGACGGCGAGCCTGACGGTGACGCTGGATCCGTGAACAAGGTGCCCGCCAGCGGTGACGGCGTCAGCCGCGTCCATGCCCCGCCGATCCCCGCATTGGAGCGATAAACATGGTAGGTCGCTCCGGGTTCCGGACTCGCCGTCCAGGTGAACGAAAGCTGCCCCTGACCGATGACCTGAGCCTGCAACGGCCCCGGAGGCACCGGCGGTCCCTGCCGAAGCGTGGGGTCGCCCAACAGGGAACCAAACACGTACCCGCCCTGCGAAGGAACCCCGAGGTAGATGCGAGTTCCGGCGCCGTACGGCGACTGATACTGAACCGGAACCCACGGCCACATCCAGGCGTCATTCTGGGTCTTCATCCATGCCTCACCAATCGTCCGCCCCATCGCCATGGACGGATACTGCCACTCGATCTGGGTGGCGCCCGCAAAGGACCACGCATAGCCGTAGTTCCTGGTCGAAAGCAGGCCGCGCCCCAAATGGTCCGGCGCATTCCACTCCGGCATCCATGAGGCGTGGATCAGCGAAAATGCGATCGGCGGCTCCGCCGCGTCCAGAACCAGGTCCGAGGTCCGATGCAGCGAAACGCCGTGATAGGGCCAGACTTCCCCCCGGGAATGGATGGAATCATAGCCACCCGCAAACCCTCCCAGGACACCCCATACCGCCGGAAGTCCCGCATCAAAGAAATCCGCCTTGATGGCACCACTCGCATTGGTGCCCACCACTGCCGATCCCAGTCGTGTCCCCAATCGCGCCAGGTGTTGGCCCAGCAAATCCTGGGCCTCACTCACGGCGTTGCTGGTGAAATACCCACCGTAAATCGCCCGCTCCGGAAGGGTCAGTTCCGCCCGCCGATAACGCCGCGTCTTGTTCGCGTACCGCGCCAGCAAATCCACCTCCCCCAACGGCGGCGTCGCCGCAGCGAATGCCGGCATGTTGGCGAAATCCACCCGGCCCACCGCCAATTCCATCGCCGCCACTCCCGCGCCATTCGGCGGTATCAGTTCCTGATCGAAGATTCCGTCGCCTGCCAGGTTGGGTTCGGCCAGACCGGCCGCCATCGGCCAGTGGCCCGTATCGGTCCACACCCCATCGAAATCGCCGTAGTAACTGTCCGCCGGCAGGGGCCGGTACAAATGACCGTCCGGGCTGAGCAACCCGGAACGGGGTATCGGCAGATGCCCGAAGAGCAGCACAGCCTTGGTCTGCGTGGGGAAGGAGTTGCGGTAACCCGCAATCCAGTTCTTCACCTGCGCAATTCCGGCCGGATTGTTGCTCCAGGTGGCATCGTCATGACGCGGACCTCCATAGCGCACCACCACCCAGCCCTCGGCGGAAAGATCCCGGGTGACCGCGTCGATCGCGGAAGCGTAGGTGGCGTTGTTGGTCAGCGTACGATCCACCACCAGCAGCACGTGCCCAGGCACATCCACCGCCGGCAGTTGGACACCTGAAATCATCGTGAGCGGTGCCGGATCGGAGAATGCCAGAAATTCTTCCGGAACGGCGAGATCCGCGGTCAGCCGATACTCATATTCCTGGCCCGGAACAATCGTGGCGTCGGTGTAGGACGGCGGGAACACCGAGGCGATGTTCTGCCAGGCGGATTGGGGCCCTGACCGCCGATCAATCCGGTAAAGACCATTGGAGACGGCGGACCACCGGAGCGTGACGGAGGGGGGCGCGTTGCTGACCACCAGACTCAGCGAGGTCGCGTTGGTGACCAGGTCCAAGGGCACGTTGTAAGTGAACACAGCGTCCAAGGCTCCCTGGATCTGGCGGGTCCGATCCGGGCTGGATCCGATGAAGAAACCATGGGTCCGCGAGCCCCGATTCGGCGCCGCCTGAATGCCCGAACCGCGGGCCAGCAACCGGCCGTCCTGGAAAATGGCCGATGCATTGGTCGCGTAGGCCACCTCGATTTCCATGGGGAAATCCGAGAAGTAATCCCCGACGCAGGCGCGGAATTTCGCCTGGGCATTGGTAATGTAACCGCCCGCGGGGTTGGGGCTTCGAAGCACCAGATTGGTGCCTTTGGCGTCGATGCCGATCGAGAAATCCCCCACCGAGACGAGTTCGACGGGTGACCCCGGCCCCAGGCCTGCCGTTCCCGGCGGGCAATCCGGCGACTGGCTGGCCCAGTAGGGATAGTACAAGAGGCGGACTGTTCCCTGGCGCGCGTTCACGTTGGCCCGCCCCGTCGTTTCCACGTCCCGATATCGGAGAACGGCCCCCGCCGAATCCAGTTCCACCCCGTTCACAAACGGCGCCATCTCCACCAGGTTCACCCCGGAAACCTCCCAGGGCATGGACCCGTTGTCGGCACGCCACGGATCCCCGGGCTGGTCGAACAGCCACATGCCCAGGCGCACCGGTTTCACACTCCGCGGATTCAAGGGATCCGTCCCATCGACCCGCTCCTCCGCGTCGCTGCGCCCGTCATAATCCGAATCCACGTCCACCAGCGAACTCTCCCCCGAGTCCCGCACCCCGTTCCCGTTCCGATCCTCGGAAACATCCGCCACACCATCGAAGTCGCTGTCGGCGGGGGAAGTACGGAGCAGGTCAGCGATCTCCAATGCGCTCAAGGCACGGCCGTAGAGTTCCACTTCGTCCAACTCACCCGCCAGGCGGCCGTGGTACCCGGCATAACCGAAGGTCAACGGATCACCCGATGTCGCCGGTGGCCCAGTCATTGATGCCGAAGCATCCAACAGCCCGTTCAGATAAATCCGCCCCACGGCCCCATCCCACGTGCACGCCACGTGGTGCCAGGAACCCACGGGAATAGGATTTCGACTGACCAATGTCGGAAATGCTCCTCCCTGATTCTGGAATTGAAACATGACCCGCCCGTCCGGACCGGAAAGGTCCCAGACCCCGAAATTCCGAGCCGAGGGACCACCCTTCCCCACGTAGCGGACGAAGAGCGGATTCTCGGCCTGTTTGAGCACCCAGAACGCCACGGTGAATGCCGTCGTCACGCGAAGGGCCGGTTGGTCCGGAATCGTGACATCCTCCGTCACCCCATCGAACGCCAACGCGCTCCCCGATTTCCCCGCGCTCCAGCGAGGTCCATGGCTCAGGGAACCGTGGTGCCCGTTGCCCGAAGCATCGGATGCCACGCCGCCAGAAGACGCATCCAAAGGCCATGCACCCAAAGTTCCGGCCGGGCCGGAAACAGGCACGCCACCTGCAGCGAGCGTGCTGGTTTCCCCGGCCGAAAGAGCCCTGTCAACGAGCAGCACTTCATCCAACTTGCCCGGAAAGTAGGAATGGTAACCAGCAAACCCCAGGGTGATCGGTTCCATCGAGGTGACAGGTGGCCCCGCCATGGGGCCGGAGCTGTCGAGAACGCCATCGATATAAAATCGACCCGTCGCCCCATCCCAGGTGCAGGCGACGTGATACCAGATCCCCACATCCAGATTCCTCATCGTCATGAGCGTCGGAAATCCGCCCATCAGATTCTGAAACTGAAACATCAGCTGCCGGGACGCACCCGCCACATCCCAGATGCCGAAATTCCGAGCGGACGGGCCACCCTTGCCGATAAGACGTGAGAAGCCTACCGGTTCAGCGGTCTTGTTGACCCAGAACGCCACGGTAAATCCATTCGTCACCCGCAAGGGCGGGGCGTCCGGAATTGTCACCGTGTCGTCGATGCCGTTGAGACTGATTCCGTTGCCCACGTTCCCGGGAGTCCATTGGGGACCAAAACTGAGGGCTCCGTGGAGTCCCCGGCCCGAACCATCCCCAGCCACGCCTCCACTTCGCTCGTTGAGGGGCCAGTAGCCAAGCCGCGGGTAGGGATCGACGCCAGGTAACCGACCGTTCAAGAGGGCAACAATCTCGGACGCGCTCAAGGCCCGATTATAAACCGCAACTTCATCCAGCATACCGGCCAATCGACCATGGTACCCGGCATAGCCGAAATAAAGCGGGTCGACCGAAGTCGCGGGCGTGCCCGGCATGGCGCCCGTCGCGTCCAAGATTCCATCCAAGTAGATCCTTCCGATGGCCCCATCCCAGGTGCACGCCACATGATACCAACGATTCACCACCAGATCCTGGGAACTCAGTAGCGCGCGGGAAGCACCGCTGGTGTCCTGAAACTGAAGCATGATCCGACCCGAAGGTCCGGCGACATCCCAGACCGTGAAATTCCGCGAGTTGGGCCCCCCTTTGCCGACATACAGGGTGTACAGCGAATTCTCGGCATGCTTTCTCGTCCAGAACGAGACGGTGAACCCAGTGGTCAGCCGCAATGAAGGTGCATCCGCGACGCTGACTTGGTCGTTGATGCCATCGAAACTGATACCGTGGTTCACATGAGCCGGCGCCCAGATTGGGCCGTTGACCAGCGTGCCATTCAAACCACTCAAGGAGCTGTCCATGGCGGTCCCTCCCGAGACCTCATCCAACCTCCAAAACCCAACGAGGCCGCCAGCCGTGCCCCACGGAGCGGGGTAGTGGAAGCCAATATCCACCACCGAGTCCGATTCCGCGGCACCCTCCGAGGTCAGGCCGAACAGCGACAGCCCCGCCGCTGCCGCGGTCCGGCTACCACGGTTGATCAGGCTCGCCAGGCTGGCGCCGTCACCCAACGAAGGATAGGCAAACTCCCCGACCGCACCGCCTGCATAATCCATTACCAGACCCGTGAGGTTGTTCGCCCCAAACACCGGCAACCCCGCCCGAAATCCGTTGTGTGACAGGGTCCCGCTCAGTCCACTCACAGACAGCTCGGCAGAATCGAACAGGTTGTCCTGGATCACCCAGGGCGAATCCACCCGGCTGTTGGTCAGCGCCAGGGTCCCACCCCGGAATAGGTTGTTGAAGGCCCGGAATGGCAGCGGATGAAGTCCGCCTGCCGCCGACTGGGTTATCCTCAGTTCGACATCCTTCAGAAGATTATTGGTCAGCGCGATCTGCCCACCAGGCCAGTTGCCGGACAAATTCAACGTCAGTCCCGTGAGTTGGGAATGAGTCAATTTCACCCCAACAGCACCCACTTCAGCCTGCCGAATCCACTGCCGCCGATGGGCCGGGCCGTTCGGCATGGACGCTTCGGTGAAGACCCAACGGACTTCAGGGGCCGTTCCAACCCCCAAGCCTGACAGCTCGAGCAGAGCGAGATCGCCAGTCGGATTCGCCCAAGCCGAGGCGGTCTGCTCCTGCACTTGGGTGAAATGAACGATCCGGTTGGGTCTCAAGGCAGACCCATTGGATTCCAGCACAGCACCCGCTCCCATCCGTATCCCGCTGGTTCCGTAGACACCCAACACCACGCCATCGGTCATGCGCACTGTCCCGTTGATCAGGTTCCGGTCTCCTACCGCGAAATCCAGGGGAGCGTAATGATACCCAAGGTCCGGTGTGTCGGCATCTCTTCGCGCGCGAACCACCAGATTCGTCTCACCACCGAAATCAGCCCCAATCAGCGCGGGAGCATCGGTGGTGAGTTGTGCCAAGTCCCTTTGCAGCACTGGGTCAATTGCGATCACCCCGTAATCACGAAGCGCGCTGAACGGAGTGAGATAGAACAGGCCCGCACCGACCCCACTGAAAAGTCCGGTCGCCGTTGCCGCCTGCCAGTTGCCTGCTCCCGAGTAGGATTGCACTGAGGTCACTGCCGCGATGATCGAGTTCGTCAGCGCCAGACTTCCACCGCTTAATAATGCGGGAGCTTGGTGAATGGTAAGGTGTTCGCCCTGGTAAGGAGTGAAGGCCCCGGAAAAGACCACCCCGGAGGATTTCCCGCCATGGATCAGAACATTACCCAGGCGGACAGGCGTGTTGGCGGCGTTTGAAACCGGAAAGCGGGCGTTGACGAACTGACAGTGCCGGATCCGGTTATCCGGGTTCCACCCCTGGAAATAGAGGGCCTCAAAGCCGTGCTTCAACCGGACGTGTTCCAGCGCAATCGGAACCCCCGTGTTGTTGAAGCGCAGTTGACGTGTGCCGTAGTCGGTCGCGGGATTCGGCACACCCGCCACGATTGTTTCTCCGGCCGTATTATCGCTTTCTGCCGTGAAGATCACCGGCAGGTAAGAGCTTGTGCGACACACCAGTGGCCCGTTGATCTGCACACCGGTGATGGTCGCGCCAGTCGGCGGGAACTTGACGACCGCCCCACCTTCCATCGTGGTCGTTCCCGAAAAGGAGCAATTCCCCGTCACGTAGTACGTGTTGGTGGCGGCGAAGGTGAAGTTCAGGGTGCCGGTCGTGAGGGTGATCCAGTCCAACACCAGACCGGGTGCCGACGCCCCACCCACGGCCGACAACTGAATCCCGCCTTCGATCGCTGATTCGATGGATCGCGGACGTTGCAGCAGGGCCCAATCCGCGTCGTTCCATCGCTGGAGCGCGCCATCCCATCGGCCGGCAACCCCGGCCATCATCCCACCGTGTCGACGCAGGCCTTCTCTCCGAAGTTCGGAAGCCGGCTTTCCCGCCCATTGCCGTGACCGCTGTTGCAGCCGCTCTTTGCGCAGCACGGTTCCCGGCAGATCCAGCAGGTCGTCAAACAACCCCACGTACTCGGCCGACTCGATCAGAAGCCTTCTCCCGTCATCGGTTCGCAACCACCTCTTGGCAACCCGGGCGAATCCTTCCGGTTGGGCCTGCGCTGCCTCCCGCGCCGACCACGCGAACGCACGCCCTTCGGCGATGCGGTTCGGCCCGAAGTTCAGGTCTTCGTCCACCCAGTCCGGCTCGGCCACCGCTTCCCGAAGTTCGGGTTCATCGAGCGTTGCCAGCAATTCCTGCTTCCGGACGGGCTCCGGCGGATTAAAGAACTCGGTGACCACCTCGATCCGGGTGGTTTCCGGAATCAGACCGAATTCCTCAGGACCCGGCGGAACCTCACGCAGCACCACATCCGATTCGATGCCGCGTTTGCGGTACGTGTAGATGAGGTCGGCGCTGACCCCGTCGAAGACGTTCCGATAGATGATCTGGTTGGGCGGCAGCAACTCACCCCGGACATCCCGTACCGTGCCCAACACCGCGGCCCCTCCCGTCGCGGCATCAAAATAGCGCAACGCCAGAATGGAGCTCCGCAGCCGCACTTGATTCTGGATCTCCAGATCCAGCGCCCCGTTGGGGTCGTTGGCGTTCGACGAAAAGATCGCCCGCATCGGCCCTTCCAATGCGACGGCACCCGAACCGGCCAGCTGGATCACCTCCCGAGACTCGCGCCACTCGCGGACTTTCGGATCCCAATAGTTCAAACCGTCCTCCAGCTGCACCCAGGTGTTGGTCCGCGCGCTGGTCGAACCGAAACGATCGCGATCCACCGAAACGCGACGGATCACGTTGTGGTTCGCGCCGCGCTCCAGGATCCGAACCTCCTGAGCCACCGTTGGAAGCGCGCTCAAAAACCAGAGCGCAACCCACCCTTTCCATCTCGGCCACGATCGGAAATGCATGGAGAACAGTGGCTCAGTCGTCGGTCCTTTTCCAGCGTCCGCTCCGACCTAATCCACCCGGACCCGGTAGTAGCGTGCCGTACCCCGGCCGCAGTCCGGGTCCGCCAGCTGGAGTTCCGTCGAATCACTCACACCGCTCGCCACCGGGCGCCAGACCCGAAGATCTTCGGATGCTTCCAAAACATGCAGTCGGCCCGGGGACCCTTGGATCGCCACCCGGCATTCACCCGGACCACCCACCCAACGCAGGCGTGGAGGAAGTGCAGGTTCAACGGCCTCAGGGAGATCCAAATCATCGATCCAGACCGCATCACGGGTACCTCCGAACGTCCGATCCCTGGAGAAGCGCCATTCCAACCGGTTATTCCCGGCGCTCAGGTTGAACACATAGGTCTGCCAGCCGTTCACCCCAGACCACCGCTCCCGCCGCTCCCCGTTCACCCAGAACTCCAGGAAATCCCAACCCGCTTCCGTCTCGGTTCGAAAATCAAAACTCCCTCCGCCCGCGGGCGTTTCCCGGTCCAACCGCAGGACGCTCACCCCGCTGTCCATGACGGTTCCCGACCGCGCGGACCACCCACCGGTCGAACTTGTATCACGGGTTAATTCCCACGGCGCCTCACCTTCCCGCTGCCACGGCAGCCGGCTCCAATCCCCGGATTCGAAGGTTTCCAGGTAATCCCGGGCCCGAAACCGCGCCGACACCACTTGGTTGCGATCCATGATCAGGCTGAAGGGATTGTCCGCCGACGCCACCGTCCCTTCCCACCGCGCAAACTCGAATCCGCGATCGGGAACCGCGCTCAGCACAAGCACACTGTTCGTCGGATAGCGCCCTCCACCCGGAGTGACCACCCCGCCCGGACTGGGTTGAACCGTGAGGGTGAAATGGGTCGGCAAGCGGTCGTCGTCCAGAATGCGGACCTTCAGGACCGACTGCGACCCAAGCCCTACCCCTCCGGTGGGTTCCGACAGGACGATATCGAAGTCTTCGGGTCCTTCCACCTGCTCGTCCTGAAGGACCTCGATGGATTCCACCACCGCTGCAACTCCCGGCGGGAAGACAGCTTCACGGGAGAACCCACGAAAATCCTGACCCTCCACCGCGGTGCCGCCTCGCGCCGCCACACGGACCCGCAGATCACCGTCCAGCGAACCCGACCGGCGCAGCGTGACCTCCAGCGTGCCGGCCCCCTCCGGAACTTCGGTCTCCGACAAATCCCAACTGACCGCGGCTTCATCATCCGTGATCACGAGTACCGCCGTTCCTTGGCGCCCCACTTCCACACCCTCGGGGTTCACCAGGGTCAACCCCACACTCTCGCTGCCTTCAGCAAGGTCGTCGTTCAAAATGCCGACCGTGAACGTTGCTTCGCTTTGTCCCGCCGCGAAGGACAGTTGACCCGAGACTTCGGCGTAGTCCGCGCCGGCGCGCGCGGTGATATCGAACGTCCGATACGCCACCGTCGCGGCGCCCTTCGCCGCACCGGTTCGGCGCACCACCACCTGCACTTGGCGCCCAACCTCCTCCACCGTCCACACCGGCTCCGCGAATTCCACGAAGCCGTCCGTGAATTTCTCCTCGGCATGAATGCGGGCGACGCGACGCCGGGGACGGTCGTTGATCTCGGTAAAATCGCCACCCAGCAGGATCGCGCCGTTCGGCTGCACCAGGATCGCGCGCACGGTGTCGTTCGCTCCCGCGCCCCGGAAAAACGAAGGATCCAACAGCCCCTCCGATTGCAGCCTCACGAAGCGGCCTGCCGCGGAGCCCGCGAAGGAATCAAACGAGCCCGCAAACAGGCCACGTCCCTCCCGGTCTGCCGCCACCGCCAGGACGGCCCCGTTCGCTGCCGTTCCCGGATCGAACCCAGGATCCACCCCGCCCGTGGCCAGCCACCGCGCCACCCCGGCCCGCGGAAGCCCACCCACCGCGGTGAATGTCCCGGCCAAGTAAAGCGAACCATCCACCGACCGCACCAGGGCGTTCACGGCACCATTGGGCGCGAACGTTGCCGGGATGTTTCGGTCCACCGCGCCGTCCGCTCCCAGGCGCACCAGATAGCCACGTCCCGAATCGGACCAATTCACAAAGCCGCCTCCCACCCAGACGCCTTCGTCATCCGCGGCCGCCAGGGCCCGGACATCCGGTCGCCCGTTTCCTTGCGGTTGAAAATCCGGATCCACTTCACCCCCGGCCGCCAAACGCGCCACACCGTACCGCGGCCGACCCTGCACCTGGCCAAACGCGCCCCCCACGAAAACGCTCGGACGGCTCACGATGGCCCGTACCGGACCATCCACCGACGCCTGGCCGGTCGCGGACCGGGTTCCGTCCGGTTCCAGCCGAACCAGGTTGGTCATGGGTGCGCCGTCCACACGCGTGAACTCACCTCCCACCAGCAACCGGCCTTCCTCCACTTCCGACACCGCCAAAACGCTCCCATCCAGGCCCAGACCGGTGTTGAAACTTCGATCGACAAAACCGTCCGCATGCAACCGTGCCAACCGGGGTAGAATCAGTCCGTCGAAGGTCCCAAAATCGCCACCCACCAGCACCTTGCCGTCCTCCTGCAAAGCCAGCGCCCGCACCGGGCCATCGGCACCCAGCCCGGGTTGAAAGGCATCGTCCAGTCGGCCCGGCGCCTCGTTGTCCCGGATCGTCACCTCCGCGTTGGTCACCGTTCCCAACCGCACAAAATCTTCCACCGGGTTGACCAATCCCGATCGCACCCCGGTGAGCAGAACCCGAAACACCTCATCGCGCTCGCCATCCGCATCATTGTAGATGGGGACCGTGATCACCTTGTTGGTTTCCCCCCAAAGGAACACCACTTCCCCGGTTCCGTTCGTGAGCGCTTCCTCACGGTTCCCCAGGAATTCCAGCATGCCGGCCGTCCTCACAAAGTCCTCATGCTCCAGCGCCGTCCCGGATTCCGTCTGGAAATCCACCACGATCGGGTTCAACGGCGAACCCACCCGCGTGACGGTCAACTCCACCACGCCGGCGTCCTCATCCACCTCGTAAGCCGTCGCCAACCACGACACCAGGCAATCGTCGTCCACCACGACCACCACCGCCTCGCCCGCCGGATCCCCGTTCGCCGAGAGGAAATCCACCGCGAAGGTCTCATCGCCTTCCAGCACCGGATCATTGAGCAAGCCCACCCGCAGGGACGTCGATCGTTCACCCGCTGCGAACAGCAACCTGCCCGAGGAGGCCACGTAGTCCTCACCGGCCACCGCCGTCCGATCCCGCGTCACATAGTCCACTTCAAAGGCCGCCTCCACCGGACCCGTCCGCACCACCGTCACCAGCACTTCAGGTTCCGACTCAATCCCCGCCGGCCGGTTGGTCCCCGTCGAAATCAAGGCGTCGTTGTCCTGAATCGTCAGCGTCAGCGCGTTCTGCCCGCCCAACGGGAAAAGCCCCGAACCACGCGACAGCCGCAGCTGGATCGTCTCGGGTTCCTCCACATCGAGGTCGTCGATCAACGCCACCCCAAAATCCTTCACCCGCTCCCCAGCCAAAAAGCTCAATATGCCGTTGGTCGGCCAGTAATCAGCAACTCCGCCAGCACCCACCGGCGTCGCCGTCCCACCCCTCGTTTCAAACTGCACTTGTGCCGCCAGGTTCGTGTCCCCCGATCGACGCACCGAGATCCGCACCTCCCCATCGCCCTCCGACACCACCCGCCGTGCCGCCGTGAACTCAATGGTCCCGTCGTTGTCGTCGATCTGAACATCCGCGAAGCGTGTCGCCGCCAATCGCGCCCCCGGAGCGCCCACCAATGTCAGGCGCACGTTCTCCCGGTATTCTTCCACCGGATCGTCCACCGGCACGATGACCACGTCCGCCCGCTCCTGCCCGGGTTGCAAAGTCACCGAGCGTGGCACTTCGAGGTAATCGCTCCCCGCTGTCGCCAACCCCGAAAAATCCCACGTCACCGTCTGCGTCAGGTTGGTGCGACCCGTCCGCCGAATCGCAAACACCGCCGGTGTTGATCCTCCTTCAACCGTCGACGCCACCACCCGCTCCACCGACACCTCCGAAGCGTCGTCGTCGACGATCGTGTAGGTGTGCACCGAGAACACATCCAACACCCCGTTCGTCACCAGCGTCGGTGGCGCTTCCGGGTCCTCCGCCGGAATCTCCGTGGGCGCGATCCGCAACCGAATCAGCAGGGTTTCATCCCGCTCCACCAGCGTGTCGTCGACGATCTGAAGGGGGATCGTCGCCACCCGGTTCGCCCACGGCGTGTCGCCCTCCGGATCTTCGTATTCAAACACCAGCGTTCCTTCGGTCAGCACGTAGTCCGCCCCCTGGCTGGCCGTCCCTCCCAGGACTTCCCAGGCCACGGTGACCGCATTCTCCGGGCCTTCGTCAGGATTGCCCGCGATCCGCACCACCAACTCCGGATCCGTCTTCGACTCCACTCCGCGCGTCGACAGCAGGGCGAAGCCCACCGCCAGAACACTGTCGTCGTTGTCCACCAACCGAACACCGGCGCGGGCCGGCACTCCCAGCGCGTAACCTGGACCTTCCATCAATTCGATCGCGATCGTTTCCGGATCCTCGCGGAACACGTCGTCGATGGGTGTCGCGGTCACCACCACCTGCGACTGCCCCGCCGGAATCGTCACCCGATCTCCGATGGCGATGAAATCCACCTGGTGCTGGGCGCTCCCGCCGAAGCGGTACAGCACATCCAGTCGCTCCGCCGTCGATCCGGTCCGCCGGATCAACCAGGTTCCCGGATCGTCGTTGCCTTCTGTCGCCTCCGCATCCACCGCCTCCACCGTCACGGTGGGATACTCGTCGTCGCGCAACGTCATGCGAACGGTGCCCGGTTGAGCCACGTTGTAAACCGGGCTGTCGCCCACCCGCACCTCCAGAGTCTCGTCCCCTTCCAACAGACTGTCGTTGATCGGCACCACGTCGATCGCCGCGGTGGCCGACCCCGCCGGAATCAGCAACCGCCCCGGCAGAGCTCGGTAATCGGCACCGGCGGTGGCCGATCCGCCGAGCAAGTAGTCCACCTCCAAGTCCGTCCCCAAGTCTCCCACCCGTTGGAAGGTTACTTGCCCTCCCACGCCACCCTCCGAAACCACGGGTTCAAGCACCGACACCGACACCCACGGAAGGTCGTTGTCCACGATCGTGATCGTCGCCGATCTTCCACCCACCACGTACCCGGGCCCATCACCCAGCGCCACCGACACCGTCTCGTTGCCTTCCACAAACCGATCGTCCAACACATCCACCGTCACCCGCATCGCATCCACGTCCGGGGGGATCCGCAACGAAGTCGGCAACTCCAGATAGTCATCGCCGGACATCGCCGTACCCGAAACGGTCAAAGGCACGATCAGGGAAGCCTCGGGCCGCCCACCGGTGCGCATCACCAGGAATGTCGCCGAGTCTCCGACGTTTTCCGAAACCACCCGATCCATCGCGACGATCGACAACGTCGGTGGTGGTGCAGTGCCGCCTTCCGCAATCCTGGCGGTTGCTTCGTCGCGGTTTCCCAGGTGATAGCGAGGCCGTGTCTGAAACCACGCGTCGCGCCCATTGTCCGCCTGGATTTCCCATCCGGGGATGTCGACCGTGTTGGTCTCGGTTTCCGTCGCCACCGTGCGGGTGACGGGATAGGTCAACGTCACCACCAGGGTTTCATCCGCTTCCGACTCCGCATCCCGCAGCACGGGAAACACGAGGTTCGTCGACAACAGGCCCGGGCCAAGATCGAGGTAACCCATTTCCAACGACTGGTTCACCGAATCGAGCACCGTGGGAATCACATTGGTCTGCACTTCCACCTGCCCCCACGGCGTGTAATCCGCGCCAGGCGCCGCCGACCCGCTCACACGAAAATAGACGCGCAGGGTCTCGTTGGTCGGACCGGACCGTTCGACCCGAAACCGCGCCGGTTGACCTTGGGTTTCATCGCCATCCGCCACGGTCACCACGCTCACCTGCGGAACCGCCGCGGCAATGAAGTCCACTTCAACGCCCGTGAACTGCCCCAGCACCAGCGGCCGGCTGAAGTTCAAGGGACGGATGTCGTACCCCGCCAAAACCGCGCCCACCTCGTAACTGCCCGGAACCATCCCCACCAACGTGTAACGACCGTCGCTGTCGGTGATCCCCCATCGGTATTCCGGCGCGTACGGACTGTTCGTGCCCGCCTGCCCATTGTGTACCCGCACGCCCAACAACGGTTGGCCCGCCTGATCCAGGACCCTGCCCTGAATGCGCAGCCCTCCGGCGTTCCCCACCCGCACGACAACGTGCCGCGCCGCACGCCCACCACGGCGATCGCTGACTTCACACCGCACCACATACTCGCCAGGAAGACTCCAGGACGCCGCCATCTCGGAACGGTTGTCTCCGGGAACCCCTTCGCCCAAATCCCACGCATACGCCAACTCATGGCCGTCGGCGTCGGTCGCCGTCGCCGTCAGCACCACGGTCTCATTCACGGCAACCGCCACGGCGCTGGCGGTCAGTTCCAACTCGGGCGCGGTGTTTCCCGGGAATCCCCCCAACTGCACCGCCACATCGAAATACGGCACCGCAACCCCTCCCAGGAATTCCGTCCCGCGTTCCAAAGGCGTCACATGCACCTGCGCCGCGTCGTCGGAGAAGGTCCGGCCCAGCGTCAATGCCGCGTCCTCCTTGCCGTGTCGCGTGCCGGGCGTCGTGTCGAGCAGTTCGCTGGTGGAAATCGCCTGGTACCAGTTGTTCCAATGCAGTTCCAGGCCTCGAGAAAGCCAGGGGTTGTCGGGAACCGCGGATCGCGCATCGATCCAGTAAAAGCGCTCCGCGTCCTTCCGCACCCGGAGGACCTGGGTTGCCCCCGCCCCCATCACGCCCGCATCGTGCGCGTGCACCCGGTACACCCCGCTCGTGGTCACCGTCCGGACCGTGGCCTCCGCCAGCCAGCCCAACAGGTATTTGTGCAAGCCGTTGAAGTGCGCCGCGGACCCGCCGCCACCGCCCATCATGTCAAACGGATCCCCGTACTCCACGTCGTCGCCAGGCCCGATCACGCTGTCGATGCCCACCAGACTGTCCGTGTCGAACGGCAGATTCTGGGGATTGTCCGGCAGCTCCGGCCGAACCGTGTTCCAGAAGTTCGCGTGCGACAGTCCCAGGTTGTGGCCCAGTTCATGACAGACCACGCCGAGCCCGGAGCCTTGCAGCCAGACTCCCTTGCCCCCCACCGAACCAAGCCCGCCCCAGTCGAAGCCCGGAACGTTCTCGAAGCGCACCATGTCCAGGTCGAACACATCCGGTTCGACGCCCGCCTCGCGCGTGGCGTTTCGCGCATCGTTCAGAAGCGCGCCCGGTCCGCGTGCCGCGTAGTACAACTTCGGCTGAGGCAACATCACCAGCGGCCCGATGGTGGAAAGCAGAGACAGATTGTTGAACGACGTCGCCACGAAATAATCGTTCGCCAGACGCATCACGTCCGCGGCGTCCGCCTCGCTGATCGGTTCCCGCACGTCATCGGGGAAGCGGGCGCGCATGAACAGGAGCCGCTTGACCCCGTGGCTCCATTGGTTGAACGCCGGCGGGGCCTGACTCTGCCGAAAGCCGGGTTCGACCGACGCCAACCGCCGGTTCAACGTCTCCACCACCCCGCCGTCTGCCAGGGCCAGCAGCGTTCCGCCGTGTTCCACCACCTGCGTCGCTACACCCCCGGTGACTGCACAAACCGCCCCTTCCGGCAGGCGCCCGCTCCGGATGACCTCCTGTGCCTCCGCCGAATCCAGTACCCGGAGCGGCTCATCGGACACCGCCAGGAGGTCGTCCACCGCCACCCCGTGCACGGCGATGCCCGACGCGGTGGTCTGACGCTCGCGACGCTCGGAAACAAACGCCCGGAAGACCCGGCCGGACAAGGTGAAGGTCCGCAGATACGGCGAGCTTGCCCCGGGTCGCCCCGGCTGGCGCCAAACGCAGAGCAATTCCCAGTCCCCGCGTCCGCCCACCCATTCCTCCAACTCCATCCGCACGGCCGGTGACAGCCCCTGCCGCCGACTCCAGGGAATCGCCGCCGCCAAAGCCGCTCGGGGATCCCGCTGAATCAGGTCGCGCATCGCCTGGCGTCGTTCCCGGGCCAAATGCACACCCGCCTCTTCCAGGCCGGGGTCGACCGCCGCCTTCGCCCCGGCTCCGGCCACGGCCGTTCGTTCCAGCCAGGATTCGAACGCCGCAAAGATGTCCTCCGCCGGCTTCGGTTTGAGGGGGGATCGAACCTCGGCTGCGGGTGCGGGTGCGGGTGCGCCCACCACGTCGGCATTCGACGCCACACCGGCAAACTCATGCGCGCGTTGCCGTGGAGAATCGGGAAGTCGTGCGTTCGATGGTGCGACCGCGTTTCCACCGCCCAGGCGGACCGCCGGCTTTAGACGACGCAGACTGGGAAAAAGGACCACGCCCACCAGGACCACAACCAGGACCAGTATCAACGGACGGGGAGGTGGTACTCGATGCATGAAGACGGTGGACGGGTTGAGGTCGCGGGTTGGACTTTCCGAAGGATGGGCCACGTTGCGGTCATGGTGGATACGTGTCAAACGACCGCTCGGTGACGATTGGCCCCGACAGGGTTGAACCCCGCATCCCACTGGTGCTTTCATGCCCCGTCAGCAACTCCCACCTGCCCTCGCCCATGAGTTCCGAGAACGTCCACAATCTCAGCAACGATTTCCAAAGCGTCCGCCTGCTCAGTCTGCATACGTGGCCTGACGCACCGGCCCTGCGAGATCCGGGTGGCCATGGCCCTTATGTGGTGATGCAGAAGGCGATTGATCCCGAGGACCTCCGCGCCACCGTCGAAGACTTCATTCTGGGAAAGACCGGCCGATGGCTCCCCTTGTACCTCTTCCATCAACTGCCCCAGGACCTCCGGCGGGAACAGTTCATCTTCTCGGCCGCCGCCGAAGTCATTGAGGTCCTCCAAGGACTCCCCGGCAAACCCGTCATCGATCGCGGGCAAACCTCCAGCACCGCGACCCCGGCTGAAGCCGATCCCTTGAACCAGGCCATTCAGGACGCCCTCGACCGCGACAACCCGTAGCGCCCCTGAAAAACGAAAAAAGCCTGATCCTCATTGAGGACAGGCCACAATCTCGGACACCGGGAATGTTCGTCAGTCACCCTGCCGGCTACCGCAACCGCCAGACAATCCGCGCCTTGTTCAGGTCGTAAGGGGACATTTCCATCTTCACTCGGTCGCCGGCTGAGAGCCGAATCCAGCGCTTCCGCATCTTGCCGGAAATGACCGCCAGAACCTCGTGATCGTTGTCCAGTTGCACCCGAAACATCGTGCCCGGAAGGACTGCCGTGATCTTTCCCTCCACTTCAATGTGATCATCCATAACTACGAGCGAAGCGGCCAAACCCTTCCCCGGAGGTCAGGGCATCCCGAAGTTTTCCGTGGCTGGCGTGGCACGAAGACCTTCCACGAAATCGCGGAGCCCGCTTTTAGGCTCGGGCCCCGCATGAAAACCAACCGCGGAGACTAGTAACGGCTCCGGCCGCCACCACCGCCGCCGCCGCCGTAACCACCACCGCCGCCGCCGCCGCCGTAGCCGCGGCCACCACCACCACCGCCGCCGCCACCGGACGACCGGTCTTCACGGGGCTTGGCAACGTTCACCGTCAGCGGACGACCGCCGAGTGCCGCGCCGTTCAAAGCCGAAATGGCCTTCTGGGCCTCTTCTTCGCTGCTCATGGTCACGAACCCGAAACCACGCGGACGGCCGCTCTCGCGTTCCACCATCAGATTGGCTTCGATCACTTTGCCATGCGCCGCGAAGGCATCATGCAGGTCGTTCTCGGTGGTGCTGAAAGACAGATTCCCTACGTACAGTTTGTTGTTCATCGAACTAGTTTCGCCAACCCGGGATCATCTTTTCCCTCTGCCACACTGTTCCCGACCAAGCGGGTTTCGAATCATCACTGAACGAGGTTCACCTGAAGATTTACCAGACCGTGGAAGCGACAAGCTGCCGGACAAGCCCCGTCACGCTGGCAGGATACCCCCGAAGAGCAATCACCATCTCGGTAATTCTTTTGCACCCGTCAAGCAGGCCACATTCCCGCCGCTTGGCAAAAACCCCTCCACAAGGTGACTCTCATCGCTCCCTCACCCCCCCATGAATCCCCTGCGGACCGGCCTTCTCGCCGCCTTCCTCGTCGTCGGCCTTCACCTGGCCGGCTTCGCCGGAACCGAGGACCCGCCTGAACTCACGCCCACCACGGAAGCCATCCCGGGCGTTCCCCGAATTCTGACCCTCGATCCCGAAGCCGGCTCCACTGTCGGCGCTCTCACCCAGGTGGAGGTGCTCTTCGATCGCTCCGTCACTGGCGTCGATCCCGCCGACTTGCTCGCCAACGGTACCCCGGCTCTCGACGCGACCGAATCCAGCCCGGGCCAGTACCTCTTCGGATTCGAATCCCTCGCCCCAGGCAACGTGGTCTTCACCTGGGCCACCTCGCACGGCATCGCCGATGCCTCGGATGCCGCGAAAGTCTTCAACGCCACTTCCTGGTCCATCACCCTCGATCCCGCCCTGGCCCGTCGCCAGGTCATGCTCAGCGAGTTCATGGCGGACAACGACGTCGCCCTCTACGACGACGACTGCGATCGCTCCGATTGGATCGAAATCCACAACGCCGGTTCCACCCCGATTTCCCTGGAAGGCTGGTTCCTCACCGACGACGCGACCGTGCCGGACAAATGGCGGTTTCCCGCCTACACCCTGGAGGCGGAGTCGTATCTGGTCGTTTTCGCTTCGCAGAAGAACAAGACCAACCTGCCCCCACGGGCCTGTCGCAACCGCTCGAATTCCCTCGCCGGTTTCCACACCAATTTTCGCCTCAGCCCCGAGGGTGAGTACCTCGCCCTGATCGCGCCCGACGGCGAGGTGATCTCCGCGTTTGCTCCGGCGTATCCGCCCCAACGCCGCGATGTCAGTTATGGACGGGTGCAGGGATCGCCGGAGTTGGTGGGTTACCTGAGCCGCCCCACCCCGCGAGCCGCCAATGCCAGCCGCGGCGATGGTTTCGCTCCGGATGTCCGTTTTTCCAAACCCAGCGGACCGTTCCTCCAACCCTTCCTGCTCGCCCTCGCCACCCCAGCCCCCAACGCCGTCATCCGATTCACCCTCGACGGCTCCTTCCCCGGCGAAACCAACACCCGGCTGCTCACGTACTCGGGGCCCATCCCGATCACCAACACCACCCAGGTCCGCGCCCGCGCCTACCAAAACGGACTCCTGCCCGGCGCACCCGCGAGCGAGACATTCCTTCGGCTCACCAACGACCCCGCCCAGCTCGCTTCCCTCACCTCGACGCTCCCCATCGTGGTCATGACCACGCTGAGGGCTGTCAACGTGAGCGGCTCCGCGAACACACCCGTTCATTTCAGTCTGTTCGAGCCCCGCAACGGACGCACCACCCTCCTGGATCAACCCACCCTCACCACCCGCGGGGGCGCCAAAACCCGCGGCTCCAGCACCGGTGGCCAACCCCAATCCAACTTCGGCATCGAGTGGTGGGACGAATTCAACCAGGACAAGGACCTGCCCGTCCTCGGCATGCCCGAGGAATCGGAATGGGTCCTCTACGCCCCCAACGAATTCGACGCCGCCCTCATCCACAATCCCTTCACCATGGAGTTGAGCCGTCAGATGGACTTCCCGGCACCCCGCACCCGCTTCGTCGAGGTCTACCTCAACAAGGGCGGTTCCATCCGATCCAACGACTGGTTCGGCCTCTACGTGCTCATGGAAAAACCCGGAATCTCCAAAAGCCGCATCGACATCCCCAAGGCGGCGCCCGAGGACTTGGAGCCTCCCGAAGTCACCGGCAGTTACCTGTTCAAAACCGATCGCCTCGACCCGGGCGACACCGGGATCAACGCCGGCGGGGCGCTGTCCGCGTTCGTCGAGCCAAAGGAACGCGAAATGAAGTCGCCCCAGCGCGCCCGGCAACTCACCTACCTCACCCAGTTCTTCCGGGATCTCGACGCCTCCCTGCGTACCACCAGCCCCAACTTTCGTGACCCGGTCCGCGGCTACCGCGGCTACCTCAACCTCACCAACTGGGTCGACTTTCACCTGCTCGAACTGCTCAGCGGCCAGGTCGATGCCATCCGGCTCAGCACCTACTTCTACAAACCGCGGAACGGCAAACTCACCTACGGCCCGCGCTGGGATTACGACCGCGCCTGGGAAAGCAAGGGGGACGGTCGTGACGACAACCCCCGCATTTGGGACTCCGGCGGTGGCCTCTTCGCCGGCCCATGGTGGAATCGCGTGCTCGGCGATCGCGACGCCTGGCAGCTCTGGATCGATCGCTGGACCGAGTACCGCAAGACCGTGTTCTCCCGCGACAACATGTTCCGCGTCATCGATGCCATGACGAACGAAATCCGAACCGCCCAGCCGAGGGAGAACCGGCGATGGCCCGCCACCGCGCCCCGCCTCAATTATCCCAACGAGATCCGCATCATGAAGACCTGGATCTCCAACCGCCTCGCCTGGATCGACAGCCAGTTCACCCAACCCCCGCGCTTCTCCTCGGGCGACGCCCGGATCGAACCCGGTTTCCTGCTCTCCATCGATCTGCCCACCTCGATCTCCAATCCCTCCAACGCCGCCATTTTCTACACCCTCGACGGCACCGACCCTCGACCCGTCGCCGGCACCAGCGCGCCCATCGCCTTCCGCTACTCGGGCCCCATCCCCATCACCACCAACACCCGCGTCACCGCCCGCGTTCGCGACCTGGGACGCATCCAGCGCGGACCGCCTTCGTCCTCCACCTGGTCCGCTCCGGTCATCGCCACGTTCCTCGTCCAACCGCTGCCCCTGCTCGTCACCGAAATCCATTATCACCCCGAGGAAACCGCGTCCGGGACCTCCGAAACCGAACCCAACCTCCAGTTTCTGGAACTGATGAACGCCGGCGAACGCGAACTCGATCTCGTCGGTTGCCAGTTCGTCCGAGGCATCAGCTTCGCCTTCACCGCCACCCAACCCGTCCAACGCCTCGCCCCAGGACAACGCCTCATTCTCGCCGCCCATCCCACCGACTTCTCCCTCCGCCACCCCGAACCCCAAGGGGTCGCCGGCCCGTTCGAAGGCAATCTCGCCAATGAAGGAGAACGCCTCACCCTCATCGGTCCCAGCGGCGAAATCATCCTCGACTTCACCTACCCGGCAGAACGCTTTCCCACCACCGACGGCCTGGGTTTCTCGTTGGTCCTCGCCGATGAAACCACCCCGGCCTCTCAACTCGGCGACCCAGCCCGCTGGCGGCCCAGCACGTTCCCCGGTGGTTCCCCAGGCCTTGCCGACCCCCCGCCAGGCCCACCCCCACCCGCCGTCCGGGTCACCGAAGTCCTGGCCGCCTCCGCCAACAGCAGCGCGGACTGGGTCGAAGTCTATAACCCTGAGCCGCGCGCAGCCGACATCGGCGGCTGGTGGTTGACCGACTCCCTCAATCGCCCCAAACGCGCTCGAATCCCCAACGGCTGGACCGTTCCACCCCAAGGTTTCTTGGTCATCCCTGCCTCCGTTTTTGACGTCGCCGGCCCCGACGGGTTCGCCTTCAGCGCCGAGGGCGACGGCGTCTGGCTGCTGTCCGCCGACACCGCCGGAAATCTCACCGGTTGGATGCACGGTTTCACCTTCGGCGCCTCGCCGCCGAACACCTCCTTCGGCCGCTGGACCACCAGCACCGGTCAGGAGCATTTCTTCGCGCAGTCGCGACCTTCCCCCGGCTCCCTCAACTCCGAGTCTCCCATCGGTCCCCTGGTGTTCACCGAAATCGCCCTGGCCCGCTCGTCGACAGGCGCCGCCCTGGGCGTCAACGACGCTTTCATCGAGATCCTCAACCTCTCGTCCGCATCGGTGCCCCTGTCCCTTCCCTTCGATCCCTCGTCGGCCTGGCAGATCCAAGGCACCGTCCATTTGCATTGCGCCGAGGCCTTCCCCACCGGGCAAGTCCTGGAACCCGGCGCCCGCTTGGTTCTCGTGGGCTTCGATCCCACTCTGGAACCGTTTGCTCTCGCTGCGTTTCGCACCCGTTACGCCATGAACCCCGACATCCCCATCGCCGGTCCGTGGCGGGGCGAACTGAACCCCAGCCAGACCACGCTCCGCCTCCTGCCGCCGTCCACCGCGGACGGCTTCGGTAACACGCAGGCCCTGCCCGTCGGCGCCGAGAGTCTGGACCTGGCTCCAGTCCCGCCATGGTCCGCCACCGGTTTTGCCGCCGGACAATCCCTGTCCCGGAGAAGTACCTCGTCCTTTGCCGGGGATGGTGCCCAATGGGCGGCTACCTCGCCCACACCCGGCGAAGCCGACACCGATCTGGATGGCCTTCCGGATTTCTGGGAAACGCTGCATGGGCTCCACCCCACTTCCGCCCTGGGCCAACACGGGGCGGACGGCAACCCCGACGCCGACCCGCTCTCCAATCGGGACGAGTACCGCAACCGAACCGATCCGACGGTGGCGGACGCGGCGGGACGGCTGGTGGTCCTGCCTTCGGGCCAGGGGCGGATCGCCTGTCTGGTTTCAGGCCGGGCCGGGCAGGCCATCGTGCTGGAAGGCACCGACGCCAGCGGGCCGGCGCATTGGCAGGAACTCCGCACCGGCGTCATCCCCGCCGAAGGCACCTGGGTGTTCCAACTCGCCACCCGCACCCCAAACGCCTTCTGGTTGCGGCTGCGCATTCCCTGACCAGCACCTGACCGGTAAACGTTGCCCATTGCGCGGCGGCGTTTCCGGGGCAGATAGCGGCCGTGAATGTGTCGAGACTGGAAACCGAACTTTGGCTGCCCCAACCGCGATCCAAGGTTTTCCCGTTCTTCGCCGACGCCCACAACCTGGAGATCCTGACGCCGCCGTGGCTGCATTTCGAAGTCCTGTCGCCGGGCCCATTGGAAATGAAGGTCGGGCTCCGCATTGAGTACCGGCTCAAAATCCACGGCATCCCCGTTCGCTGGCAAAGCGAGATCTCCGCCTGGGACCCTCCCTATCGCTTTGTGGATGAACAGCGTCGAGGCCCCTACAACCTTTGGCACCACGAGCATCGCTTCGAGGAAAAGGACGGAGGAACCCTTTGCAGCGACGTCATCCAATACCGCGCCCCCGGCGGACCGTTCCGCGCACTCGTCGAACGGTTTTTCGTCCGACCTGATGTCGAAACGATCTTCCAATTCCGCACCCGCAAGATGCTGGAACTCTTTCCGGCCGTGAGCCCGGCCGGGGCTTGAGCGTCCTGACCATCCCCGGCGCCTGCGCGCGAAACTCACGGCTTCTTTTCTTGTAAGATTCCACTCCCATCCCGCGTTCTCCCCTCGGAGCCATGGCATCCACGCCTGACTCCTCCAATTGTCATTTGTGAACTACCGCCGCTTTACGCCCGCCCCTCTTCGGGCTAAGAGAGGCCCCCACGTCGTCCGTCCATGCCACCCAAATCCGAATCCAAGTCCGCTGAACCGAAGTCCGAACCCAAGCCGGAAGCCAAGATCGAGGCCAAAGCCGAGGCCAAGGTCATCGCCGAACCCGTGCGTTCGCTGACTCCCGCCCGGCAACGCGAACTGGACGCCGCCATCTCCTCCATCACCAAGCAGTACGGCGACGGCGCCATCATGCGCCTCGGTGAAGTGGCCGCCTCCCACAAGATTGAAGTCATCCCCACCGGTTCGCTCGGCCTCGACATCGCCCTCGGCGTCGGCGGCGTCCCCCGCGGTCGCGTGGTCGAAATCTACGGCCCGGAATCCTCCGGTAAAACGACCTTGATGCTTCACATCATCGCCAATGCCCAGCGCACCGGCGGTCTGGCCGCCTTCATCGACGCCGAACACGCCCTCGACCCGAAGTACGCCCGCAAACTCGGCGTCAACCTCGACGACCTCCTCGTCTCGCAACCCGACTCCGGCGAGGAAGCCCTCACCATCTGCGAAACCCTCGCCCGCTCCAACGCCCTCGACGTGATCGTCATCGATTCCGTCGCCGCCCTGGTGCCCAAGGCCGAACTCGAAGGCGAAATGGGCATGGCCACCATGGGCATGCAGGCGCGCCTCATGTCCCAGGCCCTGCGCAAACTCACCGCCATCCTCAGCAAGGCCAAAACCACCTGCCTCTTCACCAATCAGATCCGTGAAAAGGTCGGCGTCATGTTCGGCAGTCCCGAAACCACCCCCGGCGGCAAGGCCCTCAAGTTCTACGCCAGCGTGCGCATCGACATCCGCCGCAAGGACACCCTCAAGGACGCCGCCGGCAACGCCGTCGGCAATCACGTGAAGGTCAAGGTCGTCAAAAACAAGGTCGCCCCGCCCTTCTCCGAAGCCGAGTTCGACATCCTGTTCAATCACGGCATCGACAAGGAAGGCAGCATCCTCGACACCGGCGTCGACAACAGTGTCATCGACAAGAAGGGCGCCTGGCTCCAGTTCGCCGGCGAACTCATCGGGCAAGGTCGCGAAGCCGCCCGCAAGACGCTGATGGAAAAGCCCGATCTCGCGAAGAAGATCGTCGACGCCATCCTCGCCAAACGCGCCGGCGTGCCCATCGCCGCCCCCGCCGCCGCCCCCGAATCCACGAAGGGATAGCGCCACGCCAGAGCCTCACGCCCGCAGCGCTCCATTCGCGGTTCCGTTCTGGACCGCACCGACGGACCACGGGATAACCAGCGCGTGGACGCGTTGTCTCCCGAAGGTTGCCGGTCCAGACCTTTGTCTCCCGGCCGGCTGCGGACCGCCCATCCCATCCTCGTCCTGGCCGGTCTGCTCCTGGCTCTGACCTCCGGCTGCTCACGCCCAACCACTGCCTCGTTCCAGGGCTATATCGAGGCCGATTACCTCCACGTCGCCGCACCCATCGCCGGCATCCTCCTGGAACGTCCGGTTCAGCGTGGAAACTCCGTGGCGAAGGGAACACCCCTGTTCACTCTGGAATCCGCCGCGGAACAGGCCGCACTCGCGGAAGCCGAAGCGCGCCTCGCCCAAAGCCGGGCCCGCCTCGATAATCTCCGCAAAGGCCGGCGCCCTTCCGAAATCGCCGCACTCTCCGCCCGCCTCGCCCAGGCCCGGGCCACCCGGGACCTCGCCGACCTCGATTTCGTCCGCCGCGAACAACTGCAACGCCAGGAGGCACTCTCAACCGCTGAACTCGACCAGGCCCGAAGCCGCCGCGATGCCGACCACGCCCTCGTCGCGGCTTTGGAAGCTGAACTGGAAACAGCCCGCCTTGGTGCCCGCGACGACGAGGTCCGAGCGGCGGAACAGGACGTCATTGGCGCCGAAGCCATCGTCCGCCGCACCCGCTGGAGCGTCGAACAAAAGACCCAGACCGCCAGCATCGACGCCCAGGTTCACGACACGCTGTTCGAACCCGGCGAGTTCGTGCCGCTTGGAATGCCCGTGGTCTCGTTGCTTCCCCCCGGCAACGTCGAGGTCCGCTTCTACGTCCCTCAAGCCGAACTCCCGCGCGCCACACCCGGCGCTTCCATCCGCATTCACCTCGATGGCCTGCCTTCCCCGCTTCCTGGAACCATCCGTTCGGTATCCACCCAGGCCGAGTTCACCCCACCGGTGATCTTCAGCCGCGAAAGCCGCCAAAAATTGGTGTTCCGGGTCAAAGCCACCTTCGACGGCCCACCCAATCCCGCCCTCCGACCCGGCCAACCCGTCGATGTCCGGTGGGCCGACACTCCATGAAACTTCCCTCAGGAGCGGCGGGCGTCCCGCCTGCCGTAGAGGGGGGCGTCTCGCCCCCCGGAATCCCGGGTTCATGGTCCGTGAGCATGGCGCCTGCGCCAACGCCGCTCTCCATGAACCTCGGCTCCTCTCTTAATCTTAATCCTCCGTCC
>CAUJJW010000233.1 GCA_963205105.1 Verrucomicrobiota bacterium | reverse complement strand
TTGCGAATGCGCAGGTTGATGTCCTCCAGTCGGTTCTCCTGGGTTTCGAAGGTGAAATCCTCCACCCCGTTGTGGGTCATCATGAGCACGTTGCGCGCCTGTTGCAGCGCCTGCTCCAACACCGTGATGTCGCGCACCTTCACGTCGATGTCGGATAGCTTGGGTTCCGGAATCCCGCCCCGTCCGGACGCCGACCGAAACTTCACCCAGGCGGTGTTCAGCGGCATGTAGACGACGTTGTTCTTTCGCCAGAACGCATCCCAGTGCTTGCTGCGCCATCCGCGCTGCCGGGAAACGCCTCCCGCCGCCGTCTCTTCCTTTTTCGGCTCGTTCTTCGCCGCCGCACGCTGGCGCTGGGACTGTTCGCTTTCGTAATGGCGGAACATGCCCACGATGGTGAACGGCTGGTTGTTGATCAGGATCCGTTCGCCGATCGGAATAATCTCCGAGCCAGCCTGTTCGGGCGTGCCGAACAGTTCATCCCGGATCCCCGTCCCGATGACGCACACGCTATGGGCGTATTCCTCATCGAGATCGGTCATGAACCGGCCGTGCTCAATCTCGTAGAGGTTCATGTCCATGACCGCGGGCCAGGCCCCGACGATCTCCGAGGGGTAATGGTCCTTGCCCCGGCGCGACACGATGCCCATCACGCTCATTTCAGGCGAAATCACCGTGAGAGCCGGAGCATTCCGCTGCAACGCCAGCACATCGCGGAGAGTTCGGCCCGGCGCCAACTCCCGCAGGTGCTCCTGATAGGTGGGCACTTCCTGCTCCCGGATGAGGACCTTGTTCAGACCGCCCATGGCGATCATGGCTTCCTTCATCCCGTTCTCCATGCCCTTCACGATGGCCGCCATCGCCACCAGGCTCGCCACGCCCAAAACAATGCCCAGCATGGTCAGGGTCGATCGGAACTTGTGGGTCCAGACCTCCTTCAGCCCGATCAGTAGCGCGATGTAAACCGTCATGGGCTTGGTCTCTTCCTCATTCGTACCGCAACGCCTGGATCGGATGCAGCCGCGACGCCCGAATCGCCGGGTACAACCCCGCCAGAATCCCCACCAAAACACTGAACCCGAACGCCATCACCAACGACGACGCCGTGATCTCCGGCGCGTTGTCCGTCGGCGTGAACGCCCCGATCATCTGCACCACCCCCCAGGAAAAACCCAATCCCAGAAGCCCGCCCAACATCGACACCACCACCGACTCGATGAGGATTTGAATGAACACTGCCTCCGTCGTGGCCCCCACCGCCTTGCGAATCCCAATCTCGCGCACCCGCTCCGAAATGCTCGCCAGCATGATGTTCATGATGCCGATCCCGCCCACCAAGAGGCTGATGGCGGCAATGATCGTGCCGCTCGTCCGCGCATTCTTGATGAAGCCGTTGATCTCCGACGCCCAGTCCTCCTGCGTGCGAAAGGTGAAATCCTCGATGCCCCGGTGCGTGAACATCAGCACGTTCCGCGCCTGTTGCAGGGCCGGTTCCAGCAAGTCCACGCTGGGAACCTTGAACTGAATGTTGGAAAGCCGGAAATCGGCCACGTCGTTCGTGCCCGCACCCGACCGGAATTTGATGAACAGCGTGTGGAGCGGGACAACCACCGTGTCGTTCTTCATCCGAAAAATGAACCCGCCACTTCCGCCCCGGCCACCCCAACCCCGGCTTCGTGACGGCCCCGTTTTTGGCCCTTGGCTGGCTTCCTCCTGTTTGCGGTATTCGCGCTCCCGCTTCGCCTGGGCGCTCTCGTAGTGCTCGAACATCCCGATCACCGTGAAGGACTGCCCGTTGATCGCGACTTGTTCTCCGAGCGGAATAATCTCGTGCCCGACTTCCTCCGGGGACCCCCAAAGTTCATCCCGAAGCTCCGTCCCAATCACACACACGCTCCGGGCCAGTTCATTATCGAGTTCGGTGAACATGCGCCCGTGCTCCACCACGTGCTCGTTCACCTCCAGAAAACCTGGCCACGACCCCGCCATGACCGATGCCCGCGAGTACCGACCCGCCCGGCTCAACACCGCCGAGGACCCCGACCATCGCGTGTATTCATAGGCCGGAACGATGTCCCGCAGCATCGGCGCCCCATACCGCAGGGCTTCCACGTCCCGCAGCGTCAATCCTACCGCCTGATCCGCCAAATGCCTCTGCCAGATCGGCAGTTCCGTCTGCCGTTCCACCCGGATCTTCTCCAACCCACCCATCGCCACCAGGGATTCCTTCATCCCATTCTCCATCCCCCGCACCAACGCCGACATCGCCACCAGGCTCGAAACCCCCAGGATGATGCCAAACATGGTCAGGGCCGACCGGGCCTTGTGCGCCCAGATCTCCTTCAACCCCGTCACGATCGTGTTCGTCAGATGCATGCCGCGTTCCACTCCACCCGAACCCTCACCACGAAGGCCCGGCAGCCTGACAGGGCCACCGGAAAAAACAGTCGCAATCTGGCCCTGACCACGGGCTTTGCAAACCGCCGGGCTAGCCCGGACATTTCATACCCCTTCGGCTGCGACTGGCTGCGAGCCCGACTGGCGTTGTTGGCCTCGCTTGCCTCACCGGGCAGTATGTTCTCATACAGCCCGGGTCGGAAGAGCTTCGGCCGCCTAGCCAGTCGGGCTCTCGCTGCGTCTCGCGACGACGGTGTATGAACTATCCGGGCTAGCGGTCCGGGATGCGCAG
Organism: Verrucomicrobiota bacterium; assembly: GCA_963205105.1. Classification (GTDB taxonomy): domain Bacteria; phylum Verrucomicrobiota; class Verrucomicrobiia; order Limisphaerales; family CAIMTB01; genus CAIMTB01. Next base: position 9,635 of record CAUJJW010000233.1, on the reverse strand, counting down.
GATGGTCCCCACCGGCATCGACCTCGGACGCACCTTCGGGTTGGCACTCTTCAACGCCGCGGAAGTGGTCCCGTAACGCCGGGCCACCGCTTCCATCGTCTCCCCAGGCCCCACCCGGTGCGTGCGATAGCTGCTCACCGGTCGAGCCCCACCCACCACCGGGCGAGCCGACCGGTCGGGAAGCGTCACCGGACGCCCCTGACTAAACGTATTGCCGCGCAAAGCTTTAGGACGATCCGTCGCCGCGGTCGTGCGTCCTGGCGAGGCGGCCGTCCCGCCCCCGGTGACAACGCCACCCGCCACCCCGGCCACCCTGGCCTGTTGCAGCAGCAGACTGGTGCGCGACCATTCGTTGCTCCAGTGGGCCACGCCGGATTGAAGCTGGGTCACCTGCCCGCGCAGGACCAGATTCTCCCCGCGCACCGCCGCCAAATCCCTGGCGATGGTCTCACTTCGAATCACCAGCGGAACACTCATGGCCAACTGCTCGGTGCAGTTGGTGATCCGCTGCCGGATCGTCTCCGCCTTGGGGTCCTTGGGGTCGCCAGCCCGCAGCTTGAGGTAGCGCTGATAGTGATACACCGCGTCCGCATGCCGACGGAGCGGCCCCTCGCACAGCGACGCATAGCCCAGATGCACCGCGGCCGACCGGGGATTCTTCTCGATGGCCCGCTCGTAAAAGTCGGCGGCTCCTTCGTAATCCCCAAGTCGTTCGGCCTCGCGAGCTCGCTGGAAGTTGCGCTCGCGGTCCTCGTCAGGGGTCAAGAAAGCGTCAGGCGAACAACCGCCCCCCAGTAATCCGACGAGCATCAATAGTAGCAGCGCGCACCGTCCCAGCCACGGCGCGGCATCAAATGACATGCCGCGAAACTAGACGACCGGTCCGCCCGCTGCAATGACCGCAGTCTCCGAAGGTGATTTCCCCGGACGCTTCCCCATCCACCCCCTGTTCATAACTCTGCCAATAACAAGCCACTAACCCCCTATTGCCTTCACTTACGTCCTTACTTTTACTCCTTCGCGTGTTCCTGAGACATGCCCCATTCAAGGAGGGAAATCACCCGACGTCAGCCGGGTTTTCCAGGCCAGGTTCACAGCTCCAAAAGCTGCTCAGCCCAAGGGACGCCACCCGGCGTCCCCGGCCTTAGGTCAGGGTTTCATGCGCCGACGCCACGTTCTCATCGCCAATCTCGGCCTCTCTCCCGAGGCCGCCTCCTTGTCCCAGATCCTCTCGGATTACCCGACCCAGATCACCTGCCACACCGAGATCATCCCCGCCACCACCTACCCCTGCCCGTCCCTGGACGGCGACCTCCTCGCCGCGGCCCTCGCCCTGCCGCCAGCTCTCGGCATCCTGATCCTCCCTTCCATCCTGCCCCGCACCCAAACCATCCCCACCCCACCCCGACTCCAGCCCGCGCCCGCCATTCCCTGGATCCTCGTCGACACCCTGCTCGCCCCCGAAGACCTCCTCTCCGCCCTCCGATCGGGCTTTTCGGATTTCCTGATCCCTCCGTTCCGCGGCAGCGACGTTCTTCCTCGCCTGCTTCGTCACCTCGACGCACCCCTTCCCGATCCTTCCATTCAGAACCTGAAGGAGCGCATCCGCCTCGGCCATATCGTCGGCCAAAGTCCCGCGTTCATCGCCGAATTGCAGAAGATCCCGCCGATCGCCCGGTGCGATGCCTGCGTGCTGATCGCAGGCGAAACCGGCACCGGCAAGGAGGTGTTCGCCCGCGCCATCCACTACCTCAGCCCGCGCTCCGGAAAACCCTTCGTCGCCGTCAACTGCGGCGCCATCCCCTCGGAGCTCGTCGAAAACGAACTGTTCGGCCACGAACCCGGAGCCTACACCGGCGCCACCGCCGCCCGGGCCGGCCTCGTCGAAGAAGCGGAGTTGGGCACGCTGTTCCTGGACGAAATCGACAGCCTCCCACTCTCCGCCCAGGTCAAACTCCTCCGCCTCCTCCAGGAAAAGGAATTCCGTCGCCTGGGTTCGCAGCGCATCCGCCGCGCCGATGTCCGGGTCGTCGCCGCCGCCAATTCCAACCTCGAAGACGCACTCCGGAACCAGCGCTTCCGGTCCGATCTCTTCTACCGTCTGAACGTGCTCCCCTTCAGGCTTCCACCCCTCCGCAGACGCCTGGAAGACATCCCCCTGCTCGCCCAGCATTTCGCCACCAAATACGCCATCGAGTTCAACCGCCCCGTCCCTCGCTTGGCCCCTGCCGCCCTGGCCCGCCTGCAAGCCCATGCCTGGCCCGGTAACGTGCGCGAACTCGAAAACGTGCTCGAACGCGCCGTCCTGCTCACCAACGGCTCGGAGGTCGGCCCCGAACAACTCATGCTCGATGGTTCGGTCGCCGAACACGGCGCCCGTATCACGTTCCGCCAACAGAAAGCCGACGTCATCCGCCGCTTCGAACGCGACTACTTGTCCGCCTTACTCGCCCGACACCGCGGCAACATCAGCCACGCCGCCCGCGAAGCCGGCAAGAACCGACGCGCCTTGTTCGAACTCCTTCGTAAACACCAACTTCAGGCCCGCGACTTCCTCGCCGCCCGCGCTCACGGATAGCTCAACACGGTCGTCGCAGGTCGGACATTTCAGTGTCTGCCTAGGACATTTTTGTCCTGGCCCTTCTGCCCAGGATCCACGCCTCCGTAGCGGCGGGCGTCTCGCCTGCCGTAGAGGGGGGCGTCCCGCCCCCAGGAATCCCCGGTTCAAGCCCCGTGAGCAGGTCGTTTTCGAACAGGTGGCTCTCCATGAGCCTCCCCTCCCCTCGTCATCGTACTCCTACTCCTCATCGTAATCCCCCCGCCTCTCCCCGGTTCATGGTCGGTGAGCAGGTCGATTTCGAACAGGGCGCTTCCCAAGAACCGTACCTCCGTAGCGGCGGGCGTCTCGCCTGCCGTAGAGGGGGGCGTCCCGCCCCCGGAATCCCCGTTCATGGTCCCAATGCGTGTCTCATTTCTGAAAAACGCGCCTCCATGAACCAGCCCTCCGTCACGGCGGGCGTCTTGCCCCCCGGAATCCTCCCGGTTCCTGTTCCCCACGCGTGTTCCGGATTCCCTCCCCGGACAGAAATGTCCTAGGCGACAACGCGTACCGTAGGCCAAACCCCTTGTTGTTGTTTGGCATGCGGGTTGCTCCCTAAGGACATTCTCATTGCTTGAAACCGACTTACTCTCCGCCAGCACCCGATCTCGCGACCGAGATTCTTCAGTACCTGCTCCGCCATCCGGCCGCTGAGGACACCATTGAGGGCATCGTTCATTGGTGGTTGGTGGAGGAAAGATTGTTCCAGGCGATGTCGCAGGTCCGCGGTGCGCTCGCGCAATTGCATCAGGAAGGCCTGGTGATCTCTCGAACGCTCACCGATGGCCGGGTCTTGTACCGTCTCGACCCCAACCGCCACGACGCAGCCACCACGGTCCTCCGTCGGCTCCAGTCGGTCTCGGCCGCGGCGCCTTGATCTCCTGGGATCGATTTCCCACAGCCCCACATGCCTCCCCACCCACAGCATGCTTGTCACCCCAGCCATTCGAGAACTCGAAGGGGTTCTGCGAACGACACCTCTGGGTCTCCGTTTCTGGGACCCTGTCCTTGGTCGCCACGTCAACGATGGACTGCTCGTCACCGCAGCCGCCCTGGATGTGCCCAGCCTCCCCCGCATCGCCCTGCCGAATCGGACCGGCGGGCTGGGCTTTCGAACGCTCCCGGGCCTTCGCGATTCGGAACTGGGCGCTAGCGCTTCCGCGTTCTGGTCCAGCCCGCCGGTGCATCGGGATTACCTCATCCGGATGACCGACACCCAGGAGCGGTTTCTTCCCCTCACCTTCCGCGCCACCGCCCCTCACTCGGGCTGGTTCACGCCACCCTTCGAGAACGCGCTGGATTCCCTGCCCGTCGGCTCCATCCCCTTGTTCCCCGACGCCTCACGGCCGCTGGGCCCCGGCGCTATCGCAGTGCGCGCCGAACTTTGGGATCAGATCGCCGACTCCCCAGCCGCCTGGGCCTTTGTCCAACTTCGGGTTTCCACCCAGCTCGGCATCGCCATCGCCCACGGATTGGCCGACCACCACGGTCACGTGCTCGCCGCCTTCCCCCACACCGAACCCATCCTCCACGGCCGGGCCACCGCGGCCTCCACCGAAGCGGACAACCTCAACGGCCTGACTTGGAGCCTCGAGTTCGCCATCTTCTACCGTCGCCTTCCCGGAGGCCGAATCCCGCCGGATCTGTGTGAAATCCTGGGTCAAACCCGCGCCACCACCCTCGACCCCAACTCCATCGAGATTCAACGGGATGTGAACGACCTCCGGTTCGGTTCGAACCTTCACCTCCGCGCTTCCAGCGATCCGTTGGGCCGGGTGCTGATCCAACCGGGTTGAGAACACCATTGCCCCCTCGTTCCGAGTTCGGCCGGTGAAACGCTGAACCGCACTTCCCGCGACTCTCAAGTCTCTCAAGTCGCTGCCGGCGGCCCAAAAGCAACCTTCGGAACCACCATCAGCGCCGTGCATCCATGAATGGAATGCAGCGGCTGATGGTGCGTTCCAGGCTCGGCATGCAAGAAATCACCCGGCCCAAGCGAACGCCCCTCCGACTGAAGGTCCCCGGTCAACACGTACATTTCCTCCGCGCCAAGATGATCATGCTCCGGGTAGGTCACCCCGGGACCAAACTCGACGAGCAGCATCACATACTCCTGGGTCGGGCCCGCCGACAGAACCTTGAGGCGCGAACCCGGCACCGGCGACTCCATCCACGGGGCGTCGGCGAAGATGAACTGGATCCCGTCCGCAGGACTCGGCGCTGGAGCGGGAGCGGCGGGTTGGGGCGCCGGGATGGGGACCTGGGGTGTCTTGCGGATCTTCTCAAGGACCCGGGCCCGGACCGATGGAGCAGGCTTCTTGGGCACCACCTGAACGGTGAGTGCCGCGGCGGCATCCAGGAACCTTCGGTACGCGTCGCGCGCAGCGGGACTGCCCGCCAGGATCTCCTGGAGCCGCGCGCGATCCTTCCCGTCCAGCGCCCCCAGCGCCTCGATCGCGGCCAACTGCTCCAGTTCATCGCAGCTCAAGTTCATAGTGTCCCGTCCAGTGCGTCGCGCATCGCCAGCATGCCCCGTCGCATGCGGGCTTTGATGGTGCCCAGCGGTTGGCCCAGGCGTTCGGCGATCTCACTCTGGGTCAAACCGCCAAAGTACGCCAACTCGAGCGCCTCGCGCTGTTCCGCCGGAAGCCCCTGGAGACATCGGCGCGCCAATGCCAGGGACTCAGGATCCGGTGCGCCCGGGCCTTCAGGAACCGCGAGCCGCTCCGTCACTTGAAACTCGCTGCTCGCCCGCTCCAGCGATTCCGCCCGCCGCCGGTTCGCCCTCAACCGGTCCAGGGCTTTGTTGCGGAGGACGGCGATGGCCCAACTCAAAGGACGTCCCAAATCGGCATTGTAAAGCGGCACCCGCTCCCACATCAGCATCACCGCATCCTGAAGAACGTCTTCGGCTTCGGATTCATCCCACAGAATCTTCACCGCCAAACCGTAGAACAGCGATTCATGCCGGTCGTAGAACGCCGCGAAAGCGGCCTCGTCCCCAGCAGCCATTCGGGAAAACAAGCTCTCGTCGGAGGCTTCGTCGGCTGGAGTTGCTTCGACCATAGAAACCCTGCCGAAGCAGCAACCACGGTCTCTCTCACATCGAGACCCCAGGCGTAGGCGGCAGCGAAACGCCGAAAAAGTACGGAGACGCATCACGGAGCGCAATTCCATTCCCGGTTTAAGGCCTTGCAACAGAGGATCGGATGCCGGCGCCTCCCCGTCGGAAGCCCGACATCCGATCCTCACGAATGCTCCGACTCTCCGAGCTTCAACCTTCCGTGGCTTTCTCCCGCGGGACCTCGGTCGAGCCCGGCTCCGCACGCCGCGTCGACGCGCCAGCCGAAAGCTCCCGGAGCGTCCTCGCCGCGGTCTCCGCGTCCACCGGATGGAATTGCGGATTCAGACTCAGCGCCTGGTACAGGAGCTTCCTGGCCTTCGCAGTCTCCCCAAGCCCCGCATGGATCATTCCCGCGTGATAGAGCAGTTGGGCATCGGGGGTTCCCCATTTCAGCGCCCGCTGGATCAGACGTCGCGCTTCCACGAGGTTCCCCTTGCGATACCCACACCAGGCAAGCGTGTCCGTCACGCCCACACTCTTGTAGTTCCGATAGGCCGCCTCCGCCTCCGCCCACGCCTGGTCCAGGTCGAGTCCGTGGTCGGCCTGAAACCGCGCCAACTCCGCGTTGCCGTGGACATGCGAATGCTCCGCACCCGCCGCCTTCGAATCCCCGCCGCTTTCCCCGGCACTCGAATCGTCGTGGTCGTGCGCGTGCTCGTGGTCCGCATGAAAGGCAAGCAGTCGCTCCGTGGCCCGCCGGGCCTCCTCTGTCTGACCGGTCCAGGTGTGCAAATCCACCAACGCCGCCAGAGACGCGTGCTGCGGGTAAAGACTCGCCGCCCGCTGGTAGGACTCGATGGCGGCGGCATACTGTTTCCGACCCATTTGAACCCGGCCCATCGCCGCGAGCACATGAGGGTTCTCGGGAGCCGCCGCCAAAGCCTCCTTCAGCAGATTCTCCGCCGGCAACAGAGCCCCATCCTGGAAGAGCATCAGCGCCAACTCCGCGCGACACCACGCCACATTCTCGGCATGCGGCCCACCGGCGGCAATGGCCTTCCCCATCAACAACCGTGCCCGCACGGGCTGACCGGTCAGCCAAAGCAGATGCGCGGCGCGGGCATACGATGCCAGGTCCGGACGGCGGTCCAAAGCCACCTGGTAATGATCCATGGCGACGTCGTACTCGCCGGCTTCAACCGCCGCATCTCCCAGCAACGCGTGCGCTTCAGGCCGTTGCGGGTCGCTTTCCAAGGCCCGCTTCAACCAGCGGCGGCCCGCCTCAAAGTCATGACGCGTGTTCGCCACCCACCCGAGACCCACCCATGCGCTCGGGTCCTGGGGCGCAATCTCCGCCGCCCGGGAATACGCCGCCTCGGCGCGATCCAGGATGCCCGGTATCGAACGGTCCCGTGAACGCTGCATCAGCGCGTCACCCAGGTTCAGCCAGGCTTCGACATCCCCCGGCCGGGCCGCCGTCTGCGCCGACCAACGATCGATGGCTTGGTCGATGGAGTTCGTCGGAGCTTCCTTTCGCAGGGCCGCCCCTTCCTGGCTCTGCGGCGTCGTCGAAGCCACCACCGCGGCGGCCGTTTGAGGCTCCTCACCATGGTCGTGACCAGAGTGAGCCAGGACAGGCAACGGAATGGCCAGCGCCACCATCACCCGAAGCATCCTCCCCTTCCCTTGCATCGGCCCTCGAAGTACGCGGGCCAGGCGGGAAATCGTTCGTTCAGACTCGGTAGGTTTCATGACAGCATCTTTCGATGAATCGAATTCAAGGTCGCCGATTCAGGGCTTCTGACGCTGGCTCACCGTCGGCCCGGCGTGCGGCGTCGCCAGGTACGGAAACACCTGGTGGTACACCTGGTCGTTCGCCGACACGTTGTCGCCAACCACCGTCACCGTGCCGAAGGTCGGCCCGCTCGCCACCGCCGTCAGTGCAATGTCCACCACATCATCACCCACGCGCCGGCCGTTCGGCCACCCGCCCGATTTCACCCGACCCGCGGCATCCGTCGTGGTGTCGCCACCGGCAAAACCAAACCGGCTGAACCCGGCTTGTCCGGGCAGCAAGACAGCCTCCGTGGTCGTGTCGACGCGAAGAACATCCGGGATGAACACCGCCCGCAGGTCCACGCGCCCGCTGGTCGGGATCGCGGTTCCGAAGACGAAGTTGATCAGGCCGGCGACTTCCGGGTTTTCCGCGTAGGTGGCGAACGAGGCGTCGCCTTCGGGCGAAGTCCGGTTGTAGCGATCCTTGTCCCGCAGCGCGACCAGCACCTCGTTGAAGAGAGGATTGGCCAGACGGTTCACCTGAATCCACGGACCGCTGTCCGTCGGTCGGTCGTCTGTGCGACGCAAGGTCACCCGCTGGCGGCTCACGGAAGCGTACACCCCCACCCCCACCGCCTCTCCGATCGCCGGAAGCGGCTTGGCCAGGTCCGCGAACGGCGCGGCATAGGCTTTTGGCTTCAGCGAAGCCACCGGAATCTGAATGGCGTAGGTCAACAGGTTGAATCCCTGAAATCCATCCACCCCTCCACCGTCCTGTCCCAGCCCATCCGCCAGCGTGCCGTTGTTGTCCAAAATCCGGGAATCCAGGAGATCAAAGATCCCGGGCGTGTCCGCGTAGAATCCGTCCTCGCGCGGACCGGCCCAAACGGCCACCCCACCGGCAATCGACCGGATCCCTTGCGCGGTGAGCGAGTCCAGTTCGGAGGCGGTCGTGGCGCCGGAGAGGGCCTTGCCGGTGGCTGGATCGTTGTAGGCGGGCGTCGTCCGTGCCCCGACATTCGGCGGTGGCACCGGAAGCCCGCTCGCCAGAACCACGCCGTTCTTCGCGACACTGTAGGTCTGGGTGAAGTTCTGCCGGGCATCCCCGATCGTCATGATCGGTCCCACCTCCGTGCCCAACCCATACGACAGAATGGTGTCCGGGTTCTTCACCGGCCCCGTCACCGAGGAGAACCGGAAGTCAAACCGGTCCACCGTCTTCCCGTTCACCGGATCGGTGATGTGAATGCTGTACAGGGCGTCGTCCGCGAAGCGCTCGAAGATCACCCCATCCCCGGGGTCCGAGAACGGACGAACACTGACGAGCACGTTCAGGACTTTTTGGGTCGGATCGTCATACCGGGTCCCCATGAAGGCGTAGACATCGGTCAGGTTCGCCTGGGGATCCTGCTTGATGAGCGGGGCATCGCTATGGCTCGACGCCCGGACTTGCGGTGCCAGCAGCGCGACGGAACCACCCCAAGCGAGAGTGGCAAGTGCTGGAAGGGTCAGAAGGGAATTCAAGGACTTTGACATGTGTTGGGAGGAGTTAGTGATGAATGGATTCAACGAACCGAAATGGGCATGCGACGACGGCGGATAGTTTGACCCACCACGCCACCCAGAAGCACCAGGCTGGCGAGAACCGTGCCGGACTCGGGAACCACGGTGATGTTCAGATCACCACGAAGCAGCGTCCCCTGGGTGCTCAGCGCCTCAAAGAATTCAAACCCGGGACCCGCCATCGCCGATGTCTCAAAGCTGAATCCTGTCAGGGTCGTCCCTGCACCAAACACCTCGCTGTCCCCCAGAAAATCCACGATCCCCAGGCCCGGATCGTAGTTGTCCAGGAATCCAGCGGGGACCGACAGCGTCATCCCGATCCGCGCATCGCCCAAAGGGCCATCGAGGAGGCTGATCAGCACCAGGTCCTCGGCAGTCGCATTGTGCACGGTGAGGTCATACCGCACCGCGTCCGGGCGGAGGGTGACGATCGCGTCCAGGGTGACTTGGGCCTGGCTCCAGGGTGTGACCAGGAAAAACCCCAGCGCCGCAGCAGTCAGCCCGGCCCGCCGGGCACCCTTCCCGAGAGCAACTTGGTTGGTGTTCATGAATTCGAGTGTGTGATTCCGCAGAAGAAACGTCCGTCACCCACGATCGGATGCATGGAATTCCACCCGCCCCCACACCCCCCCT
>CAUJJW010000232.1 GCA_963205105.1 Verrucomicrobiota bacterium | reverse complement strand
GGGCGGAGGGCGGAGGGCGGAGGGCGGAGGGCGGAGGGCGGAGGGCGGAGGGCGGAGGACGGAGGGCGGAGGACGGAGGGCGGAGGACGGAGGGCGGAAGGCGGAGGGCGGAAGGCGGAAGGCGGAGGGAGGAGGGCGGAGGGCGGAGGGCGGAGGGCGGAGGGCGGAGGGCGGAGGGCGGATCCGTGACTAGAAGGTCAGCGGTCGGCCGTGGAGGTCGATGAGTTCGGGTCGGGGCGTGGCGGAATCCAGGTGAAGCAGGCAGACGCTGGCGGGCAGACCGTGGCGCGGGGCACCGGCGGAGCCGGGATTCAGGAAATGAATGCCGTCGAGGATCTGGCTGAAGGGCCGGTGAGTGTGGCCGAAGACGACGAAGCCGACCTTGGCCTGGCGAAGCCGTCGCGAGAAGGCTCCGGAGAGGCCGTGGGGTTGGACGATGTGTTCGAGCATGAACCGATGGCCGCCGAGTTCACGGATCTCGGTCTCCCGCCACCCGGGGTACAAGTCGTTGTTGCCGGCGACCACAGTGACGGGGGCGACAAGTTCTAGTTCGGCAATGATGGAGGGGTGGCCGACGTCGCCGGCATGGAGGATGTGTTGGACGCCTGTGAACAGCCCGGCGACCCGGGCATCGAGGCGGTCGTGGGTGTCGGCGATGAGCCCAAGCTTCATGAGAGGTCCTGGGGCATGCCGGATGGGCAGGGGTGACGCAAGCGGAAAGCGGAACGAACTTGGAGTTCCGCCAGCTTTCGGAATCGACGGACGAATGCCTGGGCGGGTTTGATCCCGCGCGATGTCTCCGGCTTGGGTGGTATGGCGCGAACGGCTTCGTCCCTGGTTGATCCTGGGGCGGGTGTCGAATTTGCCGACGGTCTGGTCGAATGTGTTGGCGGCATGGCTTCTGGGAGGTGGTGGATCGGTGGGGCGCTGCCTGTGGGCGCTGGCGGGAGGGAGCCTGATTTATGTGGGAGGCATGTTTCTGAACGACGCCTGTGACGTGGAGTTTGACCGGGCACATCGGGCGGAGCGTCCGATCCCCGCGGGGCAAGTGGTGGCTGCGGCGGTTTGGGCGGCGGGGTTTGGTTTGTTGTTGGCGGGCTGGGTCTGTTTCGCGCGATTGGGGATGGCGGGCATGGGGTTTGGACTGCTGCTGGTGGTGGCGGTGGTGGCCTATGACGTGGTGCACAAGGCGGTATCGTTTGCCCCCGTGCTGATGGCATTGTGCCGGGTCCTGTTGTTTTTGGCGGCGGGTTCTGCGGCCAGCGAAGGAATCGCAGGGCAGACGGTCTGGAGCGCCCTGGTCCTGGGGTTGTACGTGGTGGGCCTCAGTTATGTGGCTCGGCGTGAATCGGCCGGGGGTGCCATGGCTTATGGGCCGCTCTTGCTGCTGGCGGCGCCGCTGGTGCTGGCGGCGTTCACCAACCCTACCCATGCCTGGGGGCGTGCCTTCGTCCTGATGCCGGTGGTGATCTTCGCGGTCTGGACCCTGCGTTGCCTGAGTCTGCTCTGGCGTGGCGGGGGAGCGGCGGGCGCACGGGCCGGGGTATCGGGCTTGCTGGCGGGGATCGTCTGGGTGGACGTGGTGGCGGTCATGCCGCCCGGATCGCCGTTCGGCATGCTTTTCCTGACATTGTTCGTCTTGTCCCTGCTCCTGCAGCGGGTGGTGCCTGCGACCTAGTCCAGCCGTGGCAGAAAAACGGCTTGGCTCAGGCCTCGGCGGTTTCGGTAGGCTCTCCCCACGATGTCCGAAGGGAAAACACCCCAGCTGAGCCGCATGCCATTCTGGTTTGCGGATGCGACGCTGTTGCTGACGGCGGGTTTGCTGGTGATGACTGCAGGTCGGGGGCTGGGTCTTTGGGAGATGCTGGCGGTCGTGGGGTGCGTAGCGCTCGGCGGTTGGTTGGCCGTGCTGCCGGTGCTCAAGGAGTACGACGTCGCCGTCCGACTGGCGGAGACTGATCATCTGGCATCGACCATGGCCAAGTTGAGGGACCTGGATGTGCTGGCCGAGAGGATCGCCGCGGCCACCGGTCAGTGGCAGGCTGTTCAGGATCGCGCCACGCAAACGGCGGAATTGTCCCGCGGCATGGTGGACCGGTTGACCCGTGAAGCGGAATCGTTGGCGTCCGTGGTTTCCCGAACCTCCGACGGCGAAAAGCAGACCATGAAGCTGGAGGTGGAAAAACTGCGGCGGGCGGAGGGAGACTGGCTGCAATCCGTGGGACGGGTGATGGACCACGTGTTCGCGTTGCATGTCGCCGCGCTGAAGTCCGGCCAGCCCGCGGTCGTCGAGCAGATCGAACGCTTCCATGCCGCCTGCCGGGATGCTTTGCGGCGTGTGGGTTTCGTTCCCATTGTGGCGTCACCGGACGAGCCGTTCGATCCTCGCAAGCATCAGGTCGCCGAGGGACCCCGTCCGCCGGAGGGCACCAAAATCGACGAGACGGTGGCGGCTGGTTATCTGTTCCAGGGGCAACTCCTCCGGCCCATCATCGTGAAGGTGATATCTGCCTCCGGGGGTGCGGAACCGAGGGCGTTGGCGACGGGCGCCGATTCCGGACCTGGACCGACGGAAGACGCCTCCCATACGGCCGGGGAATCCACCGAGCCGGGAACCAACGCCAGCTGAGTTGGCGGGTTTCCCACGGGATCAGGAGTATCGCGACCAAGGAATTCATCGATCGAGATTGTCATGGCGAAGATCATCGCAGAGATGCGGGTGGAGAAGGTCACCCCCGAGGCGCAGGACGTCAAAACCCTGCTCCTGCGCTGGCCGGAAGGCTACGAGGTGGACGTTAAGACCGGGCAGTTCATCACCTTGTTCTGGCCCGACACCCCCTCCTACAAGCGGGCCTATTCGTTGTCGTCCTGCGCCCTGGATCGCGGCTTCTTCGAGGTGACCGTCAAGCGCGAGGGGAAGATGGGCACCCGCGTCGTCGATTGGGTCAAAGAGGGGGATCGGTTGGGAGTGCTGCCGCCGGCCGGGCGTTTTCTTCCCGCCCTGGAACCCGACCGACACCTGGTGTGCATCGCCGGTGGATCAGGAGTGACGCCGTTCCGGGGATTCGCCCGTGAGGCCACCCGACGCCAACTGCCAACCCGCATCACGGTCCTCTACAGCGTGCGACGTCCGTCCGACATCATCTTCCGGCAGGAATTTGAGGAACTGGCCCGCCAGAATCCGAACTTCGTGTTCCACGTCACCTGCACCCGGCTGACTTCGGAGGATTCGTGGCCCGGTCATCATGGGCGCATTACCGGGCACTGGGTGCGTCAGCACCTCGCCGACCCCGCGAAAACCGTGTTCTACGCCTGCGGACCCAATGCCCTGGTGGAGTTCGCCGAGCGCTTGGTGCTGGACGACCTCGGCATGCCCAAAGAGCAGCTGCGGGCGGAGAAGTGGGGCTAGGCTAGAAAAACCGGACGAACGACTTCTTGCGCAGCCGGTCGAGCCAAAGCTTGTGCAGGCGGTTCTTCTCGGTGGTCACCAACGATTTCTCGATCTCCTCGCGGACCTCCTCGATCGGACGGACGTGCGCGTTTCGCACCTCCTCGACGAGCATGATGTAGACGCCTTCGTTCTTTTCGATCAGGTCGCTGCGCATGCCCACCGGAAGCTTGAACGCCAATTCCGCCAGGTCTTCGCGAAGGACCTTGCGGTCCACCCAGCCCCAGGAACCGCCTTCCTTGGCCTGCGAACCGTCCGAATACACCGCCGCCATCTCGCCGAAATCCGCCCCATCATCCAGCTTGGCCAGGATCTCCCGACCCAGACGGATCGCATCCACGGAGTTGCGTGCCTTCTCAATCACGATCATCCGGAGCTTCACCTGATCGTTGATCCGGAACTTGTCCTCGTTCTCCCTGAAGAATTTCTCGATCCGTCCCGGCGAGATCATGATGTCACGCGGAACGTTGCGGTTGCGCATCACCATCTCGATGAACTGCTCCCGAATGTCCCGGCGGAACGTTTCGAAGGTGACGCCCTGCTCCTGCAGCGACCGCGTCAGCGTGGCCCGATCCCCGTAGCGGCTCTTGATCTCGTCCTGGACGCGATCGGCAATGATCGTCTCCGGGATGTTGATCTTCATGTCGTCGAACTCCTGAAGGATCAGGCGGCGCTCGACGAGTCGTTCCACCGCCTCCCGTTGAATCTCCAGGATGCGTTGTCGAAGCACCTCCGGCTGAGCGGCGTACTGCGATCGAAACAACTCCACCGGTCGGGCCGTCAGACGCTGCACCTGCTCAAAGGTGATGAGCGAGTCGCCAACGAGCGCGGCGATGCCATTGACGGTGTCGGCGGCCTGCGCGGCGACGACAAAGGCGAGACTGGCAACCAGGGTGGCAGGCTTCGGTATCCGGTTCATCACGCGACAGGCCATGTTTTTGGTCGGAGAGGCCCGGGTCAAGCATCGTGCCCCCGTTTTTATCGGTCCGCTCGACGCCCGTGGTCGACGGTACGGATCCTTCGAAGCCCCTTGGACATCAGTTCTGCTCGGATCCACTGCGGGTTCCAGGGTGCTCCGGAGGGTTGGAGCAGCCAGTGTGGAGGCGAGGGAACCGTGGAAACGAGCTCGAAAACCAGGGACTGAGGCGAAGGCTGGGTGGGTGGGCTGGAGGGATTCAGTGGGTAAGAATTCGCATGGATACGGAGTGGGCGAAATTGTGTAAGGATCTGCTGTCAAATAGTTTGCTATTCAAGTGAGGGATGAGACTGGGCGTGGTTTGAGGGTGAGGAAAGGGCACGGGGAGGGAGGTGGGGAGGGGTGGGATCGGTGGCTGGTGTAAGACTTTGGTTGTATACAAAATACCTCCTTGTGCTTTTGCGGATATCAAATCATCCTAAGCGGAACCAATATGACGTTGTTAATTTGGCTCATGTACTCGTTGTCGATGGCGACGGTTGGAACTGATGCGATGACCGCTTATGGGTCAGAGTACCAAGGGAATGGGGTCGAAGATGAGAGCGCGCTCTCCGAGTGGACCCGCGACGAGGCTGGCGAATGGGGAGGGGGGCGATTGGATCGTCGTGCCAATCGGTGAAGAAACTTCGTTCCGGATCAAACTACGTGGTACGTGGGCGCAGATCGCTGACCAGCTAGCATTTTTTGTCACCGAGCTCGCCAAACTTGAAGTCTCCCATCTTCCGTCAATGCGGCGAGCGCAGCATTCGACGGGGCAAGCCTCAATGCCGCGATACCTTCATCCCCATGAGGCTTTCGCTCGGGAGAAACTTCAAAGGAAGCGATTTCTTCAAACTCAGGTACGCGCCAAAGGATGATACGCCCATCAACCCCGCCAGAAACAAGGCGGTCGCTTGCTGGGGTAAAGATCAGTGACTGAATATATCTGCGGTGGGCATAACGAGGGGCTAGCCACTGTTTTTTGAGTCGGTCCCACAGCCTAAGACTGCTGTCGTTGAATAAGGATGCTGCTAACCAGCGACCATCGCTAGATAGCGACAATGCTTGAAGATCCCCTTCGATACTCGTAACAGCTCCTAAGGACTTGCCTGTGTACGGGTCCCATCGGCTGATTCGGCCGCCTTCACTGCCGGCCCAAATCTCTTTACCGTCACCAGTAAATGTCATTGCCCAGACAATATTGGTTTCTGGATTCTGTGCATTCACTGAGCGTCTACCTGCGATATCAAAAAAATTCATCGACCCCTGGTTTCCCGAAAAGGCCATCTGCAAACCACTCGGGGAAATTGTCCAGCTGTCGACAGAAAACGCAGGAGGCAACGAGAGCCCAACCGGTCTACGAGACTTGCTGGCGAGATTGAATTGCCAAAGCGACCAGTCGCTTGAGAACGCGTAGAGTTCGGACCCATTATTGGAAAATGAGACAGGTTGAAACAGGTTGTCGATATTCAGAATCGTTGCGCAGTCATCTGTTGAAATAAGCGAAACTTGATTCGTTGATTTTGTGACCGCAATCAATCGCGCGTCTGGGCTTATTGCTAAATCACCATGGAGATCGTCAAAAAGATCGCTTACTAAATCTGGTGCCGTGTTGTCGGGAAATGGAAAAACACGAATGCTTCCTGAGTCGTCACAAGCAACGATATGTTGCTTGCTGGGCAGCCATGCAACCGAAGTAGCTGGTCTGCCTAGGCCGCGATGGGTTGATAGGAGTTTGCCTGTGCTGGTATCCCAAACGCGAACTGTCTGGTCGGCACTTGCGGTTGCGATATATTGGTCATCTTGAGTAAACTTTGCATCCTGAACCCGAGCAGTATGTCCTGTTAACGTGTGGGCAGTTGATCCGTCTTTCGGATTCAGTAGTGTTACCCCCATTCCTCCGATATTGACCGCGATCAGGTTGCCTTTAGGTGCCCAATGTACCCAGACAATTCGACCGTGTGGCTTAAGACGCCATATTTCTTCGTTAGTCCTTAAATCGACAGCAATCAATAATCTTTCACGAAGCGCTCCTTTGTCGATATAGGCTCCAACTACTAGGGTATTGCCATCTGGGGACAGCCCTTGCATGGAATTAACCAATGACGGGTCAACGGATGATAGATTAAACTCGCCGCCAATTTTTGTGCTTTCCGGTCCAATTACACGAAAAACTAGATCGCCATCTGGTGTTACGACGAGCATTCTGCCGTCAGGCAAAAGTTGGTAAAGTCTTTGGCCTGCTGGAATAGTAGTGCTGTCATCCGTGTCAGGACGATAATACCTGATTGTGCGGTCTGGTTCGTCGATAACAATCCGTCCGTCGGGGAGGAATCCACCAAGGACCCGGGCATTGCTCAGAATTTTGGCTATTGTTCCGGTTCGGAGGTCCCACACGCAAACGCGGTCATCGATAAGTGCCGCGGCAACCCAACGTCCGGCCGAGTCGACAGCAACCTCGGAAATCGCAACCGGATTTGTTATAGGTTCAAGTGGGGAACCTTCGCCTTGGACAGCGCGGGCGAGTATGGCCCACTCGAGCCCTCGGAGGTCTTCTAGTCCTTCCGTAGGAGTGTGCCGTCCTAATGCAGATCGTGCGCGGCCAAGATCCCCGGAGGTTATCGCTAGTTGTGCGATAGCCACGTCTGATTGATACAATGCACGTCGGCTCTGGTTGTTGGCGCGTTGGAGTACTTCGCTGCGCCAGACGAACAGTGCGGCGGCCAAGCCAGCAATCAGGGCCAGGCTGGCGGTGATCAGGAGTATCGCTCGGGATCGTTTGCGGAATTCCTCATAGAACACCACGGACCGACCTGCCTGGATCAGTTCCAGATCGCGAGCGAGGGCTTCGACGGAGGTATGGCGCTCGTTGGGGTAGGGGTTGCAGGCCTTGAGAATGATTCCGTTGATTTCGCGCAGCAGGGGGGCATCGGCGTGGTCGGCGAGTTCCTTCGGAATGCGGGGGTACTGACTTTGGTCCATGCCGGTGGCCATTTCGTAAATGACCTTCCCCAGCGAGTAGACGTCGGCCGCAGCGGACCCCGGGCCTTCGGGGGGCAGGTACCCCGGGGTGCCGACGCCCGTGAGGGTGGCGTCGGCGGAGGCGACGAGACCGACGTCGGCGAGTTTGGGAACGCGTTGGACGAAGATGACATTGGACGGCTTGATGTCGCGGTGGATGAGGTTTTCGCCATGGAGGACGGCGAGGCCGCGGGCGAGTTCGAGGGCGAACTGGACGCATTCGGAGGCGGGCAGTCGGCCGCGTCGTTTGACCATTTCGCGGAGCGTGAGGGGCACATACCGGTCCGGGTCGATGGCGGAGCCGGACTCGGCGTCATCGGCCGGCTCCATGACGTAGTAGAAGTAGCCGGCGTCGTCGTTGCGGCCGACATGGAGCAGGGCGAGCTGGCGGGGGCGACCGGAGACGGCGGCCTGGAATCGGCTGATGCCCTCGAGTTCGCGGAGGTAGGGGCGATCGTCTTCGAAGCGGCTGCGCTGGACGACTTTGATGACTCGAAAAACGCCGGTGACGCTGCGGGCGAGCCAGACATCCCCGTAGCTTCCGCGACCGATGCGGCGGAGGAGCGTGTAATCGGGGATTTCGGGGGGCGTTGCGGCGTCCAGGGGGTCGTCAGTCTTCCGGTGGGCGGCGTCCGGCATCCAGGTCGATTCGTTTGTTGATGTTGTCGAGTTCGTTGCGGAGCTGTTGGCCGACGCGGTGTCGGACGACGTAGACGGAATTGGCGGACACACCGAAGAATTCCGCCACCTTGTTGGCCGGCGTTTCGTCGAGGACGAACATCTGGAAGATCTGAAGGTCGCGGGGGCTCACGCGGCGTTTGATGCGTTCGAGGGCGGAAGCGAGCAGCTGTCGACGCGCCTCGATTTCGAGCTGCTGATGAGGGTCTTCGGGGTCGGCGACGCGATGGGCGACGTTGGAGCCCTTGGAACTGGAACCTCCCGTGATGGGTTCGGTGGCGAGGCGACCGCGTTCCCGCATTTTATCGTCGGACCGCCAGCGGGCGAGTTGGTAGAGCCACCGACGGAACGATCCGGTGCGTTCGCTGAGCTCGAAGGTGTGGATGGTTTCGGCGATCCGCTTGAAGACCTCCTGGGCGACTTCCTCGGCTTCGGCGTCGGTGAGTCCTCGTTTTCGGGCGAGGCCGCGGACGACGCGTTCGTAGGTGTGATAGAACTCGCTCCAACTCTCGGCGTCGTCGAGGTCACGAAGCCTCCCGAGCAGGCTGGCGCTGGTGCGGAGGCTGTCTTCCAGGGGCGTGTTCATGGACGTCTCGGTCGAACGGCCGGTGGATCGGGAGTTCTGGTGCTGAGTATGGCAGAGCTTCGGGGTGGATACAACCGGCGTGACGAACGGGAAGGTGGCGGTGGGTTTTGGGCTCAGGCGACGAGCCGGTACCAATTGTCCCGCTGTCGGGGTTCATACCCGAGGTCGGTGATCAGGCGACGCATGTCGGCAACCCCGAGTCGGAACGTGGTCCCGGCGGCGCTGACGACATTCTCCTCCAGCATGATGCTGCCGAGGTCATTGGCGCCGTAGCGGAGGGCAATTTGGCCGATATCGGGACCTTGAGTGACCCAGGAACTTTGGACACTGGGGATGTTGTCGAGGTAGATGCGGGCGACGGCCTGGGTGCGGAGGTATTCGTGGGCGCCGACGGTGGGCGACTTGAGCACGGCGTTCTCGGGCT
>CAUJJW010000231.1 GCA_963205105.1 Verrucomicrobiota bacterium | reverse complement strand
GGCTGGGGGTGGTGATCCTCGATGTGGCCTCCGACGTTGCAGCGCCCTGGCCGTCCGTGGCGGTTGGGGCGGGGTATTCGCTGGAACTGATCGGGCCGGTGGGTGCGATCGGGGCGGCGGCGGGTTGGGGGGTGGGGGGGCCGGGTGGTTCACCGGGGCGAGGCTGGGAGGAGGTGTTGCGACCCTGCTTCATGGCCGCGCGTGTGGACGGGGAATCGATTCGGTTGCGGTTTCAAGGGTGGCGGGGGCAGGAGTATCAGGTTCAGTCGGCGTCGGCGCTGGTGGGGGCGCCTTGGGAGAATGTTGGGGCGCCGGTTCGGGTGACCGGGGATGGCGAACTGGAGTGGGAGGGGGCGAAGTTGGGGGATGGGCGATTCTTTCGGATCTCGGTGGAAAGGGTCGCGGCGGGCGTCGGGTTGGGTCAGTCTGCGGTTCATTCACCATGACGACTGCCTGGACTGCTCTCTCGTTGGCGCGCTGGCGCCCGCATCGATTGAACCGCCTGCCTGGCCTCCTGATCGGATGGGCCGCGCTGCTGATCGGGTTTTCCGGGGTGTCGGCGCCCACGGATGATGTGTATCGGCTGGGGCCTGATTCCCAACCGCAGGAAGGGGTACCCAAGGGGCGGATTGTTGGGCCGCTCACGCTGGCAAGCCAGGTGTTCACCAACACGACCCGCCACTACTGGGTTTATGTTCCGGCCCAGTATGAGGCGACGAAGCCGGCCTCCTTGATGGTGTTTCAAGACGGACACGCCTTCCTGAGCCCGGACGGCAGCTATCGGGTTCCGAACGTGTTCGACAACCTGATTTACCGACGCGAAATGCCGGTGACGATCGCGGTGTTCATCAACCCGGGTCGGACTCCCGAGCAGAAGGAATCCTCGGCCGAGGATTGGGGCGATCGAATCAACAACCGTCCGACGGAATACAACGAGCTGAATGATCGGTACACGCGGCTCGTGGTGGACGAACTGCTGCCCGCGTTGAAGAAGGAGTACAACATCTCCGACAACCCCGACGATCGCGGTATCGGCGGCGCCAGTTCAGGCGCCATCTGCGCCTTCACGGTGGCGTGGCATCGGCCGGATCAGTTTCGAAAAGTGCTCAGCACCATCGGGAGCTTCACCAACATCCGGGGCGGACACGCTTATCCGGACATGATTCGGAACACGGACCGGAAGCCGATCCGCATCTTCCTGCAGGATGGTTTGAACGACAACCGGGGGCGCCGTCGGGGCGGCGAATACGATCCCAAATGGGACTGGCATGCGCAGAACCGGAGGATGGTGGAGGTGCTGACGGCGAAGGGGTATGACGTGAACTTTTGCTGGGGTATCGGGACGCACTCCAACAAGCAGGGCGGTGCCATGCTGCCGGAGATGCTGCGCTGGCTGTGGCGTGACTACCCGCGTCCGGACGATCCGATGGACGATTCCAACCGAAAACTGCTGGGCGCAGCGGCGGGTGCAGCGACCCCGGTGGTTGCGCCCCAGTGATCGGTCTGCGGCTCCGCTAGAAGCGGATGGAGAAACCGGCGTGAACCGCGAAGGCGGAAGTGAAGTCGACCTCGACGGTGCGCCCTCCGACGCTTTGGCTGAAGGTTTCGGTGGGTTGCCAGCGGCCACCGGCGACAAGGCTCACATCCTCCCATAGCGCCCAGTCGAAGCCGAGTTGGGCGAACCCGCCGAGAATGAAATCCGTGCTGCTATCCGAGGCCTCTTCGGTGAGGGAGGGCAGGGCGCCGACGGTGCTGATCTCGCGATAACTCAGGTCGGAATTGACGAAGGCGGCGAGCATGCCGGCGGAGACGATGGCGTTGAGGCGTCCGGCGACCTGAAACTCGAGGTAAAGCCCGCCGGTCACGGGAATGAGTTCCGAATTGAACTTCCAGTTGCCGGTGAGCATGCGCGCTCCGGGAGCGGTGCGAAGGGTGCGATTGGGTTCGGAACCGATGCGGGGCGCGGATCCGGAGGCGGTTCCCTCGTAGGGCGCGGCGGGGAGATCTTCGCGTCCCGTGGTGCCGAGGCTGAAACGGTCCTCGATCAGGTTGGCGTCGGTGATGAACGATCCTGAGACCTCCTGATTCACGGTCTGATACCCGATGCCCAGCAGCACGCCCCAATCGGACTCGCCCCAGCTGCCGAGACTGCCACGGTACTCCAGGTTGGCGGACGGTTCCAGGAAGGCGCCGGCGTCGTCGAAGGACACGGAACCCTCGGCCGAGGCGGCGGTGAGGACGACGCCGTTGGCGCCGAGTTGGGAGGTGGATCGGTAGCCGTAGTGGACGGTGGTGCCGTCGGCGTTGCCGGTGTCATCCACACGGTTGTAGCCGTTGTCGTAGGTGCGATCGATGGCTGCTCCGGTGGCGGGGCCCGGTTGGGATGAGGTGGAATGGCCGCCGAGTCCGCGGAAATTCACGGACGTGTTCAGGAGCACGCCGCCGGTGAAGGCCAGGGACTGATGTTGGGCGGTGGCGTGGAGGGCTGGGAGGGAGGCCAGCAGGGCGACGCCGACGACGGGAGAAGGGGCGAAACGACCGCGGCGGAAGAATGAGCGGATGGAACGCGTCGGTTGCATGCCCCGACTTGAACCAAGACACGCGCACCGTGCAATGCCGGAGGCGCCGGACGGTGACGTGGTGGTGGGGCGATGGGGGGAATTAGGCGAGGTAAGGGATGGTGAGGGGGCCTTGGGGGAGGACAGCGACCCTGGCCTGGGGACCGCGGCGTTGGAGTTCCTCCGAGACGGCGGCGGCGATGTCGTGGCAGGGAGTGAGGTGGCAGGCGCGCACGACCTCATCGGGGAGGGATGAATGGACCAGGACGCGGGCGCGGCGCTGGATGAGGGCCTGGATTTGGGCCTGCCATTGCTCGGGGCGCACGAAGCCGGGGGTGGCGAGCATGGTGAGGATTTCCTCGGCGCTACCGCCGCTGCGGAGGAGATGATCGAGCGGGCTTCCGGCGGGGACGCCTTCGCGGCATTCGGCGGCAAGGATGAGGGTTCCCTGGTCCTCGAGGATGCGGGCACCGGCGCTCATGCCCTTGACGCCCTGGTAGAGGTTCATGTCGAGCGGATAGCCGCTGTTGGTGGTGACCACCACCTCGAAGGGTGCCTTGACCTTCTGCATGGCGGAGGCGCGCACGTATTCGATGCCGGTTTGGTGAGCGGCGAGGAGTTCACCGGCGAACACGTTGGTGATCTGGCGGTCCTCGTTGAGGGTGACGTTGAGCAGGAAACTCGGGCCGGCGCGGAGGGCGATGTCGCGGAGCTCCTCCCAGAGCGGATTGCCGACGGTCACTCCGAAGGTGGCGCGGGGGTCGCCGATGTTGCGGTAACCGTGGTTGCTCATGACGGTGCGCAGTCCGGCGACGCCGGGCATGATGCCTTTGGGGCCGCCGCTGAAGCCGGCGAAGAAATGCGGTTCGATGAAGCCGGTGACGATGCGCACGTCGGCGTCCACGGCATGCCGATTGATGAGGGCGGGCGTGCCGTCGTGGGTGACGCCCAGTTGGACCAGAGCTTCCTCGTTGTCGGGTTCGTGGTTCACCACCCGGTAGTTCCGAACCACTTCGGGTGTCAGCATCCGATCCAATTCAGCCGGCGTGTTGGGG
>CAUJJW010000230.1 GCA_963205105.1 Verrucomicrobiota bacterium | reverse complement strand
ACAGGTCATCGTAGCGGGCGTTGGACCAACCTGTACGGTTGTTGCCGTTCCCGCTCATGAACAGGTCAAGGAAGGTGTTCGGATCGTTGTAATCCCCGATCCAACTCGAACGGCTCACATCGTAGTCGAGGCTTCTTTGGGCGACGAAGTACGCCTTCTTCTCCATGCGCCGCAGGTTCACCCGCAGGCCGAGTTCGCGTTCCCACATTTCCTTCAACTCGATGCCGGCGCGTTCGTGAATTTGAGCCGACCCACCGGCGGCGCTGTCGAGGAGCAGGTCGATGGAGGGAAAGCCGTTGCCCTGGGCGAAGCCGGCTTCGGCGAGCAGTTGACGGGCCCTTTCGGGATCGTGGCGCTGGCCTTCGCCGCGGAGGTAATTGGCGGTGACCGTCGGCACGATGTGCTGGGCGGGTTCCTCGCCTGACGCGGTGATACGTTGGGTCAGGCGCGGTTTATCGACCGCCAGGGCGAGGGCCTGGCGCACGCGCGGGTCGTTGTAGGGTTTTCGGGTGACGTTCACCCGGAGGAAGTAGCTGCCGAGGATGGGAAAGCTGTGGTAATCCGGGCGACCGCTGAGCAGCGGGATCAGTTCGGTCGGGATCAATGGTTTATCCCAGACGATGTCGGCGTCGCCGCGGTGGTACAGGTTGAAGACGGTGTTGGGCGAGGTGATGGAAATCAGGTCGATGATCTCCAGGGCGGTGTTGGAGACGTCCCAGTGCCGTGGGTTCCGACGGAGGCGGATGCGGTCATTGAGTCGCCAGAACTCCAGTTGGTAGGGGCCGCTGGAAGGGACGGGGTGGGCGAGAATCCAGCGGTCGCCATGGCGTTCGATGGCATCGCGGGGGACGACGGCCAGGGTTTGGAAGGCACAGAGTTCGAGGAAGTACGCGCAGGGACTGTGGAGTTCGACCTGGAATTGGTGCGGGTGGAGCACCCGTAGGCCCACGGTGTTCAGGTCGCGGGTGCGTCCGGCGAGGAACTCTTCGGCGCCGCGGACGGGGTAGAGCAGGTTGGCGTACTGACAGCCGTTGGTGGGTTCGAGCACGCGCCGCCAGGAGAAGAGGACGTCGTCGGCGAAGATGGGTTGGCCGGAGGACCAGGCGGCGTTGGTGCGGAGGTGGAAGGTGTAGGTGCGTCCGTCGGGGGAAATGTCCCAGCGCTCAGCGATGCCGGGCGTGGGGCGGGCGTTTTCGGGATGGGGCCGGGTGAGGCCTTCGAAGAGGGGCAGGACGGCGCGCAGTTCCTCGATGCCGGTGACCAGCAGCGGATCGAGGGAGCTGGGTTCGGGTCCGTTGAGAACGGTGAGATCCGCCGGGGGAAGCGGGCGGCAGGCGTTCAGGAACAGCGCGAGGAATAGGCACAGCGCGGCGACCCCATTCGGGCAACCTGCCGCCCGTGGAAACGAGCGGTGGCGACGTCGCGCAAGCCCTGGCCTCAACGATTCGGTGGGCCAGGGCATGATCCGGTCAGCGGGAACCCATCCAGGTGGTGACGGCGGCGAAGATCGCCACGCACCAGAGGAATGAAACCAGTCCGATGGCCGGTGCGAGCGAACCGGTCTTGCTGCGCAGCGACTGGGGGCGGAGGGCGAGCAGGCCGGTCAGGTAGACGGCGGGGGCCACGGCAAGCAGCGCACCGTTCCACGGGCGTGGAATGAACCGGTAGAGCAGGTAGGCGGTACCCAAGAGGAAGCCCAGCTTGAGCGCGCTGCGGATTTGTTGGCGATGAAACTCACGGATGAAGACTGCTTTGGCCTCTTCGACGCTGGGTGAGTGGGTCGGTTTCATGAGCGTTGACGCCGCCGCCCGGTGAAGGGCTTGGCCCGTCGATGGGGGGAGCGTGCACCGGGGCGTTGTTATCCGTCAAAGCGGTTGGGTTGGGCGCTTTCGACGGCCCAGCTGTCATCGGGCGGGGCGTGTCGCCCGCAGGGCCTGGGTCAGTCGTTCCGCGAACTGCCCGAGGATGGCGTCGTCGTGGGCCAGGGACAGGTACAACTTGGTGCCCATGGGGTTGAGGAAGACGTGGGACTTCAGCAATTCGAGCATGACGGCCTTGCTGCGTTTGCGGTCGGCGCGCTGCCAGCCGGCGTGATCGCGGATGGGTTCGGCGGCGAAGGCGATCTGGGCCAGTGGGCCCAGCCCGAGGACCTGGGCGGTTTCGGATTCGGCCCGAAGGACGGAGGCGAGGACCTCACGGAACCGGGTTCCGAGGGCGTGGAGGTGGTCATGAACGCCGGGTGCGCAGAGCACGTCGAGCGTGGCGAGGGCAGCGGCGCAGGAGACGGGGTTGCCGCCGGTGGTGGATGCGGACCAGAGGTAGGAGGGTTCGTCGATGCGCGCCTCATTGACGACTTCCATGATGGCCGCGGAACCGCCGTAGGCGCCGATGGGGAAGCCGCCGCCGAGCGCCTTGCCGTAGGCGGCGAGGTCGGGTTGAACGCCGAAATACTGGGCGGCACCGCCGGGGGCGAGGCGGAAGCCGGTGACGACTTCGTCGAAGATCAGGACGATGCCGTGGTGACGGGTGATGGCGCGAAGACCTTCCAGGAAGCCTGGGGAAGGGGGGAGGCAGCGGTGGAGAGGTTCAACGATGACGGCGGCGAGTTCCTGGGCGTGGCGGCCGATCAGGTTTTCGGTGGCAGTCAGGTCGTTGAACGGGGCGGCGAGGACGCGGGACGAGATCCAATCGGCGCCGGTGCCGGCGTCATCGGCGCTGCGGCCATCGGGGCCATTGCCGCGGAGCATGGCGGCGACGCCGACGGGGTGTTGGCCGTGGTAGGCGCCGGTGAATTTCAGGACCTTGGAACGGCCGGTGGCGGCGGCGGCGACGCGCAGGCACATCATCGTGGCCTCGGTGCCGGAGGCGACGAACCGGATGCGCTGGAGAAAGGGGGCGAGGGCGTGGAGGCGGTCGGCGAGTTCCACGGCGCGGCGATTGACGGCGGCGAAGTTCACCCCGGACGCGGCCTGGCGGGTGGCGGCATCGACGACCTTGGGATGGGCATGGCCGACGAGAGCGGAACCCCAGGCCATGGTGAAGTCGATCCACTCGTTTCCGGTGGTGTCCCACACCCGGGCGCCGGCGCCACGGTCCAGGACGGGTAAGAGCTCGGGCGGTGCGCCGTATTCGCCGTTGGAGGCGCCTGGGAACAAATCTCGCGGCATGTCGGGGCGGATTGAAGCGGGGAAAGGGATTGGAGTCATTCCCAGACCTGTGAAAACCTTTCCGCATGGTTCGGATGTTGATCCTTCGAGGCAGGCAGGCACTGGCCTGGATGATGGTTGGGGTGGCGGTTCTGGCTTGGGATTCGGGCACGGCCCGGGCCGCCGAGAACGGGGGGTCAGCGGACGCCGAACTGGCGGCGTTCTTCCGTTCCTACCTGGACGAACGCTTTCGGCTGGAGCCGACCGCCGCGAGTCAGTTGGGCGATCACCGTTTCGATGACCAGCTGGAGAATCCGACGCCGGAGGCGCGTGCGGCGTGGCTCGGGTTGGCGAAGAAGACCCTGCGCGACCTGCCGAAGGCGGTGGATCGCGCCCGGTTGACCTCCGACGGCCGGATCGACTTCGACATTCTGAAGCATGAATTGGAGACCGGGCTCTGGCTGGCGGAGAACACCCGGCCATTTGAGGAAGATCCGCGGGTCTACAACACCTACCTCAGCGACAGCGTCTACATGCTGCTGGCGCAATCGACGCAGCCGCGCGAGGTGAATGTTTCCAACTCGATCGCGCGCCTGCGGAAGATTCCCTCGGTGGTGGCCACGGCGCGGGCGACACTTCGAAACCCGCCGAAACCCATTCTCGAGACGGCGATTCGTCAGAACAAGGGGGCCATCGCCTTCTACGAAAAGGAAGTGTTCGAACTCGCCGGAGCCACGGACCAGATGGAAACGCTGCGGTCGGCGGCCGCGCCGGTGGTGGCGGCGCTTCAGGAGTATCAGACGTTTCTGGAGGGCGATCTCATGGCGCGGGCGACGGGTGAATGGCGGTTGGGTCGACGGCGTTTCGCCAAGAAACTCGACCTCGTTCTGGATGCCGGGATGTCGGCGGATCAGGTGTTGGCGGACGCGGAAGCGGAATTCGAGCGGGTGAACCGCGAAATGTACGTGGTGTCCCGGCAGCTCTGGAGCCGGTACTTTCCCAAGGAAACCATGCCCCCCAGCGATGACGCGGGACGGCGTCTGACGGTGGCGCGCGTGGCCCAGGCGGTGGGCGAGGAGCACGGGAAGCCGGAGGAGTTGGTGGCGGATGCCCGCGCGACCGTCGAACGGATCAAGGCCTTCATCGCGGATCGCGACATTCTGCGGCTGCCCGAACCGGATCGTTGTCAGGTGATCGAAATGCCGGAATTCCGGCGGGGCAACTCCCTGGCTTATCTGGAATCGGCGCCCCCGCTGGAACCCGCCACCGCCAGTTTCTATGCGGTCAGCCCGCCGCCGTCGTATTGGGGAGCGGACCGGGTGAAGAGTTTTCTGGAGGAATACAACCAGCACATGCTCCAGATCCTGACCATCCACGAGGCGTACCCCGGCCACTACGTGCAACTGGAGTACTCCAACCGGTCGCCGTCGCTCGTCCGCCGCGTGCTTCAGTCCGGGGTCTTCATCGAGGGTTGGGCGGTGTACACGGAGCAGATGATGCTCGACCAGGGGTACGGCGACGGGGACCTGCGTCTGCGGTTGAATCAGCTGAAGTTCTATTTGCGGGCGGTGGCCAACGCGATTCTCGACCATCGGATGCACTGCACGGCGATCACCGACGACGAAGCCTTGCGGTTCTTGATGGAAGGGGCCTTCCAAAGTGAAGGCGAGGCGCGGCTCAAGATCGTGCGGGCCAAGCAGACCTCCACCCAACTCAGCACCTACTTCGTGGGGCGCATGGCCCATTACCGGCTGCGCCAATCCGTTCAGCGCGAACTCGGGGACCGGTTTGAACTCGGCCGGTACCACGAGGCGGTCATCGACCACGGCTCGGTGCCGACGAAGTACCTGCCGGAACTGGTCCGCGAACGCCTGCAAAAGCCCAGGTAACCTGCCGCTCACTGGATCGGCCACTTCAGTTCGAGGCGCTCGGAGCCGCGCAGGACGGTGGCGGGGACGGAGTCGCCGGGCTGAAATTGGGCCAGCAACCGGCCGATCAGGGCGCTTTCGGATTCGCGTTGGGACGAGCTGGCGGCGGCGACGAGGACATCGTCCTTCTTGAAGCCGGCTTTCTTGGCGGCGGCGTGCTCGTTGTATTCGCCGACGTGCTTCACGAGCAGGGCCAGGCCCTGCTTGCCGAGGCCGCGCGCTTCACGTTGGGCGTCCGATAAATCCTGGAGCTGGAGACCGCCGAGCGCCATGGCCCGCATGCCCCAGGTGCCGACGCGACGCGAGATGTCGGCGTGGGTCCGCCAGCCAGGAGCCAGTTCCAGCGAAGCGGAAACGGTTTGTTCACCGCGCCGGACCGCGACGGGCAGCGAGCCGGTGTCCGGCGCGTGATGGAGCACCCAGCTGACATCGGCGCTGGAGACAATGGGTTGGCCGCCGAGACTGGCCAGCTGGTCCTTCACCTGGAGGCCGGCCTTTTCAGCGGCGGAACCAGGAATGATGGCCTGGAGGGTGGCGGCTGACTTGGGGTTGAGCCCGAGGCCGACGGTCTCGGGTCCGGGGAACGGGAACACCAGCTTCGAAGGGATCCGTTCCTTGCGTTGGCGGAACTCACTTCGCAGGGCATCGCCAATTTGGTGGCAATGGACGCAGCTCTTGACCACCTGACCCTCCCAGTCGAGTTCGGTGGTGTACTTGCCGGCGAGGGTGGGCATGTCGACGGGAGTCTTGTGCGGGCTGGGGTGGGCCTGTTTGCCGGCCAGCAAGGACTTGTTCGCCGGGTACTCGGCGTGGAGCGCGAGCGCCTTTTCCAGGGTGTCGCGCAGGCCGTCGGTGCCGTTATCGATCGGGTTCTTCTGATGGGTCCACGATCCGAAGCGGCCGTACAAGGTTCCGTCGCCGTTGAAGATCAGCGCCGAGAACGAGAGATCGAAATCGAACTCGAACCGGGATAGGTCGAGGGCATTGGCGTTCACCACACGGACACAAACGAAACGGTCGAGGAGGGTGGCGAGACTGGAGTGCTCTAGGAGCAAGGCGGAGTCGATGCCGACACAGGCGAGGCACGGGATGCAGCGCAGCACGACCAGCACCGGTTTGCCGGTCCGTTTGCCTTCGGCGAAGGCGCGTTCGTAGTCGTCATAGATCCAGCGCGGATCTTCTCCGAGCAGTTCGCGATCCTTCAGCACGGCGCCTTTGCGATCGGCGACGGTGTCGGCGGGAAGGGCAAGGGGCAGGAGAAGCGTGGCCAGCAGGGACGCGAGGGGAGCGAAGGAGCGACGCG
Source organism: Verrucomicrobiota bacterium (assembly GCA_963205105.1). Classification (GTDB taxonomy): domain Bacteria; phylum Verrucomicrobiota; class Verrucomicrobiia; order Limisphaerales; family CAIMTB01; genus CAIMTB01. The sequence continues at coordinate 6,949 of CAUJJW010000230.1, read as the reverse complement.
GGGAGAAGTGGAGGGCGTTCATGGGGGGATGTTGGTTCAAGAATGACCTGTTCGCGAGCCAGGATCCGGGGATTCCGGGGGGCGGGACGCCCCCCTCTACGGCAGGCGAGACGCCCGCCGCTACGGAGGCGCGGTTCATGGGCAGGAGCGTTTTCCAAAAACATGGACACGTCTTGGGACCATGAACCGGGGGAGCCGAGGACGATGACGATTAGGAGTAGGATTACGATGAGGCGGGTGTCGCCGATTGAATCAACCCGCGACGTCGCTAGGGCCGTGGAGCGGTGCTTTTCTGAAGTGATTCAAGAAATTCGCGGCCGATCTTCCGGGAGTAGTCGTTGCCATAGCGGTCACCGAAATGAAGCACCCGGGTCCAACCGTCGATGGCCTGCTTCTGAAGATCCGGTTGATTCGCGATGTGCGCCTTCACGTCCGCCAGAAGCTTGTCGGTGGTGGCGACGTCGTTGGTGGCGCGGATGAAACGTCGGAGCAGGAACTGGAGTTGATCGTCCGTGGGAACCGCTCCCGGGAACGGGTCTTTAGGCTTGTCCCCCGCGGCGGCGTTGTCGCGACGCATGGAATCCTCCCCGCGTCGCATGCCGGCGCCATCCCCCGGTCGGGTGCTGAGGCTGGCCACGGTTGGCGGGTTGGTGTCGCCCGCGGTTCGGGCCAGGGCTTCGAGCACCTTGGGGGCGTCGGCGATGCCGGGTTGGACGAGGGCGAAGTTGGCGATCACCCGGTTGCTGACGGCGGTGACGATGGTCATCAGGCAATCCTTGTTGAGGCCGTAATTGCCGGGCCCTTCGGTGCCATCGAGCGACAGGCCGATGCGGGACTGCAGACGGAGCGACTTGGAGGCGGCCTTGGACCGTTGTTCGCCGGCGAGGCGGTCGGGAGCGAGGAAGATGATTTCGGTACGGATTCGGTCCTTGCGCTGGGCTCCGTACTCATCGATGACGCGGAGCAGCGGGACCAGCGAACGTTCGATGCCGTGAAGGAACACCAGGGCGGAAGGGGCCCCGGCGTTGTCGGCGATGGGATCGCGTTCGGCTCCTTCCTTTTCGGAGGCCAGGTCGAGCACTTGGAAGGGAGTGGTTTTCTCGGAAGGCTGCGGGCCGGAGAAGATGGGGTCGGCGGCGGAGGTGGCGAGGGAGAGCGCAACGAGGGTGATGAAGGTTGCGAGGGTGACGTGGTGACGTGGGGAGGGAGCACTCATGGGGAATCTCGACCAGTGGTGAGTCGTGCAGGGGGACAATGAACCGGGGCGCAAGGATGAGAGCGAGCGGCCCTCATCCCGGCCTTCTCCCGGAGGGAGAAGGAGAATAGGCACCGCGGTTATCGAAGGGTTGGGCGGAGCGTTCGCTGGAACGAGTCGGGACAGCTCGGAAGAATGGGGTTTGGGCCTGTCGCCGAGGGCAGGACGCGACTCCCTCTCCCACCGGGAGAGGGTTGGGGTGAGGGAGCCTGCTTCCACCCTCGCGATAGCTCGCATGGGACGTTTCATGGGTGGGAGCGTTTTCCAAGAATTCGACGCGCCGGGGGACAATGAACCGGGCATTCCGGGGGGCGAGACGCCCCCCTCTACGGCAGGCGGGACGCCCGCCGCTACGGAACGCCGTGGACGGTTCTCATGCGAACAGCTTGGTGACGGCCTGGGCTTTGACGAGTTCGCGGGGTTGGTTGAGGTGGTTGTAGACGATGGTGCCGGGGTCGATGCCGAACGCATGGTAGATGGTGGCGAGCAATTCCATGGGATGGACCGGATCCTCGAGCGGGCTGGAACCGGTTTTGTCAGACCGGCCATGGACGTAGCCGCGGCGGATGCCGGCGCCACCGATGACGGACGTGTAGCAGTAAGGCCAATGATCGCGGCCGTCGGGGCTGTTGCTGTTGCCGGAGGTGCTGACGCCTTTCTCCGGGCTACGGCCGAACTCGCCGATGGCGACGACGAGGGTTTCGTCGAGAATGCCGCGTTGATCGAGATCCTCGAACAGGGCGGAGAGCCCCTGGTCGAGCATGGGAGCGGACTGGTTCTTCATGCGGGCGTAGAGGCCAACATGCACGTCCCAGGAGTGGTTGTCGGAATTGGCGATCTTGGGCCAGACGACCTCGACGACGCGGGTGCCGGCTTCGACGAGACGGCGGGCGAGCAGGCAACTTTGGCCGAAGGTGTTGCGTCCGTAGCGATCGCGGGTGGCGTCGGGTTCCTGGGCGAGATCGAAGGCGGTGCGGGCCTTGCCGGACACGACGAGGCTCAATGCGCGCTGGTAGTATTCGTCGAGTTGATAACTTTCGACCGCCTTGTCGATTTCGGGCATGGCCTGATTGAGCAGGTCGCGGAGTTGGGCGCGGCGTTCGAGGCGAAGGGCAAAGACCTCCTGGGGCAGCTTGAGGTCATCGGTGCGGATCCGGTCCATTTTGGCGAGGTCCATGTCATCGCCTTCGGGGTAGAGGTAGTAGGGGTCGTAAGCTTTGCCGAGGAACCCGGCGGTGCCGCCTTTGCCCACGACGTTGGACTCCTGGAGGGGCCGGGGGAGCATGACGAGGGGGAGCATTGGCTCGCTGACGGGTTTGAGCCGGATGATGTTGGAGCCGAAATTGGGGAAATCCTTGGGGCTGGGGGGCTCGAGTTGGCCGGACGGCGACACCTTGTCCGTGGTGTAGCCGGTCATGATCTGGTAGATGGCGGCGGTGTGGTTGAAGAGCCCGTTGGGCGTGTAACTCATCGACCGGATGGTGGTGAACTTGTCGTTCACCTGGGCGAGGCGGGGGAGCAGTTCGGTGAAATGGATGCCGGGAATCTTGGTGGGGATGGACGAGAACGGGCTCTTGATCTTGTCGGGCACGTTTTCCTTGGGGTCCCAGAGGTCGAGATGACTGGGGCCGCCCTGGAGGTAGCAGAGGATGACGGATTTGGCCTTGCCCCAGCCGGGGCCGCCCTTGGGCACGCTTTCGGAGGCCCGCGCGTTGAGGTTGAGCAACTGGCCGAGCGACAGGCCGAGGATGGAGGAACCGCCGAGGCGCAGAAGGTTGCGCCGGGTCATCTTGAGGTTGGCGTCGCACAGATCGCTGCACGTGCCGCCGGGAAGTTGGATCATGGGAGTCTCGCGATGGGGGTGGGAGGTTAGCGGTTGAAGAGAAATGCCGGCGTGTTGATCAAGGCCCAGGTGATGTCCTGGGCGGCGGTAAGGCGTTTCCGAGTGAGCTGGCGCGCGCTGACGGTGGCGTCCTGGCGCAGTTGGACGAGGGCGGGGTCGGTGGGAATCGGCCGGGACGCCCGGGCGAGTTCCTGTTCGAGCGCTTTCAACCTCGCGTCTTCCGGGATGGCAATGCGGGCGCCGACCAAGTCGAAGTCCGCTTTCAGGAACTCCGGGTCCTGGGACCGGAGATGTTGGACCAGGCGGTCCTGTTCGGCGGGATTGCGGCGCAGCACGGGCACCTTCAGGACGTCAGCGAGACCGGTCGGCAGGCCTTCGGCGGTGGGCGTGGGGCTGGTGGTGACCCAGAGCCGGAACCGTCCGATCTCATGGGGCGCCTCGTAGCGGTGTTGCAGGGAGAAACGGAGGACGGTGCCGTTGGTGTCGCCGATGGGTTTCTCGAAGGCAAAGGTCGCCCAATGGGGCCGGCCGGTGGCAGTGCCGATGCGCCAGCCTTCGAGTCGTCCCTGTTCGGCGATGCCATTGAAGGTCTGCTCGATCTGGAGGCCGTCGGCGATGGTGTCCGTTGCGCCGGCAACGATCTTCTGTCGGGCGAACTGGTTGGCGTTGGTGCGCGAGGCGGCATCGACGGCGAACTCGGCGAGCAGGAAATCGCCGTCCTTATGGCCGGGGCCGTACCGCGGGAGTTCGGGGTCGGGGAGGACTTCCAGTTTAACTCCGGTGATGTTGGCGAGAGGGGTGTTGGCGGTGACGGTGTAGGTGGGCAATTCGCCGATGCTGGGGGTGGAGCGGATGGAGCCGTCGGGGAGCTTTCGAAGCTGGGCGGAACCGGCGCCCTGAACGGACTGGGGGTCGAGGGGAACCCAGGCGGTGGCGAGTTGGTTGGAATTCAGCTGCGACTCCCATTCGATCACGCGGGCGGGAAGCAGGGGTTCGAGGTTCTGGACGGCGGCCTCGGCGGTGGCGATGCGTTCCTGGCGCTGGCGTTGGGCGGCGGCGACGTCGGCGGCGCGGGCGGTGAGGTAATCGGCGAGCGCCTTTTCGGCGGTGGCGATCGACTGGGAACGGGCTTTGTCGAGGGCCGGTTTGCGAAGCGCCCAGGCGATCTCGGCGGTGGCGAGGCTTTGGGTGAGACGCTGGTGTTCGGTCTCCAGATTCGCGGTGGTCTTGCTGACCAGCGAGAGTTCGGAGTCGCGGGCGGGCCGGCCGAGAATGCGGACGAACAACTCATCGGTGAGCTTGCGGTCGTCGGATTCGGTGGCGACGAGATGGGTCAAGGCGTTGGAAGGATCGCCGACCGCTTCGGAGACGGCGGGGCCGCTGAGCAAGGACATGACGGAACTGAGCTTCATGTCGTTGCTGCGCTCGCATTCGCAGGAGCTTTCACGCGGGGGCCGGCCGAGATTGGCGAGGAACCCGCCGGGGACGTCGACGGCGCCATCGATGAGTTGGGCGGCGCGGAGTCCCTGGGCGCCGGGGAAATTCGGGGTGGCGCCGGTCACGGTGTACACCGCGTCGAGCAGGACCTCGGCGGGCAGACGTCGGGGCAGGGCGTGGGAGAAATTGACCCGATCATCCTCGTTCCAGCGGTGGGTGGTGAGGGCGAGTTGGTAGGTTCGCGACTGGCAGATCTGGCGGAGGATATGGCGGGAGTTGAACCCGCTTTCGACGAACTCCCGGGTGAGATGCTCGAGCAACTGGGGATTGGAGGGCGGGTTGCCGGCGCGGATATCGTCGAGCGGTTCGACGAGGCCGACGCCGAGCAGGTAGCCCCAGAGGCGGTTGACGTAGGAGAGGGCGAAGTAGGCGTTGTCGGGGGCGGTCATCCAGGCGGCGAGTTCGGCCCTTCGGGTGGGCGAGGTGCCGGACGCGGTGGCCGGATATGGGAAGGCGGGTGGGACTTGCTGGCCGGTGCGGTCGTGTTTGACGTGGCCGTCCTTCAGGTCGCTGACGATTTCGAAGAGTGGTTTGGAGCCTTCGACGGCGGTGCCGCCGATGCGGCGATCCCCGCTGGCGTCGTCCTTCTTGAAATCGACCTGCGCGAAGTACTGGGAGAGCTGGTAGTACTGGTCCTGGGTCCAGCGTTCGAACGGGTGATCGTGGCACTTGTTGCAGTTGAAGCGGGTGGCGAGGAAGAGGTGGGTGGTGTTCTCCATCGTTTCCGTCGGGGTCCGCAGGATCTTCCAGTACGCGGCGGCGGGGTTGTCCTTGTTGGAGCCCGTGGCGGTGATGAGTTTGCGCACGAACGCGTCGTAGGGCGTGTTGGTGGCGAGCTCGGAACGGATCCAGTACCGAAACAGGCGGGCGCCTTCTTCCCCGAGGAATTTGCGGTTCACCTGGAGCAGATCGGCCCATTTGTTGGCCCAATGGTCGAGGAAGGCCGGGCTGTTGAGCAGGCGCTCGATCAGGGCGTCACGTTTGCTCCGGGTGTCGCGGGGGTTGCTGAGAAACTCGCGCACCTCAGTAGCGGTGGGCGGGAGCCCGGTGAGATCCAGGGAGACGCGCCGGATGAATTCGGCATCGGTGCAGAGGTCGCTTGGCAGGATTTTCATGCGCTGCCATTTGCTGGCGACCAGTTCATCGATGCGGTTGTGGGCCGGCGGGTCGGTCCAGACAAAGCCGGTGCGGTCCCCCATGACCGTCAGCGTGGTGGCGGCGTAACTGCCTTCGTAACGGGCCAGAATGGGAGCTTCACCGCGTCGCAGGGCTTGAACGAGGCCACCGGGGCCAACGCTGGCCACGTCGCCGTTGCCGGTTTCGACAAACGCGTACCCGGTCACGTCCCGGGATGTGCCGTCGGAGTAGGAGGCGACCACGCGCACCTGTTGGCGGGCGCCGATGGCCTGGACGGTGGGGTTGGAGGGCGACAATTGAATGCCGGTGACCCGGGGCGCTTTCAGGTCCAGGCGGGCGCCGTCCGCGATCCAGCGTCGGAGGATGGCGTACAGGTGCGAGTCCGGAGTGGTGCGCTGGCCTCCTTCGTGGGGAACGACACCGGTGGACTTGAGCAACATGAGGCTCTCGTCGGGAGCGGCGAGATTCACGCGGCGCGCGGCAAGGTCGTCGGTCAGGGCGCGGACGTCGAAGATGGGGTCGTAACCGCGGAGGGAGAGTTTAAAGCCGACTTTGCCCTCGCGAGCGCCGTGGCAGGTGCCGGCGTTGCAGCCGAGCTGGGACAGGACAGGGTTCACGTCGCGGATGAAGTCGGCGGCGTACTCGGGGGCGAACCGGGACAGGTCGATGGGCACCTCGGTGGTCAAACCGGCAGCGGCGATGCGCAGAGTGCCGCGACCAGGCTGAAGGGGAATGAACCGGCCACGGGCCGAGATGGAGCCCAACTCGGGCGGGAGTTCGAAGGTGGCCTGGCGGGTGACGTCCACGAGGTCGCCTTCGGGGGTCCGGGCATGGACAAGTAGCTGAACATGTTCGTTGAGGATGGCCGACCGGAGGATGGGAGGCTCGACAGACAACGCCGTGGCACGGGTGACGGCGGGTTCGATGAGAGGCGCGCCGGCGGGCAGGGCAGCCATGGTGGGGGCTGACGCCGTCCCTGGCGGGGCGGGTGGGGCGGCGAGGACGGGGGTTGCCGCGGGTGCGGGGTGACTGGCGAGGGTTGCTTCCGGTTTCCTGGTCGATTCCGTATCGGAATCCGGGGTGACGGAAAAGACGAGGTTGAGGCTGCCGGTGGTGGTGTCGAAGACCAGGACGATGCCGGAGCCGGTGCCGGCGGCGAGGCGTTGGCCATCGGGACTGAAGCTGACGGAGTAGATGGGGGCGCTGGGGAAGGGGAG
>CAUJJW010000229.1 GCA_963205105.1 Verrucomicrobiota bacterium | reverse complement strand
AACGAAACCAACCGAAGGCTTCTCAGAATGGAAAACCAGTTCGACCGCCTGCGTTCCCATGCCGATTTGTTGGGATTCCGACAGGATCCGGACCTGGTTCCCCTCGCCAAGGGCGGGCTCGATCGCACCAGCACCCACTTTCAGGGCATCGCTCGTTCCTCGACGCCCGGAAGACCCTATCTATTCGTGACACGCGCCGGCATGTCCGACAACGACCGTGGCTACCTGATGATCGTCCGCATGGGTTCCCGAAACTCGGTCGGCGAACGGTTGCGGTCCAATCGGTACGAAAAGTCCGACTCCGTCGAAGGAACCCAACCCCCTGCCGAGGATCGGGTCGTCCGGGCGCTTGTCTTCTCCCGGTACCAGCACCCGGGCGGCATCCAGCTCTGCGGCGACATTCTGGCCGTGCCGCTCGAGGGGGTCATCGGCGACGGACCCAAGGGAAAGGTGATGTTCTACGATGTCTCCGACCCTGAAAACCCGCGTCTCCTGCCGGGGACCATCGAGTCCACCTCCAAGATCGGCATCGTCGGACTCACCCATTTGCCGGATGGCAAATTCCTGCTCGTCACCACCGGCGGAGACGGTGGAACCCTGAAGTTCTACCGGTCGAATCGGGAATCGTTCCTGGATGACGGGTTCGCGTTCCGCCTGCACGACACCTTCGACGTGGACGATGTCCGTGACGGCACCTGGGACAAGGGCACGACCAGCCATCAGGCCCTTCAACTCATGGTTCAGCGCGACACGGATGGCGTTGAAAGCGTCTACCTCATCGCCGGACACAACGACCGCGAAACCACCCCCTTCATCTCGGGCAAGGACATGCTCTTCCTGTACAAAGTGACCGGCTGGGAAGCCAACGCCGACCGCATCGGCATCCGGGAAATCACCAGCCGCCAGATGCACACCGACAGCGGCAACTCGGCCAATGGTGAACTTGGCGCCAAAGTCGGGGAACCGAGCTCCTACCACACCGACTCCAACGGCAACTTCCTGGCCGGGCTCTGCACGTACGTGAGCCCCACTGGTGAACTCCTGGTCTACGCCGTAGAACACTACAACTGGGGCCCGCGGGCTTCCGTGCGCTTCGCGGAGTTCCGACACGAACAAGTGTATCGCGAGGGCAACCCGATCTACGAAAAACAAGCCCTTCTATATGCACCGGAGTTCATCACCGAAGACTCCACCGCCATCCTCGACGCCGGGGACAGTCAGCGCATGGGCCCCATCCGTCCCTGGGTGGAGATCTTCGAGGACGCCAACTACAACGGGCGTTCAGTCATCATGGATTGGGCGGATCGCGATCTGGAGGATTTCAAGGATCTACGAAAACTCTCCTGGCCAGACGGATTCAATGACCGCGCCTCCTCGGTGCGTTGGTTTGCACCCATGGGATGGACCATTCGCCTCTACGACGGCGACAACTATCGGGTGGAGGACGACGAGCCGTACCTCGACCTGTTTGGCATCGGCGTTCAATCCGGCATCCGCGTTCTCAGCGACAAACCCTACGAGTTCGACAACACCTCCTATGACGGTGTCCTCCACGAGACCCGCGTCACTTCCCTGAAATTCATCCCGCCCGGGTATTTCGATAACCTCAACCCGTTCGAGAATCCGATCGAAGTCCCCGACGACCCGGGCACGGAAACCGCCGACGATGGCTGGTCGAAACCCAAGGAACATCTCCGCTACTCGTGGCGGTTGCTCGACCAGAACATGAATCCGGTTTCCCCGGCCTGGGCGACCCTCACCCCGGTCGCAGGCAGCCCCTGGCTGGCATCGCTGCAGACCTTCGCCAGAGGCGTCGAAGTCCTGAATGCCGAACTCACGATTGGCCCCGCCCCCTTCCAGTCCGTCGTCCGTCCCATTCGCTTCCTGAAACGCAACCGCACCCCCGTGATCGGCAACGTGCTCGCCACCGTCGCCCTCGCTCAAGTCACGCTCGACGTCGAGGTCAAGGACGAGGATTCCCGAGACGAAATCGACCTGACCGTCACCTGGGGCGACCTGTCGAAACCCGAACGAATCCGCGGCCGGGACGGACAACGCTCATTCACCTTGAGCCACGTCTTCACCAACCCCGATCCCGAAAGCCTGCTCGCATCCTTCTTCAGCATCCAAGTCCAGGCCCAGGACTCCGCCGGGGCGACCTCCGAGCTGGACGAAAAGGCCCTGCGCATCCAGTGGCGGGAGAACCGACCGCCGCTGGCCGGCGTGGATTCCTTCCAACGCGCCGTTCGAAGCGGATTCAAAACCCGAATCCAAACCCTACTCCGCAATGATGCTGAACCCGATGGTGACTACTTTGCGTTCACCGGGGTGACCTCGGTCTTTCCCGAAGGCGCGACGGTTGCCGAAGACGATGGCTGGCTCCTCTACTCACCAGCGGTCGGCTCAGAACACCTCCCGGGAGGATTCAACTACTCCGTGCGCGACCAGTTCGGCTCAACCTCCACCGGACGCGTGGTCATCGAAATCCAGGGCGCCAATACCAGCCCCAGCCTGAACCTCATCCACATCCGAAAACGTGATGGGGGCGGCGTGACCGTCGAGTTCCAGGGCATTCCTCGCCAATCCTACGAAATCTATGTCGCCTCCACCGTGGCCGGCCCCTGGGCACCCCTCGCGCGGGTCACGGCCGATGCCACCGGTCGCATCCGTCTCGACGACCCCAATGCCGGGGACGGTCGATTTTACCGCACGCAACTGCTCGCCTTCTGATCCCCACCCATCACCCCCTCCGGTCATCCACCCAGCAACAGCTTATGAAAACCGCCATCTGGACCGCCCTGGCGTTTGCCGCCGTTCTTGAGTCCAACCATGCCGCCACCTTCGACATCACGTACGATCTTCCCTCCGCGCTCATCCCGGATGGTGATCTGAACGGCCGCGCCGACACGCGTCAGATTTCCGGAATCCAAGGCACCATCACCGATGTCTCGGTCTTCCTCGACCTCGAAGGAACGGGGATCGACGGCGGCTGGATCGGAGACCTCTACGTGTCGCTGCAGCATGACTCCGCCCTTTCCGTGCTGCTCAATCGCCCCGGGCGCGGTTCCGGCGACCCCTACGGCTCCTCAGGAAATGGTTTGGAGATCACGCTCGACGATGACGCCACGCTGGGCGACGTCCACTTTGTCCCGGACGGCAGCCTGAAGATTCTGGGATCCTGGGCCCCGGACGGTCGGGACGTGTCTCCCATGGCGACACTGTCCGACTTCGACGCGGCCCAGCGAACCGCGCTACTCGGTGACTTTGGCGGCCTGCCGGTGGAAGGCGATTGGACGCTGCTTGTCATCGATGCCAGCTCGGGCGGGCAGATGGAGCTTCAACGCTGGGGGCTTCAACTCACCTACGATCCCCTGATCACTCCCCCGTTCGTGCCGGAAGCGTCGTCGTGGTGGATTTCGGGTGCGAGCCTTATGGCCTTGGGCGTTTTCCTTCGGTGTCGACAGCGAACCGGGTGACCTCAGTCACGGAGCCTCAGCGACACCGGGCTCCTCACCGGCAGGCGCCCCGCAACAGCTGCATTCGGTGCTACAGGCGACGGGCGATGCCGAAGATTCGGAGAATTGTTGCACCCCCGTCATTGCCGACGGTGGCCAGGACAAGGCAGCCTTTTAGCATGTCCCGCCTCACGAGCCTGTTGAGTTTGTCGTTTGCCTTGGTTTGTACCGGTGACGCGTTGGTCCCGACTGCGCTCGCGGCAGAGGCTGCCAACCCGGGGCTGTCCACGCGCTGGTGGAAGGGCAACCTGCACACCCACTCGTTGTGGAGTGACGGCGACGACTACCCGGAAATGATCGCCGGCTGGTACAAGGAACGCGGGTATCATTTCCTGGCGTTCACCGAGCACAACACCATGCCGGAGGGTGACCGATGGCAGACGGTGACGTCGAAGCGTGGCGGGGGTGAGGTGTTGGAAAAGTACCGAACCCGTTTCGGGCCGGCTTGGGTTCAGGAGCGGGTAGTCGATGGCACCAACCAGGTCCGACTGAAGCCGCTCGGCGAGGTTCGCACCCGGTTCGAGGAACCCGACCGTTTTTTGCTGATCCCGGCGATGGAGATCACCGACCGCCATCTGGTGGCACCGCTGCACATCAACGCCGTGAACCTGCGCGACGGCGTGGCGCCAGCCGGCGGTTCCAATGTGGTCGATGTCCTGCAACGGAACATTGATGCGGTGCTGGAACAGCGGGCGCGCACGGGGCAGCCGATGTTCCCGCACATCAACCATCCGAACTTCGTCTGGGGCATCACCGCGGAGGAACTGATGCGGGTGCGTGGGGAGCGGTTCTTCGAGGTCTACAACGGGCATCCATCGGTCCACAACGAAGGGGACGAGACGCACGCCGGCATGGAGCGGGTGTGGGACATCGTGCTGACCTGGAGGTTGGCCGTACTGGGTTTGCCCCCGATGCTCGGATTAGCCGTCGATGACTCGCACAACTACCACAACGAGGCGGTGGGCCAGAGCAACCCTGGCCGCGGCTGGGTGATGGTGAAGGCGCCGCATCTCACTCCCGAGGCCCTGATTCTGGCACTGGAAGCTGGCGAATTCTATGCGACGAGCGGCGTTCTGCTCCGGGACCTGCGACGGGAGGGCGATCGGCTTCGCGTGGAAGTGGAGCCGGATGACGGAGTGACCTACCGCATTGAATTCATTGGCACCCGACAGGGCTTCGATCGCCAGAACGAGCCCGTCAAGACCAGCGCGGGCGCCCCCCTTCGCGTGACCCACCGCTACTCGGACGACATCGGGCGGGTGCTGAAGGTGGTGGAAGGTTCGGCAGCGGAATACCGGTTGCAGGGCGACGAACTGTACGTGCGCGCCCGGGTCACTTCGACCCGTCTCAAGGCGAACCCCTACCGCGAAGGCGAGCACGAGATGGCGTGGATCCAGCCTTGGGTTCCGGTTCCGACCCGGGACGGGGCACGGGACGTGCCAGCACCATCCAATCCGTGACCGGGGAAACCCAGTCACTTCGCCATGGACATCTCAAGGCGGCCTGAAAGGGTGCGCGAATCCATGGTACCGGAAGCGTCAACGTCGGGTCGTCGGGCTCCTTCAACGGCGGTCGGGACCTCCACGTGGCCACCAGCGGTCCCCCTGAGCAAAGGTGCGCCATCGCTTCGGACAATCTTGGGGTGGGTGAGATTGGCCGCGGCCGGCCAGGCACTGTTGTCCTCGGCCTGGGGGCAGGCGAGTGGCGATGGCGGGGCATCCATGATCCGCCTCGGTCCGGTTGTTCCGGAGCACCCGAGCGCCTTGCAGCTCCGGGCAATCGCAACGCCCGAAGGCTTGGTGGTCGAGTTGACGGGACCTTCCACAGAAGCCCCTGCCTCCATTCTCCGCGCACCGTCGCTCGAAACCCTCAAGGCAGGCCCATCCGTCCTGTGGACCGGAGTACTCACCAACGGAAGGACAAACATCTCAGTCGCCTTGCCGACACTGGGTGGCCTGGAGGCGTTCTTTCAGGCGCGATGGGAACCGGCATTGGACAACCCCGACCCGGAGCGGTGGGCTTGGGTTCCGCCAGGCTCATTTCTCCAGGGGAGCACACCGTCCGAGGACGGACATGAGTCCGATGAGTCTCCTTCGATGCGGGTTGTGGTCCGGCATGGATTCCTCATGGGCCGCCACGAAGTCACCCAAGGGGAGTTCTCCGAGGTCATGGGGTCCAACCCAAGTTTGACTCAAGGCCCGGACCTGCCGGTGCACCGGGTGTCCTCGGCGGAGGCCATGGAGTATTGCGAGCGGCTGACAGCCATCGAAAAGGCGGCCAACCGTCTCCCCGCCAACCACGAGTACCGACTCCCCACCGAAGCGGAATGGGAGTATGCCGCCCGCGCGGGAACCCAGACTGCCTACAGCTTCGGGAACGACCCGGGTGGCGGCGGTCTCTCCGAGCACGGCTGGCACGCGGAGAATTCCGAGAACCGGGTCCAGCCTGTCGGACTCAAACAGTCAAATCCCTGGGGAATTCATGACGCTCACGGAAACGTCAGCGAGTGGTGCCTGGACTTCTACTCCGAGTACCTGGGCGGCGTGGAAGTCGATCCCCGGGGCCCTGCCTCCGGCGAGTTTCGGGTCATTCGCGGCGGTTCGTTCCGGGACGATTCCGCGGCGTGCCGGTCGGCGTTCCGACGCTACGAATGGTTGGACGAACGGCAGGACGACGTGGGGTTCCGGGTTGTGCTCGCTCCGGTGGGGTCGCAACCCCCGGTTCCGGTCATCGAACTGGCGGAGATCCCGTCCGGGGTTTTTCGTCTAGGAAGCCCCGCGTCCGAGGTCGGCCACCAACGGGATGAACAGCCCGGCATGGAAATCACCTTTCGGCGGGGCTTTCACATGAGCCGCCATGAAATCACCCAGGCTCAGTACCAGGAGGTGATCAACGCCAATCCAAGCGCATTCCAGACGGGCCAGGGAAACCGACCGGTGGACAGCATCACCTGGCTCGAGGCTACTGAGTTTTGCCGGCGATTGACCGAGCGCGAAAAGCTGGCCGGTGCGTTGCCCGAGGGTTTTTCCTACCGCCTGCCTACCGAGGCGGAATGGGAGTATGCCGCGCGCGCCGGGACAACCAACCGCTACCATTTCGGCGACGATCCGGACCATCGATCCTACCCGGCGTTCGCAAGAACCTTCACCAGCGGAAAAACCTTCAACGTGGGCGGGCTCGGGGCGAATGCCTGGGGCCTGTTCGACATGCACGGCAACGTGGCCGAATGGTGCGCCGACTACGCCGACCTCTACTCCGGTGGGAGAGCGAACGAACCGGAAGGACCGCTGGATTCGGCCTATCGCGTCGTCCGCGGCGGCGGTTTCTCGGATCACCCGGAGTTCATCCGATCCGCAACCCGATGGAGCTATTTGGAACCCGGCAGCCGCTTGTCGAACGTTGGATTTCGCATCGTTCTGGCACGGACCGAACGGGACGCCACACCACCGATGGAGTGGGTGGAGATCGCCCCGGGCACCTTCCCGATGGGCAGTCCGAACAACGAGGCCGGGAGGGATCCGGATGAGGGGCCGGTGGCCCTGGTGACGTTGACGGAGCGATACTTCATCGCCCGGGACGAAATCACGCAGGCTCAGTATCAGGAGATCATGGGGGTGAATCCCTCCTTCTTCCCCGGACCGCTGAATCGCCCGGTCGAGCGGGTCAGTTGGCGGGAAGCCATGGAATTCTGCCGGCGCCTGACCGTGGCTGAGAAGGCGGCAAACCGCGTGCCGGAGGGCTATGAGTGCCGATTGCCGACGGAAGCCGAATGGGAATTCGCAGCGCGTGCCGGAACGAACACGCGCTACTCGTTCGTAGCCGATCCTACGGATGCCAACCTATCTCACTATGCGAGCTTCCTGGCCGGACCAACTTCCGGGGTTGGGACCAAGCTCCCCAACCCTTGGGGACTCCACGACGTCCATGGGAACGTGCGGGAGTGGTGCCTGGACTGGTACGGAACCTTCGGGGCCGAGCCTTCCTTGAATCCACGGGGGCCGGCGGAAGGTCAGTTCAAGGTCCTGCGCGGGGGAGCATGGGCCGACAAAGCCGCGGAATGCCGTAGCGCGGCTCGGGGAGCCATCGATCCGGAGGCGCGCCATCCGTTGGTCGGTTTCCGAGTTGTGCTCGGGCCGGCCATGCCGGAGGAACTGGCGGCAACCAGGTGATCACCGGACACCGGATAGGCCCGGCTGAGCATAATTGTTCCGGCTGTCGCCTGATTCGATGAGCGCTGCTCGCAGGCGCTCCGAGGTGAGCAGGTGAACCGTACCATCGGCACGCGTGATGTTCCCGGCCGCCTGGTGCATGCCGCGGGCGTCCCATGACAGGGTGGCCAATGCCTGGGCATTGGTGCCGAGATTCAAGCGGGTCGCCCGGGAGTTGAACTCGATGTTCAGCGTTCCCACTCGTCCGAC
>CAUJJW010000228.1 GCA_963205105.1 Verrucomicrobiota bacterium | reverse complement strand
CGACGCCCGGTCAAGCCGCGCGCGTCACCAAGTCGTCACGGCGCACGGCCGGATCAGCCGTGACCGGATCGCTTTCCGCCCCGACCCCGACGTGCTCCCCGACCTCCGCCGCCCGACGAGCGCGATCCGGAGCCGGTACCTGCGCCGGCATCCCCGGTCGAACGCTTCAGCTCCTGGATTTGATCCCGGAGCAGCGCTGCTTTCTCGAACTGCAGCGCGTTGGCCGCCTCCAACATCTCCGCCTCTAGTTCGCGCAGGGTTTCCGTGACGTCGAAGTTCCCACCCGCGTCCCGAATGACCCCGATGGCTTTGGAATTCTCCGCCTGTCCGGGAGCCAATCCTTCCTCCACCGGCCGGGACACGCTCCGGGGGATGATGCCGTGTTCCTTGTTGTACGCCATCTGGCGCTGCCGGCGGTACTCCGACACCGCCAGAAACCGCTGGATGCTCGCCGTCCGAACGTCGGCGTACAGGATGACCTTCCCGTTCAGGTGCCGTGCCGCTCGACCCGCAGTCTGGATCAGACTGGTCGTGCTCCGCAGATACCCTTCCTTGTCGGCGTCCAGAATGGCCACCAACGACACCTCGGGCAGATCGAGCCCTTCCCGGAGCAGGTTGATGCCGACGAGCACGTCAAAGTCGCCCTTGCGCAGGGATCGAAGGATTTCAACGCGCTCGATGGCATCGATCTCGCTGTGCAGGTAACGGACGTTGATGCCGATGTCGCGCAGATAGTCCGTCAGTTCCTCGGCGGTCCGCTTGGTCAGGGTGGTGACCAGCGTGCGTTCCTTGAGATCCACTCTCTTCCGAGCCTCCTCGATGAGGTCGTCAATCTGCCCGCTCAACGGCTTCACGATGACTTCGGGGTCGATCAGCCCGGTCGGGCGGACGATCTGCTCCACCACTTCGCCGCCGGCCCATTCCAACTCCTGAGCACTGGGGGTGGCACTGACGTAGATGGACTGAGGTTGCATGGCCCGGAACTCGGTGAACGCCAGGGGCCGGTTGTCCAGGGCGCTCGGCAACCGGAATCCGTGCTCCACCAGCACCGTCTTGCGAGCGAGGTCACCCGCGTACATGCCGCCGATCTGCGGCACGGTGGCGTGGGATTCGTCGATCACCAGCAGGTAGTCGGGAGGGAAGAAATCGATGATGCAATAGGGCCTGGAGCCCGGGGGGCGACCGGCGATATGGCGGGAGTAGTTCTCGATGCCGGAGCAGAATCCCAGTTCCTCCAACTGCTCCAGATCGTATTCGGTGCGCATCTTGATCCGTTGCGCCTCCAGCAGTTTTCCCTGCTTCTCAAACCAGGCGATCCGTTCCCCCAATTCCTGCCGGATCGCCAACAGGGCCCCCTTCAGCTTGTCCTGCGGAGTGACGAATTGTTTGCAGGGAAAGATGGTGATCGACTTCAGGTTCTCCAGCGCAGCTCCGGTCAACGGATCAAACCGGGTGATCCGATCGATGGAGTCCCCAAAGAACTCGATCCGAACGGCCTCCTCGGAATTGGCCGGATGCAGTTCCACGGTGTCACCCCGGACCCTGAACTGGCCCCGCTCGAAGGCGATGTCGTTGCGGTTGTACTGCATATCCACCAACCGGCTCAGGAACGTCTCGCGCCCCAGTTCCAACCCCACATGGATGGGCACCAGCAACGCCTGGTAATCCTCCTTGCTCCCGATGCCGTAAATGCACGACACACTCGCCACCACCACCACATCCCTCCGGGACATGAGCGAGCTCATCGTCGACAACCGCAACCGCTCGATCTGCTCGTTCACGCTCGAGTCCTTCTCGATGAAGGTGTCGGTGCGCGGGATGTAGGCCTCGGGCTGGTAGTAATCGAAGTAGCTGACGAAGTACTCCACCGCGTTCTTCGGGAAGAAGGACTTGAACTCGGAATACAACTGGGCCGCCAACGTCTTGTTGTGCGAGATCACCAGCGTCGGTCGCTGGGCAGCCTGGATGACGTTGGCGATGGAGAACGTCTTCCCCGACCCGGTTACCCCGAGCAGGACCTGATGCGGTTTCCCGGTCGCCACGCCCTGGGACAGGGCCGCGATCGCCCCAGGTTGATCACCCGCGGGGGCATAGGGAGCCGTGAGTTCGAACTTCACCGGGCCACCCTAGCCGCCCTGCCCCGCCATCGCCAGAGTCGTGGTCGTGCCGGCGGCCTTGTGGGTCATCTCCGCTCCTCTCCACTCGCTCGCAGCGGGCGCACCCTCTCCGTGTTGTCGGAGCACACGGCCCTCCTTTTGACAGGATGAACACGATGAACAGGATGAGATGCCGTTCCACATGGGTTCCTGAGCATCCTGTTCATCCTGTGAATCCTGTCCAAAACCCTCCGTTGCTTGGATCTCCCATCCACAACAAGGAGATACGCCCGCTCGCAGCACACCCGGTTTTTCCCGATTGACGCGGTCCACCCCGCCCACTTGAACTCGCCCGATGCCATCCCGTTCGCGCGCCCGCCTCCTGGCCACGCTGTTGCCACTGATCGCCCTGGCACCTTCAACTCCCGTTCAGGCGGCCGATTGGCCGCGGTGGCGCGGTCCCGCCAATGACGGCCATGCCCCGGCAGGATCCAAACCTCTTGAGGCGCTACCCCTGGATGCTGCCTTCGTGTGGCAGGTGCCCGCCGGTGAAGGTCTCGCCTCTCCTGTTGTGGCCCATGGCCGGGTGTTCGCGTTCGACAATCAGGATGGCCAGGAAACCTTGAGGGCCCTCAGCGTGGATTCCGGTCGCGAACTCTGGCGGGCGGCAGTGGATCAACCCTTCTCGGATTCCCAGGGCCCCACCGGTCCCCGAAACACACCGGTCGTCGATGACGACGTGGTCTACGCCGTTTCCTGCCGGGGGGAATTGCAGTGCCGGAACACGTCGGATGGCGCGTTGGTCTGGCGGACCAGTTTCGTGAAGGATCATGAGGCCGTTTTCGTGGGTGAATCCGGCAGCACTCCCGGGGCCGCCCGACATGGGAACAACGGGTCCCCCCTGGTCGAC
>CAUJJW010000227.1 GCA_963205105.1 Verrucomicrobiota bacterium | reverse complement strand
ACCGCAGGGAACGGTCCTACGGCCAGGCCATCCGTCGGTTCACTCAGGGACACTGTCCATTGGCGGGGGCCATCCACCGAGGTGTTGTCGCGCAGGTTCACCGACACCGCCTGATTTCCATCGCCCAACGACAGCGACACCAACTGATCGACGGCATCATAGTCGACGCCGGCCCTGGCGGAACCGTCGATGGTCCGAACCCTGACCTTTCCGGCGGCCAACGTTCCGGTGCGAACCAAACGCAGGCGCAGCGTGCCGCTCTGTTCCTGCGCTTCGACGGTGTCGGATTCGAAGCCAACCTGATGGGTGGGTTGTCGCGCCGCGGCGACACTTGGTGCGGCGTGGTTCAGCGTTCGGGCGTTGTCGGTCACGCCAATCACGCCGGTTGGCACACCGCGATAGGTCACGTTGGGGTTTGAAAAGTGGGGAATCTGAATGCCGGGACGGTACGCCATGACCGTGCGGTAGGTCTGGCCGTCGACCAACAACCGGGCACCAAAGGCCCCTGCCAGCAGGCCTCCTTGAGGCGTGGTTTCCCGGTCATGATTGGCTCCCAGAAGATGCCCGATCTCATGGGCGAGGGTGTGGTTCCCCAACAGATAAGGTCGCAGGCAAACCGTGTATCCCAATTCCAAGGAGGCCGCATCCAGGTTTCGAAGCTGGTTGGCCATGCCCGCGTACTGGTTGCTGTTCTCCGACTCAGTCACGAGGCAGATGATGTCAGCCGCGTGCTGGTTCCGAAGTTGCTGAACTCCGTCCATCCATCCGTCCCCGGCCCGGCTCAAGCGGTTCAGATCCGTCGCGAGTTCGCCGGATTCGATGTAGTCCACCGGCACAAGTCCCACCCATCGCAGGCGCACCCGGACTGCACTGCGTTGAAAGGCGTCGTTGGCCTCGGCGACGGCCAAAGCGACCAGCATCCGGATTCCTGCCGCCCCGCCTGCCCCGAGCATTGCCGCGGAGGTATGCACGACCAAAAGGTCCACTTCTTCGTCCGTCTCCTCGGCCCCCGTCGTCTGCAACCTTCGGGGCGTACGTTCCAGGGAGGACGCCTCGTCCACGCCGACGCCTGGCGCGTCGGACGCTGCCCTCGGTTCCCCATTGCCACAACGAACCAGTAGATCTCCAACCTCGGTTCGCATTCGATGCCCGCCATCCGCCTCGGGAGCCACCACCATCCGAGTGCCATCTCCGCGCCGAAACACTCCCGTCATCCGTCCCTCGAGCAACACCATCCGAACGTCGGAGCCGGCATCCCCTTCCAGCCGACCTCGCACCTGGACACTTCCGAAACCGTCATCCCGCACTTCCGCCACACGGACGACCGCTGTTTCCGCTCCGCCGAGAGGCAGAAGCCACCGGTCGCCGGAGCGCCAGGCTGCCGGCTCCCGGTTCCAGGCGGCTCGAACCCGGAGTCCCTGCGGCGTGTTCAACCTCGCCGCGTGGGGTCGGGCATCAGGAAACCCGTCTTCCAGCGATTCCAGCAGCCAGCGGGGCGTCCCACCGGGTTCCTGAGCCTGGACGCTCGGAATTGCCAGCAAGGCCAGGACAAGCGGCAACACGAAGGTGATCACCCCACGGATCCAGCTTTGAACTCGCTCCGGTCCGCGGGTCACGCCAACCCCGGGTTGGTTGTGAGAACGGCCGACAGCGCCTCGGACGCCTTGGTCCATTGCTCGCGAATGGCTTCGAACTGTTCATTGGATCGAGACAGGTCGCCCGCTCGGGCAGCGAGTTCCAGATCGGCGCAGGCTTGGACCAGACGCATCACGCCCATGTAGCTCGAACTGCCCTTCAGATTGTGCGCTTCCCCTCGGACCAAAGCCGGGTCGCCGGAAGCCACTGCCGCCTCAATGGCAGCCAGCCGCTTGGGACCTTCCGCAAGGTAGTCCCGGATGAACCCCGGCACGGAATCGGGGTCGTCGGGAGAAGCCAGCGACCTCAGGGGCGTGAGATCGAGGATGGGCGGTTCATCACTGCCCGTCGCGGCGGCGCCAACGGAGGTCGGGGCGGTCGATGCTGTGGAGGGGACGGGAGGGGCGGACTCGGTCGAGATGTTGCGCAGCACACGGGCCATGTCGGGCTGGGCCAGGGGTTTGGTCAGGTAGTCGTCCATGCCCGCCTCCAAACCCCGCTCCCGATCGCCCTCCAGGGCGTTCGCCGACAGCGCGACGATGGGCACCCGGACCGCCGGCAACCCCGCCTGAACCCGCTGGCCTTCCAGAAGGCGCAGTCGGCGGGTCGCCTCGTACCCGTCCATCTCGGGCATCTGACAATCCATCAGCACCAGATCGTAGCGGGTCTTGCCGCAGGCCTCGATCGCCGCGGGGCCGCTTGAAGCGGCATCGGCCGTGGCTCCCAGGCGTTCCAGCATGGTGCGAACGACGCGGCAGTTCATCCAGTTGTCATCCACAACCAGGACCCGAAGGCCCTTTCCCGGCAAATCACCTGCACCTTCTGTAACCGTTGCCTCCATTTCCACGGTCTCACCGCGGAGGACTGCCGCCATTTCATCGGCGAGTTTCGACTGCCGGAGCGGCTTGAACAGCGTGCCCTTCACCCCGGCGGCCTCCAAGCCGCGGGCATCGGCCATCGTGCCGGGAGGGGTCAGCGCGACGAGGTCTCCCATGGCTCCGCCCATGCGCAGTCGACGCGCGGTGTGGATGGCGTCGCTTTCGCTCAGGTCGGCGTCGAACAGCACCAAATCGAAAGGGCGCGACTCACGCGCAGCCGCCTGAAGAACCCCCAGAGCCGTTGCTATATCGCCCACGGACTCGACCCGCGTGGGCTCCAGCGCCTCAATGGCCTGCTTCATCGCCGCCCGCTGGATTTCGCTGTCATCGAGGATGAGGACATGTCGGCCGGCGAGAACTGGTGCTGGGGGCGGGATGGTTCTGGGCTCCAGCGCCCGGGTCATGCGCACGGTGAACCAGAAGGTGGTGCCCTGCCCGAGCTGGCTCTCGAAATCAATCTCGCCGCCCATCATCTGCACGATGCGTCGCGTGATCGCCAACCCCAGGCCCGTGCCCCCAAACCGCCGGCTCATCGAACCGTCGGCCTGCGCGAAGGCCTGGAACACACGGGATCGAGCCTCCTCCTTGATGCCGATGCCGGTATCCGAGACTCGGAACCGCAACACCAGGTCGTCGCCCTGCGTCTCACCTCGATCCAGGTGCACCACCACCTCCCCCTTCTCGGTGAACTTGATCGCGTTGCCGATCAGATTGTTCAACACCTGTCCCAGGCGAGACGGATCGCCTCGGACCTGCCGCGGTGCCTCCGGTGCGATGACCCCGATCAGCTCAAGACCCTGCTCGTGCGCGCGACCCGCGAAGAAACTCACCGTACGCTCCACAATCTCGTGAACGTCGAAGTCGATCGATTCCATCACCACCGCGCCGGCGTCGATCTTGGAAAAGACCAGAACATCGTTCACCACCTGGAGCAGCATCCGCGCCCCGTAATCGATGCTCTCCACCAGGTAGCGCTGCTGGCGATCCATCCGGCACTGCATCAGAAGTTCCGTGGTCGGCAGAATGGCGTTGAGCGGGGTCCGGATCTCATGGCTCACCGTGGCGGCGAACTCCGACTTCAACCGGGCGGAATCCTCCGCCTCCTCCTTGGCCTTGTCGCGGGCGAGGTCGAACATCTTGCGGGCACTGACGTCCTCCAGCGACCCCTCGAAGTAGAGCGGCCGTCCCTCGCGGTCGCGAACCAGTCGCGCGCTTTCCGAGACCCAGATTTTGGAGCCGCCTTTCCGATAAATCTCCGACTCGAACCCGGTGACGCTGCCGTTGGTCAGCAGTTGTTCGACGAAGACCTCCCGGCGCCCGGCCTCGACATACACCTGGGTGCGCACGTCGGTGATCAGTTCCATGACCTCCTCCGGACTGGCGTAGCCGTAGATGCGGGCCAGAGCCGGGTTCACGCGCAGGAATCGACCGTCCAGCGAGGTCTGGTAGATGCCTTCCACTGAATTCTCGAAGATGCCGCGGAATTTCTCTTCGGCTTCGCGCAACGCCTGTTCGGTCTCGATCAGCTGGGTGATGTCCCTGGCCACCCCCACCAGACCCAGGGTTTCACCCGACCGGTTGTAGATGGGGATTTTGGTCACCGAGGCCCAGGTGGTGCGGCCCTCATCACGGCTGAGTTCCTCGACCTTGTTGATGATGGGGCGACCGGTTCGGAGCATCTCCTGTTCCTCGGAGTGGATGCTGCGGGCACGTTCCTCGGTCCAGAGGTCAAAGACCGTCTTTCCCACCAGGGAACTTTCATCCGCCACATTGAACCACCTCGCCGCTGACCGGCCGACCTTCACAAAACGGGACTGCGGATCCTTGAAGAAGATCACGTCCGGGCTGTGGTCCAGCAGCGCCTGCAACAGGTCCCGCTCATACGCCAGGGCGTCCTCCAACCGCTTTCCCTCCGTGACATCCCAGAAAATTCCCTGAATTCCGGTGACCGCGCCATTGGCGTCCTTCAGTGGGGTCTTGATCACCTCCACCCAGTGAACCGTGCCGTCGGGCGTGACGT
Organism: Verrucomicrobiota bacterium; assembly: GCA_963205105.1. Taxonomy (GTDB): domain Bacteria; phylum Verrucomicrobiota; class Verrucomicrobiia; order Limisphaerales; family CAIMTB01; genus CAIMTB01. Next base: position 11,067 of record CAUJJW010000227.1, on the reverse strand, counting down.
TGCGTTCGGTCTGGCGCACCGACTGACCATCGGTCATCACCCGCTGGTCATCCGCCTGGTACTTCAGGGCGAGTTCGGGCGGGAAGAGGTCGAAATCGGTTTTCCCCATCAGCGCGGCCGGGGAGACGCCTACAGTCTCGCAAAAGCGGCTGTTGGCGAAAATGAACCGTTCGTTCTTATCCTTTCTCAGGATGTTCTGCGGCAATTCCTCCACCAGTGAGTGGTAGAGGAGCTCCGAGGTGCGCAACTTCTCCTCCGCCTGCTTGCGGTCGGTGATGTCCTGGACCGTTCCTTCGTAAAACTTCACCCGCCCGAGTTCGTCGCGCACCACCCGGGCCGTCTCTGCGATCCAGATCACCTGGCCGTCCTTGCGCCGAATTTGCTCCTCGAAGTTGGTGATGAGATCGGACCGCTGCAAAGCCTCGACAAACCGGTCGCGGGCGGTCGGGTCGGTGTAGATCTGAATCTTGATGTCCCCCACCGCGTTCATCAGTTCGTCCGGCGAGGCGTAGCCATAGATCCTGGCCAGCATCGGATTGGCGGAAATATATCGTCCCTCGGGTGTGGTCTGGTAAATGCCCAGGACCGTGTTCTCCACGATGCCACGATACTTGGCTTCCGCTTCGCGCAGGGCTTCCTCGACCTGGGCGTGCTGGGCTTCGAGTTCCTCTAGATCGCGCTGGCGGCGTCCCAGGTCCAACTGCCCCATCACCATCCGTCCCAGGGCCTCCAAGGATTCGGACTGGCTGGGCAGGAGGTCGCCCGCCTCGTAGTCCCACACCGAAAGGACGCCCACCGCGCAACCTTCCGGGGAGACGAGAGGCACCGCGGCGTAGAAGCGGATGCCGCGCGCGTTTTGGACCAGCCGACGCTCCGAAAAGCGGGGATCCTTCCGGGCGTCCGAGACGACCACGACCGCCCGGGAATCGAGGAAATCGGGGCACAGCGCCTCGGATCGCGCGATCCGGCCGGCTTTGAGTCCGGCGGAAGCCACCAAGACGACGGTTTCCTCCAGCACCAATTCCACCGCGGCCATGGGTCGATGGCACAACAATGCCGCCAGGCGACATGCCTCCGACAGGCCGGCGTCGACTCCCGGTTCGGACACCGGGTAACTGCGGGTGACTTGGATCCGGTTTTCCTCGGAATCAACAATCGTGTTCACGGCGGATTCGATGACCTCGGTTGGATGGACTGTAGGCGGCGCCGGACATGAATCCAGGCACCAATTGGCCCTGTCCCGGCTCCGATCCCCACCCCGGATCCGGGTTGTTGCCTCCACCGCCTGCATTGACAGCCGCCTTCAATTGGGGCACTACGCCGCCCACGTGCAGACGCCAAAGGCGGTTCCGAAGGATTCGGACCGCCGCAGGGGGACCAGGAACCCTGGCTGAACAGCCAGCGTTCGGGGCAAACGACGGGTCAGACCGCCGGGGTCACTATTTCGACCCTGCCCTTTCTCCAACCCTGTGGGGTAGGGAAGCTTCCAGCGTCGCGTCCAGGCCCCTCGCCGCCATCATCGGTGGGAAGGGGCCGGTCGCGTTTTGCGGGGACTTCCATTGCCGGGCGTTGCGCACGCGACCGATCCTAGATGAACACCGACGTACCGCCTCGCCGTTTTCTTGGCCTCGCCCTGGGAGCCTTGGGGGTGGTTTATGGCGATATCGGGACCTCCCCGCTCTACGCGTTGCGGGAGTGTTTTCATGGTCCGCACGCCCTCGCGGCCACCCGCCCGGCGGTGCTGGGGGTGCTCTCGGCGGTCATTTGGTCCCTGATCCTCATTGTCTGCATCAAGTACCTGTCGGTCGTCATGCGCGCCAACAACCGGGGAGAGGGTGGCATCATGGCGTTGCTGGCCCTGACCCTGAGCCGCCTCGGGGTGGACTCCGCCCGTCTCCCGCTCATGGTGCTGGGCGCCTGCGGAGCCGCTCTCCTGCTCGGTGAAGGCATGATCACTCCAGCCATCACCGTGCTCGGCGCCGTGGAAGGACTCCAGGTCGCCGCGCCCCGCCTCACCCCGCTGATCGTTCCCCTGACGGTGGCAATTTTGATCGCCCTGTTCGCCGCCCAACGGATCGGTACCGGAAGCATCGGGCGGCTGTTCGGGCCGGTGACCCTGGTTTGGTTCATCACACTGTCCGTCCTTGGCATCCGAGGGATCCTTCAGGAACCCGGCGTGCTCGAAGCCTTCAACCCCGTTCATGCCATCGGCTTTCTGAGCCATCAGGGGTCCCGCTCGTTTCTGGTGCTCGGCGCCGTCTTCCTCACACTCACCGGGGTCGAGGCGCTGTATGCGGACATGGGCCATTTCGGAGCCGGCCCCATCCGCCTCGCCTGGTTCGGCCTCGTCTTTCCCTCGCTGCTGCTGAATTACCTGGGCCAGGGCGCCTGGATCCTTTCCCACCCCGGCCCGGTCGAAAGCCCGTTCTTCGATTTGGCGCCTACCTGGGCGATCCTTCCGCTCACCGCGCTGGCCACCGCGGCGGCGGCGATCGCTTCGCAGGCGCTCATCGCCGGGGCCTTCTCCATGGCGCGGCAGGCGATGCAGCTGGGTTTCCTCCCCAGGCTCAAGATCCAGCACACCTCATCCACCGAGCGCGGCCAGATCTACATCGGCGCCATCAATTGGCTGCTCATGATCGCCTGCATTGGCTTGGTGCTCGGGTTCCGCACATCCCGAGATCTCGCGGCCGCCTACGGCATCGGCGTGTCGTTGACCATCATGATGACCACGCTGCTGCTTTACTTCGCAGCCCAACGGGTTTGGAAGTGGCCCCGATGGAAGGCAGCCAGTTTGTGCGGCTTCTTCCTCGTCATCGAAACCGTATTCCTCGCCTCCAATCTCTTGAAGTTCACCAGTGGCGGATGGTTCCCCATCGCCGCCGGCGCGCTGGTGTACCTGCTCATGGCCACCTGGTTTCGAGGGCGGCGCGCCGTTCACAAGGAACTGGTGGCCGGTTCCCTTCCGCTCGGCATGTTTCTCGCCGAGATCGAACGCAAATCCCCCGCTCGGGTCGCCGGCACCGCGGTCTTCCTAACCGGCAATCCCGAAAGCACCCCGGGTTCCCTCCTCCACAACCTCAAACACAACAAGATCCTCCACGAGAAAAACATCATCCTCCGCTTCGCCGTCTCCGATGCGCCAAGCATCGACGACGCCGACCGTCTGCAAGTTGAGGAATTGTCGCTCGGCTTCTACCGGGTCACTGCCTTCTTCGGTTTCATGGAGTCCCCCTCCCTGGATCTTATCCAGCCGTTATGCGCCCACGAGGGCATCGATCTCGACCCCATGAAGACCACCTATTTCCTGGGTCGCGAAACCATCCTGGCCACGCAAAAGCCGGGCATGGCGCGCTGGCGCAAGCATCTGTTTGCCCTGCTGTCCCGGAACGCCCAGCAAGCCACCGCGTATTTCCGTCTGCCACCCAACCGCGTGGTCGAGTTGGGCATGCAGGTGGAGATCTGACCGTCGTTTCCAGGGTCCTCATTTCCGAACCTTGCGAGAGTCTTCCCCTGCCCCATCCTTGAACCCCTCCTCTCCACGCCCACGCTCCACCGCACTGGCACTCGGAGCCCTGGGAGTCGTCTACGGCGACATCGGAACAAGCCCGCTCTACGCCTTCCGGGAATGCGTTCAGAATTACCCGGACCCAGGAACCATCCTCGGTTCGATTTCGTTGATCCTGTGGACCCTCGTCGTCCTGGTCTCGGTCAAGTACCTCGTCCTGGTGCTGCGTGCCGACAATCATGGCGAGGGCGGCATTCTCGCCCTCATGGCGCTCGCCACCGGAAAGGCCAGCCGCCTGGGCCCTGCCCTGACCCTGGGCGGAATCATCGGTGCCGCACTGCTTTACGGCGATGGCATCATCACCCCGGCCATCACCGTGCTCGGCGCCATGGAAGGACTCCGGGAGGCCTGGCCCTCCACCCATAGTCTCGTCGTCCCCCTGGCTCTGCTCGTTCTCGTCGCGGTTTTCGCAGTGCAGCGCCACGGCACCGGTCGCGTTGGCGCCGTCTTCGGTCCCATCATGATGGTCTGGTTCTCCACGCTCGCCGTCCTCGGTCTTGCCGCCATTCTCAGAAATCCACGGGTCCTCCACGCGCTCGAGCCCACGTACGCGTTGGAGTTCTTGGCCACATCGGGCTGGCGTGGTTTCTCCATTCTGGGCTCCGTGTTTCTTGCGGTCACCGGAGCAGAGGCGTTGTACGCCGACCTCGGGCATTTCGGGGCACGTCCCATCCGCATGGCTTGGACGTACGTCGTCTTCCCTGCTCTCGCGTTGAACTACCTCGGGCAAGGCGCCCTCGTGCTCCAGGACCCGACCGCCGTCTCCAACCCTTTCTTCCGCCTCGCCCCACCCACGCTTCTGGTCCCGCTGGTCCTGCTGTCCACGGCGGCAGGCATCGTGGCATCGCAGGCGCTGATCTCCGGAGCATTCTCGCTCACCATGCAGGCCATGCAGATGGGCTACCTCCCGCGCATCAACATCGACCACACGTCCGCGCAGCAGCGCGGCCAGATCTACATCGGGACCGTGAACGCCGCGCTCGCGCTCGGCTGCATTGCGCTCGTCCTCGGCTTCCGTTCGTCCGCCGCTCTCGCCGCCGCCTATGGGATCGCGGTCGCCCTCACCATGGTCATCACCACCGCCCTCCTGGCCTGTGTGGCCAAAACCCACTGGCAATGGTCCTCCACCCGGGTCGGCTGCCTCCTGGGCGGTTTCGTTGTTCTCGATCTCGCCTTCCTGGGGGCCAATCTCCTCAAAATCCAGGACGGTGGATGGCTCCCCCTCGGGTTCGCCGCGATCCTCGTGACGCTCATGCTGACGTGGCAACGGGGGCGAAGCGTCGTCGGCCGACGACTCAGGGCACGGCTCATCAGCCTGCATGAGTTCATTGAAAGCGTCGCCCAGGACTCCACCATCCGCCGGGTTCGCGGTACCGCGGTGTTCCTGACTTCCAACCCCGACGGCACCCCCATTGCGCTCGCACAAAACCTCAAGCACAACCGCGTCATCCACGAACGCGTCATCGTCCTGTGGTTCCAAACCTCCGTCCTTCCTCACGTTGCCCCCGAACAGCGTGTCACCATCGAGCCCAGGCCCCACGGGTTCTGGAGTGTGACGGCGCGCTTCGGTTTCATGGAGGATCCGGAAATTGGCTTCGTCCGCGATGCCTGCGCCGAACTCGGCCTGGCCTGGAATGACTTCGAGACCACCTACTTCCTCGGCCGAGAGAGCATCGTTCAATCCCGGCACCCCATCCTTCCCCGCTGGCGTCTGGCCCTGTTCGGTCTCTTGTCACGCAATGCCCAGGAACCCGCCGCGTTCTTTCGCATCCCGCCCAACCGTGTCATCGAACTGGGGGTTCAGGTCGAACTCTGACCCCGATTCCATCGCGGCTCTCGCATCGCATGTCGTCCGTCGTCCTGAGTGAAAAGCTGCTCGCCGGCCTCGCCGGTTGGGATGTGGTCAAACTGGCCCGATCCATCGTCGCCGAAGGCCGCGTGCTGAGCAGTTGTTGGGAGGCCCCGGTGCTCCGGGGCGTGGTTCAGGCCGGATCGTCCAGCTACCGGGCGGGCCTCATCATCCGGCGCGAAAACGACGCCGAAAACCTCTGCACCTGCCGGCAATCCCGCGAGTGGGGCACCCTTTGCCCCCATTCCATCGCGGTCGGCATCCACGCCCTGAAACTGCCGGTGCCCGCGCTGGAACTGCATGACCCGGCTTCCTCACGCACGGCACCCGGCAAACCGGGGATGACTTCCTCCAAACCGGCCAGTCCCGGTTCCCAGCCCACTTCCCGCTCCAAGGACACCCGGCGGATCCGCCGCGCGCCCCTTGCCGGCGAAGGCCAGGAAGCCATCCCGGTTGCGTCGGCTGAACCTCTCGCCGTTCATGTGGTCCTTCCCCCGAATTTCGCCGACGCCCTCGCCCGGGGTCGTCCCACCGTGTTTTTCGAGGGGCGCACCTCCCGTGGCAGTGTGCCCCTCGCCACGCTGGCCGAAACCCGCACGTTTTCCCTGGATGCCGCCGACCACCGCGTGCTCGACGCCGCGGAGAAGATCGCGTCCGGCGACACACCCGCCATGCTCCAGGTGACGGGCGATGATTTTGCGACGCTGCTGGAGGCGTTGGTGGATCACCCCCGTGTCACCTTCGCCAAGGCACAGGTGGTCCGCATCCATTCCGAGCCGTGGCGCATTCCCCTTCGCGCCCAATTGGTGGCTTCAGGTGAAATTGAACTGCGCGTGCCACCCTTGCCCAAGCCTCCGACGCTTGTCCCAGGTTCGCGGCTCTGGGTGCTGGTGGGAACCGAGTTTCGGCCGTTGCTTCTGCCGGAGAATTGTCGCGCCGTTCTCTCCGGCCCGTTCCGGGTGCCGCGAGCCGGTATTCCGGCGTTCCTGCAAACCACCCTGCCCGGCCTGGAAACCAACACCGACTGGCAGGCCGATTTCGTCGCCTCGGATTTCCAGTTGTCGCCTCAACCCCCGAAGTTCGCGCTGCATCTCGCCGGCGGGCTCGCGTCGCTGACCGCCCAACTTCACGCCACGTACGGCCCCCGGATCGTCACCGCCGGCCTGGCGGTGGCGAATGAACCTCCGTGGATGCCGGACCCCGACAACATCCGCCGTTTCAACGCGCGCAATCTCGCGGCGGAACAAGCCGCGCTCCAGCGCCTGCAGCGGTACGGCTTCAGCGGTCCGGATGGCCAGGGTCGACTCCAACTCAACGGGCAGAACCCCGTCCTCACTTTTTTCGCCCGCGAGTTCCCCCGATTGGAACGGGAATGGGCCGTCACGCTGGAGGAACGACTGGACCGAAGCACCCGCCAGAATTTCGAGCGCATCGAACCCAAATTCGCCATCACCTCGTCCGGCGAACAGTGGTTCGATCTTCAGGTCCAGTATTCCACCACCGGCGGCGAACGGGTTCCCGCCGCCGAGATCCAACGCCTGCTGCGCGGCGGACAAAATCACACCCGGCTCAAGAACGGGCGTATTGCCCTCATCGACACCGGGGCAGTCGAGCAACTGGAGGAGATTCTTGTCGACACCGCCCCGGAACAGCACGCCGGCGGCTACCGCATCGGCCAGGCCCAGGCCGGCTTTCTCCACACGTCGTTGAGCCAGCAGGGTTGGCAACCCAACGCCCCCGCCGCCTGGCGCGAAAAGGCGCTGCAACAAACGGGTGCCGTCCAACTCGACTGTCCACCGTTGGGTGCGCTCGAACCGATCCTTCGCCCCTACCAAAAGCAGGGCGTCGCCTGGCTCGCCTTTCTCCGCCGGAATGGTTTCGGCGGCATTCTCGCCGATGAAATGGGTCTGGGAAAAACCCTCCAGACCCTGGCCCTGCTGGCCTCCTCCCGGTCTTCCACAGCCGAAACCGGATCCGGCCCCAAAGCACCCCACCTCGTCGTCTGCCCCACCTCCCTCGTGTTCAACTGGGCCGCGGAGGCCGCCCGTTTCGTCCCCCATCTCCGGGTCGTCACGCTGCAAGGCTCCGCCCGCCACGCCCGGTTCGCTGAACTGCCCCAGGCCGATCTCGTCGTCACCAGTTACGCCCTCATCCGCCGGGATCTCGAAAAATACCGCGGACTCGAGTTCGACACGGTCATCCTGGACGAAGCCCAGCACATCAAGAACCGCCAGACTCAGAACGCCCAGGCGGTGAAGGCCATCCGATCACGGCGCCGACTCGTCCTCACCGGCACGCCCCTGGAAAACTCCGTTCTCGATCTCTGGAGCATTCTCGATTTTCTCATGCCCGGGTACCTCGGCACCGCCCAGGATTTCCGGGATCGCTACGAAGTCCCGATCGTGCGCGAGAAGAGCGTCGAGGCCCAATCCCGCCTCGCCCGACGGGTCAAACCTTTCCTCCTGCGCCGTCTCAAGCGCGACGTCGCCCCCGAGTTGCCCGCCCGTATCGATCAGGTGGTGTGGTGCGATCTCTCCGACGACCAGGCCCGGGTCTACAACCAGCTGCTGGAGGCCACCCGCAAGGATGTCACTGCCGCGGTCGGTGCCCAGGGACTCGCGCAGTCCCGCATGCTCGTCCTCACCGCGATCCTGCGACTGCGTCAGGCGTGTTGTGACCTCCGCCTGCTCGGATTGGATGATCCCGAAGGACCTGCCCGGAACGCGGAGGACAGCACCCCCGAAGCGCTGACCGACGCCCCTCTGGCGCCCCAGGGCAAGACTCACAAACGTTCCGCGCCTTCGGGGAAACTGGATGCATTCGAGGATTTGTTGGAGGAAGACCTGGATTGCGGACATCGCGTGCTGTTGTTCAGCCAGTTCACCCGGTTGCTCGGATTGCTCCAGGAACGCCTCTCTGCCGAGCAGATTCCCTGCTGCTACCTCGACGGTTCCACCCGGGACCGTCAGGGCGAGGTCGCCAAATTCCAGACATCAACCGACATCCCCGTGTTCCTGATCAGCCTGAAGGCGGGCGGTGTCGGACTGAACCTGACCGCCGCGGACACCGTCGTGCACATGGATCCTTGGTGGAATCCCGCCGTTGAGGATCAGGCCACCGACCGGGCGCACCGCATCGGCCAAACCCGGGTGGTGACCAGCTACAAGCTGATCACTCGCGGAACCATCGAGGAGAAAATCCTGGCCCTTCAGCAGCGGAAGCGCGACGTGCTCCAGGGGATCCTGACCGGCGAGGAGCAACTCACTTCATCCCTCACCTGGGATGAAATCCAGGACCTGCTGAGTTGACCGATCAGGTTCCTTTGCCGCCGCACTTTTCCTCAAAGGTGTTGATGTCGTCCTTGTGGCCGGCGACGTAGATCTGGTCGCCCTCATGCAGGACGTACTCGGGAGACGGCATCTCCTGCTTCTTGTTGCCACTCGCGTCGGCGCGGAGAATCAGCACCGGGGTGAGCTTGTACTTGCGGGAAAGCGCGGCGTCCTCGAGTCGAACTCCGGCCAGTTTGGAGCCGAGACGGACTTGTCCCAGATGAAACTCGCCATCGATCGGATGCCGCTCTCCGCGGCTGCCGGCGTCGATCTGCTCGGCGAGACGCATGGCGCTTTCGCGGGCCGGCGACACCACCTGATCGGCCCCCAGTTTGGTGAGAATCTGGGCATGCTTGTCGTTGATGGCCCGGCCAATGAGCCTCTTGACCCCCATTTCCCGGAGCGTCAGCACGGCCAGTATGCTGGCCTGCATGTTCTCCCCAATCGCCACCACCACGACATCGGCGTCAGGAACCCCGGCTGCCCGCAAGTCGCCCGGGTCATCGGCATCGATGCGAATCGCCCGAAACCCGGCTTCGGACAGGTCCTGCACCAACCGGGCGTCGCTGTCCGCAATCTGCACATCGCAACCCAATTCACTCAGACGCGACGCCAGATGCGTTCCGAACCGACCAGCCCCCAGAATGAAAATGCGTTCCGCCATAGGGATCCTTCAACCGACTGCAACGTCCTCCTCGGGATACGACACCCGGCCCGGCGCCGCCGGCTGCATCAGATGCATCGCCAGGCAGAGCGGGCCGAGGCGTCCCAGAAACATCAGGGCGATGATGATGCCTTTTCCGGCCGTTGTCAGGTCCCCTGTGATCCCGACGCTCAATCCCACGGTACCGAAGGCTGAGACAGCCTCGAAGACAATGGCCAGCCAGCCGTGCTTGCCCTGGGCTGACAGATGCCCCAACTCGGTCTGCATCAGCATCCCGCAGCCAACAATCACCAGGGCCCCCGAGAGGATCATGATCATGACCGCCGCGTCCGCTTGTCGGTGCGGCAGGGAACGATGGCCGACCGTCAGTTCCACCCGCCGCCGCAACGCTGCCGATGTGGCCGCGAACAGCAGTAGCAGGGTGGTCACCTTCACCCCGCCGGCCATCGATCCCGGGGCCCCGCCGATGAACATCATCGGCATGCTGCCCAGCAAGGTGACCGGTTCCATGTTCGCCAGGTCGACCACATTGAACCCGGCCGTCCGGGTCATGACCGAGTGGACAAACGACCAGAGCAATCCCTGGGACCAACTCGCGTCCTTCAGGGTGCCTTCCCATTCGCTGAGCCAGGTGAACAGGGTGCCCCAAACCAAAAGAAAGACAGACGCCCACAGGCAGATCTTGGTCTGCAGGGTCAGATTTCCCCGCATGCGCCGGTCGCTCCTCCAAAAATAGAAGTAACGAAAGTTCACCAGCGTCAGAAAGCCGATGCCTCCGGCGATCACCATCCCACAGACCACCAACAGGTTGAGCGGCTGATTCGACCATTCCTGCATTCCCTTGGGGTAGATCGAGATCCCAGCGTTGCAAAAGGCGCTGATCGCATGGAACGCGGCCTCCCATACCGCAGCATCGAAGGTGATGTCGTCGCGCTGGTACAACAGCAAATAGGTCAACGCCACCGTGCCCACCATTTCCACCAGCACGACCAGGATGACGGCGTACACCAGCACATCAATCGGCCGGGCACCCCTCAGACGACCCACATTCGCCCCGATGAATTCCTCGCTCCGCACCGACGCCCCGCCTCCGCGCATCACCAAGAACAGCGTGCCCGCCATCATCATGCCCAAACCACCCGTCTGGATCAGTCCCAGAATCACCCACTGGCCAAAAGCCGTGTAGGTCTCCCCCACATTGACCGTGGTCAGTCCGGTCACGCAAACCGCCGACGTTGCCAGGAAGAGACTGTCGACCCACGAGACCGGATGATCGGGGTGTCGCGCGGCCGGCAAATGCAGCAAGGCGGTGCCCACCAGAATGAGGGCTCCGAACGCCGCCAGGGTTTTGCCGATCGAGGAAGCGGTGGCCAGCCGGCGGTAAAACGCGGTCTGACCGCCCCCGATGGGCCGAGTTTCGGTAAAGGATCGCACGCGGTTGGGTTGAGTCTGGTTAGTAAGGCATCCCCGGCTACTCCGCCTTCACCTGGCTCCAAAGCTCATCATACAGACGGGTTTTTGTTCCCAAATCGACCAGCCATTCCAATTGGGCCATCACCTCCGGCGACGGGTAGATCGCTGGATTGCGAAGGTCCTCCGCCTTCACCAACGGACGAGCCGCGGCGTTCGGCGTGCCAAACTGGGTGTAGTTCGAAAT
>CAUJJW010000226.1 GCA_963205105.1 Verrucomicrobiota bacterium | reverse complement strand
GGCCGGGCCACTGCCTACGTGTGCACCAGGACCGCCTGCCAGCCCCCCACCCATGACCCCGCCGAACTCACCCGACTGCTGAGCGCGCGCGATCGATGAACCGGTCGCCCGTAGCGGCGAGCGCCCCGCCTGCCGTAGAGGGGGGCGTCTCGCCCCCCGGAATCCCGGGTTGATGGTCCCCATGCGCGATTCGTAAATCGTGGGTGCTCTCCATGAACCGTGTTCGTAACCAATTGATAATCCACGAAACGTTAGAACCCGGTTCATGGTCACAATACGTGTCCAATTTTTGGAAAACGTTCCTGTCCATGAACCTTTCCGTGGCAGCGATCGCGAGGGTTGATACCGGCTCCCTCACCCCAACCCTCTCCCGGAGGGAGAGGGTGTCGCGTCCTGTCCTCGGGGACATGCCTGTACCCCGTTCTTCCGAGCCGTCGCGACCCGTTCCAGCCACCACCCGGCTTGGCCCTCCGAAACCCGCGGCGCATGTTCTCCTTCTCCCTCCGGGAGAAGGCCGGGATGAGGGCCGCTCGCTCCAACCCTCGCGCCCCGGTTCATGGCCCGTGAGCAGGTCGGTTTCGAACAGGGGGCTCTCCATGAACATCCCCTCCCCTCGTCATCGTCATCGTAATCCTAATCGTAATCCCCCCGCCTCCTCCCCTCACCCACCCCCAAACATCAGCCGGCACACCACCACCGCCGCCACCACACCCGCGGCATCCGCAATCAACCCGGCCCACACCGCATGACGCACCCGCCGGACTGCCACCGACCCGAAATAAACCGCCAACACATAAAACGTCGTCTCTGTGCTCCCAAACAGGGTCCCCGCCGTTCGCGCCAGCAGACTGTCCGCCCCGAATGTCTTCACGATGTCGCTGAACGCCGCCAGCGACGCACTCCCGCTCAGCGGCCGAATGAGTGAGATCGGCAAGAGCTCCGGCGGAAAACCCAACGCCTCCATCGGCGTTCGCAACAGGTTGGTGAATCCCTCGATCGCGCCCGCACCACGCAAAAATCCGATCGCCACCAGCATCGCCACCAGAAACGGAATGATCTTCACCGCAACCTGGAAACCTTCCTTGGCCCCCTCGACGAATTCCTCGTACACCGGCACACCACGCAACGCCGCGAACAGCGGAAAAAACGACAGCAGGATGGGAATCGCCAAAACCGAGACCGCACTCACCGACCGCACCCAAACCGGTTGATCCATGTCGGCCGCATCCGGTGCACGCCCCGCCCACTCGGGGAACACCAGACTCGCCGCGATCGCCAGATACCCCAGTCCCACCACGACCAACAACCACCGACCCCACCCAGGCATCGGCCGAGGCGATGCCCCCGCACCCGACTCGGCGACTGCCGTCGCCGAGGCCAACGGCACGACAGCCGATTCCGGCAATGGCATGGGCGTTGGCGTTGGTGTCGAGGCCGCAACGGGTCCGTTGGGGAGGCGGAACACGGCCCATCGTTCCATCCACTTCACCGCGATCAGTCCAGCCGCGGACGAAAAGCAGGTGGCGATCAGGGTGGAACCAACGATGGCGGTCGGATTCAGCGAGCCGGAGGCGGCCAGGACTGCGATGGCCGTGGCGGGGATGAGCTGCACCGAACCGGTGTTGATCGCCAGGAAGGTGCACATGGCGTTCGTCGCTGTTCCTGGATGCCGGTTCAACGTCTCCAGATCACGCATGGCGCGCAGCCCGAGCGGCGTGGCGGCATTGGTGAGTCCCAGCATGTTGGCAGCGATGTTCATCACCATGGACCCCATCGCGGGGTGATCGGGTGGCACCTCAGGAAACAACCGGCTCAACACCGGCCGAAGCACCCGGGCGAGAATGCCAACCAACCCGGACCGCTCGGCCAGCCTCATCACCCCCAGCCAGAGCGACATGACACCGACCAACCCCAGGGCCAGTGTCACCGCCGTCTCCGCCGCCCGGATCGCGGCGTCCACCGATGCCCGCACGTTGCCGGTGATTCCCGCCACCAGCATCGCCGTCAGCAACATCGCCAGCCAGATGTGGTTCAGCATCAGATCCCGTGCAGGAAAAGAATCGAGATGTCGCGCGGGCTGCGCCGCAGCAGCAACGACCGGAATTGTCTCCGGTAACCGCCCACTTCACAGGTCACGATCACTTCGAATGTCAGACTGCGCACCGTGAAGTACTGCTGGATCTGCTGACGGATCGCCGGATCATCGCTCGGAATCGGAATCTGGGCCGGGTTCAGGAACGGCATGTCGTCCTCGGTCCCATCCGCGCCATCAGGGCCCCGGCGCGCCTCCAGCACGAACTGCGCGATCATCGGATCCAGCCCCGCCACTTGCAGCGTCTCCGACGTGCAGGTGTTGATGTTGACCTGGGGTGCCGACACCGCGGTGAACAGTTCGCTCAGCCCCACGTGGATGTAGGCGGATTCCCCAAAACGGCCCACCTCTCCCGGCTTCGGGGCATTCTCGGACCGGGCCACGTTCGTCGAACTGCTGCCCCAGTACACCTCGGGACTCATGCCCTTCACCAACAGCAGTTCCGAGATGTCGTCGATCGGTCCGTTCTTCGCGTAGTACGGCGGCGTCAGTCGCAGGTAGAAGTCGTCGCTTTCCGCCCCGTTGATCCCCGGATCATTGTCGGGATCCTTCCAGTCCATGATGGAGTCGACCAACGTCCCCTGCAGGCTCGCATCCACGTTCATCATGATCAGCGCCTGTTGCAGGACGAAACGGTCGGCGGCGTTGATGTTGAAGCGCCGTTCCTGGTCCGTGATTTTGATCGAGAACCGCCCGCGCCCGATGATGTTGTCGGTGAGCGAAATGCCGGCCAGGGCGTCGTTGGTGAAACTCCCCACCCCTCCCGCCCATTTCTGGTTCAACGCATCGAAGTTCCGGCCGCCCGGCGCCTGCATCTCCTGTGACAGAACGTATCGCGCCAGTTCCACCCCGGACCGCGCCATCCACTGCATCTCGGCGTCGCTCTGATAATTCTGGGCCAGCCGGGCCTCGACCTTCATCGAGTAGGAAAAACCCGCCACCAACGCGGTCAGCACGATGACAGCGCCGAGCACCAGGATCATGGCGATCCCGGATTCGGCCGGTTTTCGTGTGAAAATCAGACGCATGACGATCGCCGGCCGGCTAGGGCCCCACGCCTCCCTGGGTCCGCAAATTCACGCCGGGATTCGCCGAGGTCCCCGGGTTCGGGTTGGGAACCCCGGTTGCGTTGGTTGGATTCCGCCCCGCTTGCGGCCGCCCGGCGCCCCGACCCTGAAGTTCGGCGGGGACCGGCGTCGCCGACAACGCTACCGTCGGCACCTGCACCGTCTGGGGCAACGACGCGTTGTCCCCACGTCGTCCGATGCCCAGCAGAAACCGAACCACCGGCGGCAGCTGATTGGTGTACAGCCATTCCGACAGCCACTCCCCCCGTCGCGCATCCCAGAATTCGAAGGCGAAATCCGTCACTTCGGTGGCCAGCACAATCGGGTAATCCGTGTCGATGGCGTTGGTCGCCAAGAGCAGCGGGTATTGACGCATCACCAGTTGGGGCACCCCGTTGGAGCCCGGTTCCACCTGGAAATTCACCCGCCGCAGGGCTTGGTCGCCGAACATCCCGCTGCCTGGAAAGGAATCCGGAAGCCTCGAAGCCACGCTCAACAACGCGAATTCCCCGCTGGTGTCGGCAATAAACGCGTAATACGGCTGGTTCATCTGGAACACCTGAACGCCCTGAAGCGCATCCTCGATGGCCCGCATCGCGATCCGCGACCGCTGCGCATGCATCGCCGCCTTGTCCGCGGCGTTCTTCGACCGAAGGATCGCCATCCAGGTCGAGTAGATCACCGACAGCACCATCATCAACATGCCCAGCGCGAGCATCACTTCGATCAGGGTGAAGGCCCGGCTCGCAACCCGATTGCTGGACACACGCCTCTTCATCGGGCCACCCCTGATCGCAGCGATCCGCCACCGGCCCGCTGGGCGGAGTCCGGCCGATAAAGCAGCACCACCAGCTCCGATTCGGGCCGCGTCTCGCGCTCCCGGTACACCTCGAACCGGACTTCAAACAGGCCGTTCGATCCCACCATGGTGATCTCGCGCTGCCAGTTGAACCCCGGATGCAGTTCCCCGAAATCCCCCGAGTCCGAACCTTCCACCAGCTGGTTCGTCATCGAGATCTCGGCCGCCAGGCTGCTCGCGTCCACCGTGGTGCGTTGCAGAGCCTTCGCAATGCGAAGGTTCGTCGTCGTGATTTGCAGCAGGATGAACACCATGCCGAAGAGCAATCCCATGGCCAGCGACACCTCCAGCAGCGTGAACGCCCTGGAGGCGATCGAAGTCCGCCGGGTTCGTGTGGTTGAAAGATGCATCGCGGCAGTCTAGCGAAGGATTTCCAGGGTCGGCAGGGCGGTGACCACATCCAACGTGATCTTTCGCACCGCCGCTGTTCCGATCTTCATCACAATCGTGAACTCGTCGCTCGTTCCGTTCGGGTGGAATCTCACCCGGGCCTCCTCCTCATCGCGGTATTCCTGAAAATTCACGTCCAACAGTTCGATCGTCACATCATCCTCCAGCGTCCCGCTGAATGGCTTCGGGGCGTGCCTCGAAAAATCACGGACCGCCGCCGAACGCCCCTGCCGGTCCAAATCACCTTCCTCGACCCCGCCGTCCGCATTCAGGCTCATCGACGACGGCGCGGGCACCGCACTGGCGCGCACCTGGATCGAGCGATCCTCCGGGCGGATCACCAGATCCGTCGCGGTGTTGTTGAAGATCGCCGTCGCCCGCGCATTGAGGATCGCGTCCTCGACCACGTGGACCGCCCGGTACACCGCGTCCCTTTTGAAGGTGCGCTCCACGAAGGGGACGCTGATGGCCAGGATCAGGGCGGCAATACCGACCACGATCATCACCTCCAGCAACGTGAACCCAGCACGACAACTGACCGGCCTCGGACGCATCAACGGTTCAGGTTCTGCGTGATCGAAAACATCGCCGACACCACGCTGAACAGCAGAAAACCAACCCCGACCGCCATGGCGATGATCATCGCCGGTTCGATCATGTTGGTCAGAATCCGCAGTTGCAGCGACAGGTCGTTTTCGTAGGTGCTCGCCAGGTTTTCCAGCGATCCCGGAACATCCCCGGTGTCCTCGCCGATGCGGATCAGGTCGATCATCAACTGCGGGAACACCTTCGATCGCGCCAGCGGCTGCGCAATGGTTTTGCCGTCCGTCACCGCCTCCCGCGTCTTTGCGATCGCTTCCTTCAGCACCACGTTCGGCATGATCGATTCGGTGATCTTCAGCGCCGTCAGCACCGGCACACCGTTCGACAGCAGCGTCGACAGCGTCCGACAGAACTGGCCAAACAGGTTGAGCCGGACCACCCGCCCGAACAACGGCGCGTTCAGCTTCCAGCGGTCGATGGTCCGCCGACCACCCTCCGTTGCCTTGAACCGGTTCAGCAGCACCCAGCCGGCAACCACCAGCAGGATCAGCAGCCACCAGTAGTCGCTGAAGAAATCGCTGATCGAGATCACGATCCGCGTCGAAGTCGGCAGCCGGTCGTCCATGCCCTGAAAAATGGTCAGGAACTTCGGCAGCATCACCGCCATGAAGAACACAATCACCGCCACACCCACCAAACACACGATGGCCGGATATATCAGCGCCGAGACGAACTTCGACTGCACCTCCGCGAAGCGTTCGTAGTGCGCGCCCAACCGGCGCAGCACATCGACCAGCGCCCCGCTCTGCTCGCCGGCCCGCACCATGTTCACAAACAACTCGGTGAACACCCGCGGCTGCCGCGCCATCGAGTCCGAAAGCGACTTGCCCTCCATCACGTCCTGCCGCAGCTGACGGCTCACCTCCGACGGTATGCCCTTCGTCTCCAGATGCGTCATGCTGTTCAACGCCACCGTCAACGGCATGCCCGAGTTCAACAGATTCGCCAGCTGGTTCGTGAACGTCCCCAACTCCTGCATCTTCGGCTTCCGCTTCCGTTGCAGCGCCGATTGCAGCGCCCGCGGCATCCACGAACCACGTCCGGATTCGGTTCCACCCGCCGCCTTGCCGGATTTCCGCGCGTCGGCGGTCGCGCCCGCCACCTGCACGGACACGGGGAACAACCCCAGCCGCTCCAATTGTGTCAACGCCGTGGCGCGGTCCGCCACGTCCAGCACCCCTTGAACCACCTCGCCGGAGCGGCGACGGGCTTTGTAGGAAAATTGCGGCATCCGTTGTTTTCGTTGTTCTGTCTAAAACCGACCCACTCCGAAAGTTCCTAGGCGATCCGGATGGGAACCCACCCGCCACCCCCCGGCGAACCTTCCACAGCGCCGACAAACGCGGGCGACGCGCTCGTTGCCACCGGTCGTCGCCCACCCGGGATCGGTTCGTTCACGCTCCCCCGACGGTACCCCTGCAAATCCAACGTCACATGCGCGTACCCCACCTCGCGCAGTTTCTCTGCGATGCGCCCATGAAGTCCGGCTTCCACGATCCGTGGCAATTCCGCCACCCCGATCTCCAGCCGTGCCAACGCGCCGGCTTTGAGTTCATGATGACGCACGCGCACTTCGACGAAGCCTTCCGTGCGCAGAACCGCCTCCGCCGCCTCGATCATCCGCAGTTTCTCGACGGTGACCGCTTCGCCGTACGGGATGCGGGAGCTCAGACAGGCCAGTTGCGGCTTGTCGGCCGTCGGCAGCCCCAGCCGGGCCGACTGTTCGCGGATTTCGGCTTTGGTCATGCCGACCTCTTTCAGCGGCGCGCGCACCTGAAATTCCTTGGCAGCCTGCGCCCCGGGTCGGTGATCACCGATGTCGCTGGCATTCTCGCCGTACGCGAGCACCGCGTACCCTTCCCGGGCCGCCAGAGGCCCCAGTTCCTCAAAGAGCGCGTGCTTGCAGAAGTAACAGCGGTTCTGAGGGTTCGCGAGGTAGGAGGCGTTGTCGAACTCGCGCGTGTTCACCACCCGCACCGGGAAGGCAAACCGCCGTCCCAGCTCCAACGCCTCGTCCAGCTCCGACCGCGGCAGGCTGGGTGAATCCGCAATCGCCGCCAGCGCCTTTTCCCCCAGCTCCTGATGGGCCACCACCGCCAGAAACACCGAGTCGACCCCACCCGAATAGGCGGTCAGACACGACCCAAACGAGCGAATCAACGCCCGAAGTTGTTCCAGCTTGTCCTGCGACACGCCTTCAGAGTGCCACCCCCCGGACACCCCGGGAAGCCCCAAGCTCGACGCAGGTTCCCGCCCGGCGCATTTCCGTGTTGTCCGAGGCACGGCCTTCTTTTCGACAGGATGAACACGATGAACAGGATGAAATGCCCTTGCGCCTGGGTTCCTGAGCATCTTGTTCATCCTGTGATTCCTGTCCAAAACCCTCCCATGCTGGGTTCGCCCATCCACAACTCGGAGAGACGCCCGTCCCCACCTCGGCATCCCGCGCCTTGCGAATCACGGGCCACCCGCCCCATCCTCCTGACTCCAGGATGACCGTTCCCATCGTTTTCGGGCTCGAAACCGAGTTTGGCATCGCCCGAGGTCAGCACACCGACCTCGATGTGGTCGCCGAATCCATCGCGCTGGTGCGCAGCGCTGCCGAGCCCGGGGTCCTCATGCGCTGGGATTATCGCGAGGAGAATCCCCACCGCGATGTCCGCGGTTTCGAGGTCGATGCCCTCCGCCAGGACACCGACGAAGCGGGTTATCTCGACGCGGATTCCCGACGCGAACTCAGCTTCGCCGAGATCAAAAGCGACTTCGTCTTCGGCAACGGCGCCCGATTCTACAACGACCACGCCCACCCGGAGTATTGCACCCCGGAATGCGCCTCCTTCCGTGACCTGGTCCTCCACGACCGCGCCGGGGAGCAAATCGTCATGGCCTGCGCCGCCGCCCTGTCCCGCGAGGTCGGCGACACCGTCCGCATCTACAAAAACAACACCGATTTCGCCGGGCACAGCTACGGTTGCCATGAAAACTACCTGATCCCCCGCGAGTTGGAGTGGTCGGCCCTCACCCACGCCATCCAGGCCTTCCTCGTCACCCGCCAAATCCATGCCGGCGCCGGGAAGTTCGGTATGGAGGAGGAAAACCACCTCACCGGCAGCGGTTTCCAAATCTCCCAGCGGAGTGATTTTTTCACGGAACTCCAGAGCGTCGACACCATGCAAAGTCGTCCGCTCATCAACACCCGCGACGAACCCCATGCCGATCCCCGGCGGTGGCGCCGGTTCCATGTCATTCTCGGCGACGCCAACCTCTCCCCGTTTGCCACCTGGCTGAAGGTCGGCTCCACCGCACTCACCCTGGAGGCGATCCTTCGTGAACCCCGACGCTCCTGGCCGCAGCTCGCTGACCCCTTGCGGGCCGTCCGCGCCATCTCCCGCGACCCCCACTGGCGGTGGGAAGTCGCCCTCACCGGCGCCGGCGCCCACAAGACACCCTCCACCGCCATCGAGGTCCAGGCCGCCTACCTCCAGGCCGTGCGCGAATGCTGCGATCTTGCGTCGCCCGGTCGACGCGACCTCGTCGAAGCCTGGGCCGCGGTCCTGGAAGATCTCGCCTCGGACCCCCTGCGCTGCGCCGACCGCCTGGATTGGGTGGCCAAACACCAGTTGATCCGCGGGTTTCAGAATGCCGAGAACCTGGTCGATTCCGACCCCTGGCTTCGGAGCCTGGACCTGGAGTATCACCGCCTGGACCCCAACGAAGGGTTGTACTTCGCCCTGGAGCAGACGGGTGCCATGCGCGGCGTACCAGACCCCGTGGAGGTCACCAACGCCGTCCATCACCCGCCCCGCGACACCCGGGCTGCCATCCGCGGCCGGTGCGTCGACCGCTTCCCCGACGCGATTCTCGCCGCCCAATGGGACCATGTGACCCTGAAGACCCGACAGGGCCCCCTAAGGGTCGACCTCACCCGCCTGTTCGATCCCGCCGACGTCGCGGCATGGCTCGCCGTCGTGGAATCCGCGGGTTCACCCGACGACTTGCGCTTTCCCTGTTCCCGCGAACAGTAGGCCCATTCCTCAAATCCATGATGCCCGAACAAAACCAGAAGGTTCGCCCCACCGGTCCCGGCCCTTCGGCAGGTGGGGGCGAAGGCCCCAAAACCCCGGAAGTGGAGAAGCCCAACACCGAGGAACTGCTCAAGCGGATGCGTAAGGTCGACCCCGACCAGGCCCGACGCTACCGCCAACGAACCGGCGAATAACCCGAACCAGGATCCGATGCCAAGGCCCTTCCCGCCGCCGCCCGTGCCCACCGTTGCCGGCGATTTCTTCGCCCTGCTCGCCCAGCACCAACTCGCCCCCGTGGCCGGCGATGCCGCCAACGCTCCGGTCCAAACCACCGCCACCACCGTCTTTGCCTTCCACTTCGCCGGCGGCGTTCTGGTGGCCGGTGACCGACGCGCCACCGCCGGCAATGTCATCGTCACGGACCGCGTCGAGAAGGTGATCGAACTCGATGCCACCTCCCTGCTCGCCATCGCGGGCGTTCCGGCCACGGCATTCGAAATGGCCCGGGCCCTGCGGACGTCGTTCGAGTATTACCGCCGCAGCCAACTCCAGCCCCTGAGCCTGCCCGCGCGGGTCCGCGCCCTGTCCCGCGCCCTTCGGGACAACCTCGCTCTCACGCTCCAAGGGGTCGGCGTCGTGGCACCGCTGTTCGCCGGCCTCGACACCTCCGCCTCGCCCGCACGCCCCGAGATCTTCTTCTACGACCCCCTCGGGGCTCAGTTCCAGGCCGTCGGTTATGCCGCGTCCGGCTCCGGAGCCGGCACCATCCGCAGCCTGCTGAGTTACCACGAACGATTCGGGTCACCGCCACCCGCCCAACTCGAATTGCCGGAAGCCGTCCGTTTCGCCCTCCGAATCCTGATGGTCGCCGCCGAGTTCGACTCCGCAACCGGCGGGGTCGCCCCCGAATCTGCCCGCTTCGCCACCCTGAAAGTGCTCACCGCATCCGGCATCCAAAGCGTTTCCGAATCCGATCAACAGAGGTGGATCGCATGACCGAAGATCCCTACCGCTGGCTGGAAGCCATCGCAAACCGCCGCGAATACATCCGCAACCAACTCGCCGGCGGCTCCCCCGTCTTCGCCGTCAGCCTCGCCGAGGGCATCCTCCTGCTCGGCGTCGGCACCGGCCAAAGCAAGGTCTTCGAAGTCTTCGACCGCCAGGCCCTCGCCGGACTCGGCCACCCCGCCGACCTCGAACGCATCCGACAGTCGATCATCGATGCCGCCCATCTGGAGGGGTTCACCCGCGCCCCGGAGGATGTGGCGCTCCGCCGGCTGGTCGGCCAGGGACTCGGCCCCCAACTGAAAGCCGCGTTCGAGCAGATTTTCGCCCCGCCCTTCCTCATCCGTCTCCTGCTCGCCGAAGTGGGACCGACACCCGCCAGCGATGTGCTGGTCAAACTCGGTTTCGACGGGAGCTTCACCCTGCACCCGGGCGGTGTGGTGGTGGTCGCCGACAACCCCGAGCGCGAGAGCGCCATCGAAGCCCAACTGGCGACTGCTCTGAAGAACACCTCGGGCGTTCCCAATGCCGCCCGGGCCCTTCTGGTCGCCTGGCACCAACTTCAGTCCGGGCCGGCAGCGATCGCCGATCCCGCCTCCGCCGACCTCCCGACGCTTTTGGACGCTCTCGGTGAACGCACTGTGGAGGCCGCCCTTCTCCTCCGGTCCCATGACCGCATGGCCCGTTACGCAGCCCTGGATCCCGCACGGCTTGGATTCCCCCTCCGACCCTCCCAGCACACCGCCTTATGATGCGCGTGGTCGGCCTGGAAACGGAGTACGGCTGCCTTTCCGAAGATCCGGCCGGGCCGGCCAGCACGGTCGGACTGGTCCGCAACTGGCTGTTCGAGAACCGCCGGTATGGGCTTCCGGACGTGTTCCAGCGCGACTGGGATGAACCTCCCGGCAACGGCGGATTTCTGTTCAACGGCGGGCGGGCCTACGTGGACATGGGGCACCTGGAATACTGCACGCCGGAATGCCTCAAACTCCGCGATCTGCTCGTGTACGACCGCGCCGGCGACACCCTGGTGAATGAGGCCATCGCCGGACTCGGGCTTTCGAACCGGTGCGGATTCGTCCGAAACAACATCGACCACTTTTCCGGCGCGACCTTCGGCTGTCATGAGAACTACCTGGTCCGGCGGTCCGCTTCGCTGTCCGAGCGCAACGTCCTGTCGTTGCTGGCCTTCCTGACCCTTCGCGTGCTGTACACCGGCGCGGGCCGCGTCGGTTCTTCGCTCGGCAGCGAAAACCGGGGGGATCACCTGCGCTCCGGCGCCGACCTCCACTTCCAGATCAGCCAGCGCGCCGACTACATCAACAACGAGCTGTTCGAGTGGGTGCAGTTCAACCGCGCGATCATCAACACCCGCGATGAACCGCTCGCCGACGTCCGACGATTCCGCCGACTTCACCTCCTGCACGGCGACACCAGTGTCCTTCCCTGCACCCTCGCACTGAAGATCGGCACCACCGCACTCGCCCTGGATCTCTTGGAGATCGACCATCTGCCCTCCGTCGCGCTCTCCGATGCGGTGGCGATCTTCCGCCAGCTGTCCCACCAAACCACCGGCCCCTGGCCCGTCACCCTCGCCGATGGCCGGACCTGCGAAGCCCTGGAATTGCTCCATCTCTACCTGGACCGGGCCCGTGCCGAATTTGCGGGTCGTGATTCGGAGACCGACAACCTGCTTCAACTGTGGACGGAGACCCTTCGGAGTCTGGCGAACCGACCGGAGGACCTGGTGGGGCAGGTGGACTGGATCACCAAGCGCTGGTTGCTGGAGCAGTTCGTCGCGCAGGAAGGCATCGAGTGGAGCGACCCGTGGCTGAGATCCCAGGACCTCGAGTTCCATCACGTGCTGCCCGAACGGTCGTTGGGACTTGCCCTGGAACGAACGCCGGAGGCCTGGCGAATCGACCCGTCGGCCCTCGCCGGAGCCAAGCTGCTGCCACCGGTGGACACCCGCGCCAACGCCCGCTCCGCCCTGATGGTCAACGCCCGACACCCCGGGCGCCGTTACTTCGTCGATTGGGAGATGGTCGACCTGGAGGGGTACGAAACGATCCGCCTGCAAGACCCGTTCGACGCCACCCCGCCGCCCTTGAAGGCCGGCATGCCGGCGCCCACGGAACCCGAGGCCTGATGCTTTACTTGACGACGCCGGTCTGCGCCGGCGCCTTGGGCGCCTCAAGATCAAACTTGAGCAGAGTCGCTCCCTGCCGCTGCCGAACCGTGGCCAACGCCTTGTTGTAATCGGTCAGCGCACGGGTCTCGTCGAACCGCGCCTGGGTCAGATCGCGCTGCAAACGCAGCACCTCAAAGCTCGTGCTCTTGCCGTTGGCCAGCTTCTTCTCCTCGGCCGCCAACGCCTCCTCGGCGAATTGCCGCGCCGCCTTCGTCGCCCCCACCCGCTGGAAGCTGGATTGCGCCTGCTGAATCGCATCACTCACTCCCACCATCACCTGCTGGCGGAACTGGCGGAGCCGAAGTTCGGCCTGCGCCCGTTCATCCTTGCTGGCCCGGAAATTCTCGCGCGCCCGCCGATTGCTCAGCGGGAAGGAAAGCACCGCACCATACGAATGTCTCGGAGCCGTCCGCTCGGACACCTGGCTGATCGCATCGCTGAATTCCGTTCCATTGCCCGACCATCCCACGGACCCGAACACATCCAATTGCGGGAACAGCTGGTTCCGCAAAAACCGCGTCGTGAGATCGCGTCGTTCCAGATCAATGATCAGCGCGTGCAGGTCCGGCCTCAGCTGAAACGCCTGGTCCCAGCCCACGCGGTCGTCGAGATCCGCCGGCATCGCCAGCAACGGATCGGCAGGCATGATCGCCACCGTATGCCATTGCTCAAAATTGTCCGTCAGCAGGTTCTTCAGGACGTTCTGGGTGAAATCCACGCTCCGCCGCGCCTCGATCACGGATGCCTCCGTCGCTGCCATCTGCGCCTGCGCCTGGCGCTCGTCGAGCTGGGCCATTGTCCCGACCTCCACCCGCTTCTTGTTTTCGTCGTACAGCTTCCTCGCCAGTTCGAACGCGATCTCAGTGCTCTTCACGTTCTCCCGGCCCGCCACTAGATCGTAGTACGCCGCCTCCACACTGCTCACCGTGTTGATCAACCGCAGCCGCAAGTTCAGGTCCGCCACCTGCAAATCCTTCTTCCGCATGCGGAGATTCATCCGGGTGCTGTCGATCCAGAAATTCCGGAGCAACGGCTGCCGAATTTCGCCCATCAGCAACTGCGCACTGCTGTTCTCAAACTCGCGATTCAACAACACCAGGTTCGTCCCAATCTGCGAGAACGTCGGCTCGATGCCGTAGGTGTTCACCGCCGTCGCCGAAATCGCGTAGGTCATGCCGCTCGGCAACAAACCGCGGATCGACGTGCTGGCCGAATCGGATTCCGTCGTCCGCCCCGGATAAAACCGCGCCTGGGGATCCAGACCGCCCGGGTCCTGGTTGTAGTTGTGCTGCGCCTGGAAATTCAGAGTCGGATCGTAGTCGCCGTACACCACCCGCAGGTTCGCCTCCGAAATCACCGGGTTGTACCGCTCAATCTGAATGTCGAAGTTGTTCTCCAACGCCAGCGTGATGCAGTCCGCCAGGGAAAGCTGCCGCTCGGTCTGTTCGGCGGCATCAGCGAGGGGACTCCAGGCGACGAACGACGTCGCAACCACCGAACAGGTAAGGGCGAGCTTGAAGCGCATCGGGCCGTCAGGTTGTGCAAAGGACGTGATTTCGTCAAACCTCCGACCACACCAGAATCATTCACCCCCACCCGCCCAACGTTGAGTTCGTCGACTTTCCCGCAGGTTCCTCCCATCCCGAACCCCTCCCCGCTATCTCCCGCTCGACTCCCCGTTCCCCCTTCGCACACCCTCGTTTTCCAGCCCGATCATGAACCCCGCCGTTCATCCATCCCCCAACCCAACCCAACCCATCCATCCGGCGCGCACCTCATGGTTCCCATGCTCATTCCGATGGCACCGCACCGCCGCCACCGTCGCCGCTCTCGCCTCCGCTTCCGCCTCCATCACCCCGGCCCACTGCCAAAACCCAACCCCCACCAGCCGCCCCAGTCCTCAGCCCCCATCCCAACAGTGGGATGAACTCACCCCCCTCATCATCTCCGCCACCCGCAACCCCTCGCCCCGGCCCCATCAACCCAACCCCCTCAGCGGCGTCGATGCCGCCGATTTCGAACGCACCCTCCCACGCACCACCCCGGAAGCCCTGCGCGAAATTCCCTCCGTCATGGTCCAAAAAACCTCCCACGGCCAGGGCTCACCCTACATCCGCGGCTTCACCGGCTTCCGTACCCTCCTGCTCCTCGACGGCATCCGCCTCAACAATTCCACCTTCCGCGATGGCCCCAATCAGTACTGGAACACCATCGATCCCCTGTCCCTCGAACGCCTCGAAGTCGTCCGGGGACCGTCCTCGGTGCTCTACGGCAGCGACGCCATCGGCGGCACCGTGAACGCCCTCACCCAGTCCCGACGCGAGCTCGGCCCCGGGTTCGCCTGGAACCCCGGCGTCTCCTACCGGTTCTCATCCGCTGAAAATTCCCACATTGGCCGCGCCGAAGCCGGCGCCAATGTCGGTGAACAGGTAGGCTTGCACGCCGGCTTTTCGGTCAAGGAGTTCGGCGACCTCCAAGGCGGCGATGACATGGGTGAACAACCGCGCACCGGCTACTCGGAATGGGACGGCGACGCCAAAATCCAATGGCTCATCCACCCGAAGCATCAGCTCATCTACGCCCACCAGACGGTCGATCAGGACGATGCCTGGCGAACCCACGCCACCATCTACGGCAAACCCTGGCAGGGCACCGTCCCAGGCACCGATCGCGAACGCATTCTCGATCAGCTCCGACACCTCGATTACCTCCAGTACCACGCCGTCAAACTCGAAGGGTTCATCGAGGAGATCCATGCCCACGTCTCCTACCACGCCCAAAACGAGGACGAATCCCGACTGCGCTCGGATCAACGCCGCGAAATCCAGGGCACCGACGTCGGTTCCCTCGGACTTTCCCTCCAGTTCCAAAGCCCCTCTTCCTGGGGCCGTTGGGTCTACGGGGCGGAATATTATCGCGATTGGGTCGATTCCTTCTACCGCCGCTACAACGCCGCCGGCGACCTCCAGCAAACCCGCCGACAGGGACCCGTCGGCGACGACTCGGGCTACGACCTCGCCGGCGCTTATGTCCAAGACACCATCCCGCTCTGGGAGGAACGCATCGAACTGACCGTCGGCGGTCGCTATGACGTCGCGTCCGCCGATGTCGGCAAGGCTGAAACCCCGGGCACCGGCGCTCCCCTGTCGTTCTCCGATTCCTGGGACAACCTCGTCGGCAGCGGTCGGCTCGTCGCCAAAATCGACGAGGAAGGCCACTGGCGCCTCTTCGGTGGCGCTTCCCAGGGATTCCGCGCCCCCAATCTTTCCGATCTCAGCCGCTTCGACATCGCCGGCGCGGGTGAACTCGAAGTCCCCGTCTTCGATCTCGAGCCCGAAACGTACGTGTCCGTGGAAGCTGGTCTCCGCGCCCACTGGGGACCCGTCCGCGCCGAGGCGGCCGTTTACAAAACCTGGATCGACGGCCAAATCGTCCGCGTCCCCACCGGCATCACCGCACCCACCGGCGAGTCGATCGTGACCAAGCGAAATTCCGGCGACGGCTTCATCCACGGTGCCGAGGCGTCGTTGTTCGCCGATCTCGCCGAGAACTGGCTGCTGTGGGGCACGTTTTCATGGATGGAAGGCTCGCTCGACACGCCGTCACAAGCCAACGGCCCCATCGTGACCGAACCGGTCAGCCGACTGATGCCCAGGACCATTCAGGTGGGCCTGCGATGGGAAGGCGCCGACCGCAAGTTCTGGGCCGAGTTCGCCAGCACCTTCGCCGTTCTTCAGGACCGCCTCTCCAGCAGCGATCAGCGGGACGTTCAACGCATTCCTCCCGGCGGAACACCCGGTTACGAGGTGTTCCATCTGCGCGGCGGCTGGCGCCCCACCCGCAACAGTTCCCTCACCCTCGCCGTCGAAAACCTCTCCGACGCCGACTACCGCATCCACGGCTCCGGCCTCAACGAGCCGGGGCGCAATGTCATCGTGGGTCTGGACCTGCACTTCTGACGTCCAACAACGAACGGGCTGCCTCCTGCACCGCCTGCCACAGATCCAGCCAATCCTGCTCCGTCGTCTCCCAACCCGCACTGAACCGCAGCATGCGATCGCTTTCGTCGGATCGGTAACCCATCGCCGACAACACCGACGACGGTTTCTCCTTCCCGCTGGCGCAGGCGCTTCCCGTCGAAACCGCGAACCCGAGCCGATCCAGCCGCACCACCCAGCGACGCCGACAATCCGCCGCCGCCGGCATCAGCGCCGCCACGGTGTTCCACAGCCGTTCGCTCGCCTCACCCACGATCTCCACCCCCGGCAGACCTGACTTCAACGCATCGATGAACCGATCGCGGCTGGTCTGTTTCGACGCCAGGATTCCCTCGAAGCCGCTTCCCGTTCCCGAAATCCCACCCAGCGCCGCTTCGCGTTCCCCCAGCGCAGCCACCATCGACAGAATCGCCGGGACATTCTCCGTTCCCGCACGTCGTCCATCCTCCTGCGGACCGCCCACCAGCAGCGGTCGGAAACCCGGAGGACATTTCAGAAAGCCGCCACCCGGCGGTCCCCCGAATTTGTGCGCGCAACCCGTCACAAAATCGCACGAGCCCAAGCCCGCGCCGGCCCGTTTCCCCAGCCATTGGGCGGCGTCACACACATAGGCCACGCCCGCCTGAGCGCACAGCGCCTGCAGCTCCCGCCAGGGCTGGATCACGCCCGTCTCATTGTTGGCGGCCATGGAAATCACCGCCGTCACCCCGCCCGCCTTCAGCCGGTTCGCCAACTCTCCCCATTCCACCACGCCGGAGCGGTTCACCGGCAGGAACTCGCACCGACCCGCCAGCCACCGATCCACCGCCATCCGCATCGAGGGATGTTCCAGCGGTGACATCAGCACCCAACCCTCGGTCGTCGTCCCCAGGTGCTGGAGAACCGCGTTGTTGGATTCCGTGGCGCCAGCCGTCCACACGATGTCCGATGCCCCGCAGCCCAACCACGCCGCCAGTTGTTCCCGCGCATCGTCCAGGGCCTTGCCCGCCCGCGCACCCCAGCGATGCGGACTCGACGGGTTGGCGGGAAACCGATCGACCGCATCGAGCCAGGCGGCACGCGCCACCGGGGAGAGCGGGTGCGTCGCGTTGTGGTCGAAGTAGCGCACCCCGACAGTCTGGCCGCTCAGATTTCCTCAGCGAAGAATGATTTTCACCTGTGCCCGCCCGGAAGTTTGCCTAGCCTCGCCGGCGCAACATGGCGGGACCGTCCACGATCCTCTACAAACGTGCCACGTTCGTGACCCAACTGCCGGTCACGCACCTCTACGCACCTTCCCACGCGTGGCTGGCCCGCTCCGACGCCGGACGTTGGCGCGTCGGCTACACCAAGTTCGCCCTCCGCATGCTCGGCGAATTGGTGGACGTGCAATTCGATCGCCCGCCGGGAACTCCGATCCAACCCGGCGATATCGTCGGTTCCATCGAAGGATTCAAAGCCGTCAGCGACCTCTACGCCGTCGGCCAGGGCACGTTCACCGGAGGCAACCCGGCATTGAAAAACGACCTCGACGGACTCACCCGCGACCCCTACGGCGCCGGCTGGATTTACGAATTCGAAGGCACCCCCGACACCCGCTCTCTCGACGTCGACGCCTACCAGAATTTGCTCAACGCCACGATCGACCGCATCCTGGCACAACAGAAAGCCGACGAATCCTCATGAGCGCGCCCGCCGCCGGCGTTCCGGCCATTCTTTACTGCCATTGCCAGTACGCCCAGGTCGTCCCGCCCGAGGTGAAAGCCGCCGTCCTGAAACAGTTGTGCGACTCCAATCTCCCGTTCGAGGCGGTCCCGGATCTTTGCGAGTTATCCGCACGCCGTGACCCGTCCCTTCAACGGCTCGCCGCCGCAGGGCCCCTGAAAATCGCCGCCTGCTTCCCGCGCGCCGTGAAGTGGCTCTTCGCCGCCGCCAACGCACCCCTCACTCCCGGGACAACCGAGGTGCTCAACCTGCGCACCTTGCCCGCCGCAGACGCCGCCGCGGCCATCGTCCACCCCGATCTCACCCCGAACCTTCCCACCGGCAAAGTAACCCAGGCCGACGCTCCCGCGTCCTCCTCGACGCCCTCTTTCTAATGGCTCTCACCGACACCCAACTCCGCGTCGTTCTCTATGAGGGAACCGGTGCCGCACCCATCGAATCGGATGATCGATTGACCGCCGTTCGTTCGCTTCTCGAACGCGGCTTCGGGGTGACCCGCGCCGGCGCCGCCCGCCCGCTCGCTCCCGCCGATCCCAGCCCCTTGCTCGTTGTCGGACGCTGGCAGGACGCCCCTCCCGCCACCGAGCCCAATATCCGCTGGCAATCCTTCGACCTTCCCAACCTCGCCAATGCCGCCGAAGCCGCCCGGTCCGGGTTCGCCGCCCCCACACCCGGTGCCTGGAAGCCATGGTTTCCCGTCATCGACTACGACCGTTGCACCAACTGCATGCAGTGCCTGAGTTTCTGCCTGTTCGGCGTGTACGGCGTCGACACCGCGAAACAGATCCAGGTGCAGAACAACGACAACTGCAAAACCAACTGCCCCGCCTGCTCGCGCGTCTGCCCCGAGGCCGCGATCATGTTCCCCAAGTACAAGGCCGGCCCCATCAATGGCGATGTCGTCAGCGATTCCGACCTCAACCGGGAAAAGATGAAAATCGACATCTCCGCCCTGCTCGGCGGCGATGTGTACTCGCTGCTCCGTGACCGCAGCGAACGCGCGCGCAGCCGCTTCGGCAAGGAACGCGACTCGGACAAAGCCCTGGCCGAACGCCAGAAGTGCCTCACCAAACTGGCCGCGCTCGCCGGCGACATCCCTCCCGAGGTCCTCATGAGCCTGCCGTCCCCCGAGGAAATCGCCCGCAAGGCCGAGGAGGCCGCCGCCAAAGCCAAGGCGGCACTCGCCAACTCCTGACACTCATGCTCCCCGCCCTCGTCACGCGCACCCTCCGAACCGCCAGCTTCCGCTGCCTGCGCAAGTTTGCCTGGAACTTCGGCGTCAAAGGCCTCCTCTCCGTCGAGAAGTTCAAAAGCCGCATGCGCCGCGGCGAATACTTCCCACCCTTCCTCTACCTCTCGATCGTTAATTCCTGCAACCTCCGCTGCCAGGGCTGCTGGGTCGACGTCGCCGCCACCCACACCGAGATCGATCTCGACACGCTGAATCGCACGCTCACCGACGCCAAAGCCCACGGCAACGCCTTCTTCGGCATCCTGGGCGGCGAACCGTTCATGCACCCCAAGTTGCTGGACCTGCTCGCCGCCCATCCCGACGCCTACTTCCAGGTCTTCACCAACGGCCAGTTCATCACCGAGAAAATCGCCGCCCGCCTCGCCGAAATCGGCAACGTCACCCCGCTCGTTTCCATCGAAGGCCGCGAAATCACCAGCGACCAGCGCCGCGGTAACAAGGACGTCTTCAACCGAACCCTCCGCGGCCTCGACCACTGCATCCGCGCCGGTCTGCTCACCGGCGTCGCCACCAGCGTCTGCCAGACCAACATCGACGAGTTGCTCACCGAATCCTGGCTCCGGGAGCTGATCCAGCGCGGCGCCCATTACGTCTGGTACCACACCTACCGGCCGGTCGGCCCCAAGATGAACGCCGACCTCGCCCTCCGACCTGACCAGCTGGTCCGGGTCCGGAAGTTCGTCGTCGCCATGCGCTCGAAGATGCCGATCGCCATCATCGACGCGTATTACGATCACCAGGGTCAGGCCCTCTGCCCCATGAGCACCGGCATCAGCCACCACGTCGGACCCACCGGCGGCATCGAGCCCTGCCCCATCATCCAGTTCGCCGCCGAAGACATCCGCGACCCGCGCGGCCTCTTCACCACCATGCGCGACTCCGCGTTCCTCAAGGACTTCCGCGAACTCAGCGCCCATCACACCCGCGGTTGCGTCGTCCTCGAACGCCCCGACCTCGTCAAAGATCTCGTGCTCAAACACGGGGCCCGCGACACCACCCTCCGCGGCACCGCCATGGCCGAGCTCGACGCCATGACCCCCCGCTTCAGCCAGTGGCTGCCCGGCGAGGAAGTCCCCGAACAACACTGGATGTATCGCCTCTCCAAGAAGTATTGGTTCTCCGATTTCGGCGCCTACCGCAACGTCGCCCACGACGCCGCCGGCAAGGCCCGCCTCCTGCAATCGAAACTGGTCGAATCGCCCCAAGCCGCTCCCCTCACCACCGCCTCAGCCCCAGCCACGCCACGACCATGACCTCGTCGCCCATCTCGTTCGTCGCCAGTTCGCCCGTCGGCCTCCCTCGACTCGTCCCCCAGCAGAAGTGGCGCCCCACCAAAAAGAACATCCCACCCACACTCGAACAGCGGCAGCTCGTCCTCCGCGCCGTCCGCAATTACGTCGCCGAGTTCAACCCCGTTCCCCCACAGCCCGCCGATGAACTCAAGGTCCACGCCGACCGCATCGTCGCCCAGCTGGGTTGTGATCCCATCTTCCGCGATTTCATCGGCGTTCTCCTGAACAACGAAATGTGGCGCGAGCAGCTCGCCGGCGTGCCGTTCGAACGCCGACTGCTCCTCCTGCCCAAATGCCTCCGCGTCGAAGCCAAATGCCCCGCTCCCTTCGATGAGTTCGGCCTGCTCTGCAAACAATGCGGCCTCTGTTCCATCCAGGATCTCACCATCGAGGCTGAGAAGCTCGGGTACGCCGTGCTCGTCGCCGAAGGTTCCGCCATCGTGATGAGCCTCATCCAAACCGGCAAAATCGAGGCCATCGTCGGCGTCAGCTGCCTCAGCGTGCTCGAACGCGCCTTCCCCTATATGGAAGCCGCCGCCATCCCCGGCGTCGCCGTCCCCCTCCTCCAGGACGATTGCATCGACACCAACGTCGACCTCGATTGGGTCTGGGAATACATCCACCTCACCGCCGACGACCGCACCCGCCGCCTGGATCTCGGGCACCTGCGCGACGAGGTCGATTTCTGGTTCACTCCAGCTTCCCTCGAATTGCTGCTCGGCGCCGCCCAGGGCGAAACCGAACGCATCGCCCGCAACTGGCTCATGCGCGCCGGAAAGCGCTGGCGCCCGTTCCTCACCGTCGCCGCGTACCAGGCCCTCAGCGGCCAGCCCGACGCCCAACTGCCCGACGACCTCCGCAAAATCGCGGTTGCCGTCGAATGTTTCCACAAGGCTTCCCTCATCCACGACGACATCGAGGACAACGACGCCCAGCGGTACGGCGAAAAGACCCTTCACGAAGAGTTCGGCATCCCCGTCGCCTTGAACGTCGGCGATCTGCTCATCGGCGAAGGCTACCGGCTCATCGCCACCTGCAAGGCCAGTCCGGAGGCCAAAGCCGCCATGCTCCAGGTCGCCGCCGAAGGCCAAAGGGAATTGTGCCGCGGCCAAGGCGCCGAACTGGTGTGGACCCGACAGCCCGGCGTGCTTACCCCGGTTCAAGTGGTCGACATCTTCCGCCAAAAAACTGCCCCCGCCTTCGAGGTCGCCCTCCGACTCGGCGCCTTGTACGCCGGTCGTCATGACGAGTGCGACGACGTCCTCGGCGCCTACAGCCGTGCGCTCGGCATCGCTTACCAGATTCGCGACGACCTCGCCGATCTCGGCGCTTCCGGCGAAACCAACGACATCGCCGGCCAACGCCCCAGCCTGTTGCTCGCCATCGCCCGCGAACGCGCCAGCGGCGATGCCCGGGCTTACCTCGACCAGCTTTGGCGCCGCGAGGTCACCCCCGATTCCCCGCGAGTCGAGGCTCTGTACCGCGAACTCAAAGCCGACGAGCGCTGCGAACACCTGCTCGAAAGTTACAAGGAGGAGGCCATCCGTTCCCTCGCCAACCTCGAACACCCCAGCCTCAAAGGCCTGCTCCGACGGGTCGTCGGCAAGATTTTCAACGACGTCGAAATCAAGGGCTGGTGCAAGGAACAGGAACAGAAGAACGCCGACCAGCGCCTCGCCCAGGTGACCCACGACGCCGTCTCTGTCAGCGCACCGGCCACCGCCCCGGTCGCGGTCCCGGTCGCGTGAGTCTGCGCCTCCAATTGCTCCAGGTCGCACGGCTCGCGCCCCGGCTGCTGGCCGATTCAACCGACCTGGTCCGCGAGTTCTACCGCCGCCAATTCAACGCCGACGGCGCCGCCTGCGATCGCGGCGGGCGTCCGGATCTTTACTACACCATCTTCAGCCTCGCCGGTGCCCAGGCCCTCGACGTTCCCATTCCCGCCGATCGCACCCAGGCCTGGCTCGCCTCGCACGGCGACGGCGCCAGCCTGGATTTCGTCCACCTGGGGGCTCTGGCCCGATGCTGGGCGGCCCTGGGCCTCGATCGCCTTCCTCCAGGACTGGCCGATGCCCTTCTTCAACGCATCGAGGCGTACCGGAAACCCGATGGCGGTTACGAAGCGGACCCCAAGCTCACCCACGGAACCGCCTACGGCGCATTCGTCGCCCTCGGCGCGTATCAGGACCTGGACCGCACGCCTCCCAGGGTGCTTGAACTCGTGCGCAGCTTGAAGCGACTGGAAACCCCCGACGGCGCGTGGAGCAACGCCCCCGGATTGCCCACCGGCGCCCTCAACGCCACCGCCGGCGCCGTCACCCTCATCCGTCATCTCGGGTTTCCCGTGAACCCAGCCGTCGGCGACTGGCTGCTCGCTCAACAACATCCCGACGGCGGTTTCCTCGCGGTGCCCCGCGCCCCCTTGCCCGATCTCCTCTCCACCGCCACCGCCCTCCACGCTCTCGCCTGCCTCGAACGCCGACTCCCCAGCCGCGTCCACGAACGTTGCCTCGATTTCATCGACACCTTGTGGACCGCTGACGGCGGTTTTCATGGGCATTGGGCCGACGATCATCTCGACGCCGAATACACGTTTTACGGCCTCCTGGCTCTCGGCCATCTCAGCCTGTGACCCCGGAACTCCGTCAGCGGGCGCAGTCCGCGCGTCATGAGATCACCCGGCGTTTGCTCTCCGAACTCGGCCCCGAAGGCCATTGGACCGGCGAACTCAGCAGCAGCGCCCTTTCCACCGCGACCGCCGTCGTCGCACTCGCCACGATGGATCGCGGCGCCAACGAGCGGTGGATTCAAAGCGGACTGAACTGGCTCGCCCAACATGCGAACGCCGACGGCGGCTGGGGCGACACGGTGCGCAGCCGCAGCAATCCCAGCACCACCGCCCTCGCCTGGGCGGCCTTCGGCGCGGTCGAAGCAGACGCGACCTTCCCCCAACCGGTGAACGGCGCGGTCGCTTACCTCGAACGCACCCTCGGCCCGCTCGGCCAACTCGTCCCTTCCATCGAAGCCCTGTACGGCAAGGACCGCACCTTCAGCGTCCCCATCACCATGACGCTCGCCCTCAGCGGGCGCCTGGGACCCGATGGCTGGCGAAGGGTGCGCCCTCTGCCCTTCGAACTCGCCGTCCTGCCCCAGGCCGTCTTCGGCGCCCTTCGCCTGCCCGTCGTCAGTTACGC
This sequence comes from Verrucomicrobiota bacterium, assembly GCA_963205105.1. GTDB lineage: Bacteria > Verrucomicrobiota > Verrucomicrobiia > Limisphaerales > CAIMTB01 > CAIMTB01. The sequence goes on along the minus strand of CAUJJW010000226.1, from coordinate 6,048 downwards.
GCTCCCCGCCCTGATCGCCATCGGCCAGGTCATCCACCAACGCTCGAAACGTTTCCACCCCCTCCGCTCGCTGGCGCGGAACCGGACGCTCAACGTGCTGATCACCCTTCAGCCCGAGAACGGCGGCTTCCTCGAAGCCACCCCGCTGACGAGTTTCGTCACCATGAGCCTTGCCGGCATGGGGCTCTCCGGACACCTCGTCGCCCAGCGCGGTGCAGGTTTCCTCAAACAGTCCATGCGCCCCGACGGCAGCTGGCCCATCGACACCAACCTCGCCACCTGGGTCACCACCCTGTCCATCAAAGCCCTCCGGTTCGTCCCGCACCTCTCCAAAAACCTCCCCTCCCCTCGTCATCGTACTCCTACTCCTTATCGTAATCCCTCCGCCTCCCCCGGTTCATGGTCCCAATACGTGTCCAGATTTTGGAAAACGATCTTCTCCATGAACCGTGCCTCCGTAGCGGCGGGCGTCCCGCCTGCCGTAGAGGGGGGCGTCTCGCCCCCCGGAATGCCTGCCCGAGCAAACCAAGATCCCACCGCACGTTCCGCCGGGCAGGATGCCCGGCTCTACGGCAGGCGAGACGCCTACCGCCACAACACAGACGTCTCGCCCCCCGGAATTCCCGCCGGGTTCCTGGATCCTGAAAAGCTCGGCATCGAACAGGGTGCTCTCGACGCACCTCAGCGCCTCTCGCTGCGCCGTTGGCTACTCGGCCAGCAGTACCGGGTCCAACACCCCTACACCGGCGCCGCCCCCGGCGGCTGGGCCTGGACCGATCTCCCCGGCGGCGTGCCGGACGCCGACGACACCGCTGGCGCGCTGCTCGCGTTGCGGCATCTGGGCGAACCCGACATGGAAACCCGCCAGGCCGCCGCCGCCGGAGTGGTTTGGTTGTTGGGTCTGCAAAACCGGGACGGCGGCATCCCCACCTTCTGCCGCGGTTGGGGCACGCTTCCCTTCGACCGCAGCACCCCCGAACTCACCGCGCACGCCCTCCGTGCCTGGGCGGCGTGGGAACCGCATCTGGACCGCCCCCTGGCCAACCGCGTGGCCCAGGCCACCCGGCGCGCGCTGCTCTACCTCGACCGCAGCCAGCGCGCCGATGGCGCCTGGATCCCGCTGTGGTTTGGGAACGAACAGGCGGCCGGTCAGGAGAACCCGGTCTACGGCACCGCCCAGGTTCTCATCGCGATGAACGAGCGAAAAGCCGGGGAACTCGCTCTCCGCGAAAGCTCCCGCCAGCGGGCCGCTCGGTTCCTGGTTCAAGCCCAGCGCCCCGACGGCGCCTGGGGCGGCGATGCCAGAGCCGGGGTCTCGCTGGAAGAAACCGCTCTCGCCGTCGAAGCCCTGCTGGGAGTCCCAGAATGCCACGCTCAAGCCGAGGCCGGCCTGACCGCCTTGCTGAATCGACTGGAAGCCGACCAGGAACTTACCGCCGCACCCATCGGGCTGTACTTCGCCCGGCTCTGGTACTTCGAGCGCCTTTACCCGCTGATCTTCGTGGCCAGCGCCCTGGGTCGGGCCTGTGAAGTGACTACCCCTTCAGACCAGGGTTGAACCATCGCCCTTTTGCAGGCGGATCAGGTGCTTCTTCACCACCTCCACCTGCCGGGTGAGTTCAAACAGCGCTTTCAAAATCTCCGCCTGCGCAGGAGGGCTTTCCAGATGCTTGGCGTCACCATGCATGGAGGTCACCAACCGGGAGATTTCATCACAACGCCCGCGAAGTTGTTGGGCTGCCTCATCTCGATTCATCGCGCCGCAGGGTGGGCGCACCACCCGCCTCCATCAAGGTGCTGATACAGACTTCCGTAGCGGCGGGCGTCCCGCCGGCCGTAGAGGGGGGCGTCTCGCCCCCCGGAATTCTCTTGGGATCAAGGTCCGGGAGCAGGTCGATTTCAAACGAGCGGTTACCCATGAACCTCGAATTCCCAGCCCCGGACGGGGCGGAAGAACACTAGCCCACGGCGTGAGCCGTGGGAAAACGCCCGAGGGAAACCCAAAGCCCCGTAGGGGCGATCAGAAATGCAGGGCCAGCCTCAAACCTCGTCGGGTTCCCAGAAACGACCCCAACACGGCCGGCTCTGTCGCCCCTCCGGGGCTCAAACAACATTTCAACGCCTCACCCATGGCTCACGCCATGGGCTACCGTTCTTTCGGCCCTCCGGGCCTCCGTAGAGCGCCAGATCCCCCCAAACCCCCGCGTTGCGGTCCCTTCCATCTCCCGATAACCTCATCCCTCTATGTACGAAGTCCTGAAGGAATCTCTCGCCGCCGCCGACGCCAAAGTCGCCAGTCTGCGGAGGTTTCTTTGACGTACCACGCAAACAGGCTCGCCTCGCCGAAATCGAGGCGTCGATGACCAAGGACAACTTCTGGGATAACCACGAACAGGCCCAGAAGTTGATCGGCGAATCCAACGACATCCGACGCAAGGCCGATCCGGTTCTGGCCGCGGAACGCCAGGTCCGCGACCTCATCGAAACCCTCGAATTGATCACCCTCGAACCCGAAGAGGCGCACCCGCCCCTCATCGCCACCTTCGAGCGTGATCTGGAGAAGTTTACCCGCCTACTCGACGCCACCGAAATCGAGCTCCTGCTCGACGGCCCTCACGACACCCGCCCCGCCATCCTCAGCATCAACGCCGGCGCCGGCGGCACCGAGGCCTGCGACTGGGCCACCATGATGTGGCGCATGTACCAGCGCTGGGCCGAACGCCGCGGCTGGAAGGTCGATGTCACCGACCTCGTCGACGACGACGAAAAGCGCATCAAGAGCGTCACGCTCCGGATCGACGGACATAACGCCTACGGCTTCACCAAAGCCGAACGCGGCGTCCACCGTCTCGTCCGCATCTCGCCCTTCGACTCCAACAAACGGCGCCACACCAGTTTCGCCAGCGTCGATGTGATCGCCGAAATCGAAGCCGCCGAGGAAAGCGATCTCGTCATTCCGCCGGTCGAGCTTCACACCGACACCTACCGATCCGGCGGCAAAGGCGGCCAGAACGTCAACAAGGTCGAAACCGCCGTCCGCATCACCCACATCCCCACCGGCCTCGTCGCCGCCTCTCAGAACGAACGCTCCCAGCACCAGAACCGCGCCATCGCCATGCGCATGTTGCTGGCCAAGCTCTTCGCCCTGCGCGAGGACCAGAAACGAGCCGAAATGGAACGGTTCTACGGCGAAAAGGGAGCCATCGGCTGGGGCCACCAGATCCGCAGCTACGTCCTCCAACCCTACCGGATGGTGAAGGACCTGCGCACCGGCCATCAATCCAGCGCCACGGATGACGTGCTCGACGGCGCCCTCGATGGGTTTGTCCAGGCCTGGCTCCGCGCCGGGTGCCCGACCAAACGCCAACACGGCATCAAGGAAGACGAGGACTGATCAGCGACCCGGCGTCCCTCGATCGCCTCCGCCCACGCCGTCGACCCCATCGATTCCATGTCCATCCTCGACACCATCGTTGCCGAGAAGGAGCGCGAGATCGTCTCGCTCCCCCGCACACCGGATCCCCTCGCCACCCTTCAAGCCGCCGTTCAACGCCTCGGCCCGCGAAGGGATTTTTTTGGCGCCCTCCGGAACCCCCACCACCCGCCCACCGCACTCATCGCCGAAATCAAAAAGGCGTCGCCGTCCAAGGGCATCATCCGTCCCGACTTCGACCCGGTCCGCATCGCCCAGGATTATCAAGCCGCCGGCGCCGACTGCCTCTCGGTTCTGACCGACGAGAAGTTCTTCCAGGGTTCGCTGACCTTCCTCCAAGCCGTGCGTGAGGCGGTCCAGCTACCGCTGCTTCGAAAGGACTTCATCATCGACGAACGGCAGATCGTGCAAGCCGTGGAATGGGGCGCCGATGCCATTCTCCTGATCGTTGCCATCCTGGACGACCAACGGCTCCGCCGCTTTCACCAACTCGCCACCGCCGTCGGCCTCACCGTCCTGGTGGAGGTCCATGACGAAGCCGAACTCGATCGCGCCATCGCCTCCGGAGCGCGCCTCATCGGGGTGAACAATCGCGACCTCAAATCGTTCAGCGTCGACCTCGCCACCACCGAACGCCTCGCCGATCGCCTCTGGGCCTCCCGATCCCCCACGGACACGCTGTTGGTCGCCGAAAGCGGCATTCACACCCGTCTCGATGTCCAACGCCTCGCCACCTGCGGCTCACGCGCCATTCTGGTCGGCGAATCCCTCATGCGCCATCAGGACATCCCCGCCAAAGTCCGCGAGTTGATCGGCTGACCGCCTGTCAAAGAGGCTTCACCTCGAAGGCCCGGATTTTCGCCCAGCGTTCCACCTGGGTGGTGCCCTGGTAGACTTGAAGACTCACGTTCGGCGGCCCCTTCACCGGCAGATCACAGCCCCCGGCTTCCTTCCATTCGGTCATCGACGGCGTCCGATAGGCACCCCGGATCTGGTTGCCTTCCACCCGAAACCGCACGTCCACCACGAAGGAATCCAACGGAATGATCGCAATCGTCCGGGTTCGGTCCGCTTCTTCCCGCCCCATGACGATGCTCAGTTTCCCATCCACCAGTTCCTGCCCGATCTTCACCTGGTACCCGTCGTTGTAATACCAGACGAGATCCACTTGTTCGTACTGCTCGGTGGGCCGGTTCTCGACCTGCACCGACACCTCCAGGGAGCCTTGAGCCGGATCCGGCACCGATCGCACGAAGGTGTTCTTGGCGTCGTTGGACCCACCCCACATGTTGCCGGGTAATACCCGGACTTCCAGGCCGTCGGCCGTCACCCGCCAGGCGTCTTTCTGTTCCCGGAGAATCTTCCATCCCGGTCCCAACGCCTGCTTGAAATCATCCCGGAACACCGGCGCGGCGGCCTCCAGCGAAAGCGCTCCCACCACGACCCAACCCAAAGCGATCGATGAACCGAATCTCATGGTCCGATCACGCTCCGCCGCCCCGCAGTCCTTCGCAAGCGCCCAGTGACGGCCCATCCATAGTGGCGCGCGTCCCGCCTGACGTCTGGATTTTGGCCGTCGCGGAGCGACGAACGAAGGTAGCCGGGCCTTTGAAGGCCCGGATTTCCGGTCCCGACCACGGCAGCGTCGCGGAGCGACGCCTGAATCCGTGCCTCGTCGTCGGTAAGGCGGCGCACCATGAGCATGGTTCAACCGTCGCTCCGCGACGGAACCTCTTGTCTCGCGTGCGTCCAGGCGTTGAAACGCCTGGCTACCTTCGAATGTCGCTCCGCGACACCGGCCCAACGCACCCTCGCTGCCGATAAAAGGGTCCAAAGTCCAGGCGGCCGGCGTCCCGCCCCCCCCCGCAATCCTGCACTGAATAATTCACCCGCAATCACGCATGCGCCGCATGGTGGCCGTCGCCGTGCCCATGCCCATGCCCATGGCCATCCCCAAACCCCGAATGCTTCGCGTGTTCGGCATCCGCTTTCGCCTGCTCGGCAATCACCTTGTCCGGGCTCTCGTCCTTCACCGAGTCCAACCACCACTTCAGCCAAAAGAAGAAGGCCGTCGGCAGGCTCGCACCAAAAATAGCGATCACCCACAGGTCCACCGACGGAATCAACCAACCCAAAACCGGGGAGAGCAGCATCGTTGTCATCGTTCTGCGCCCTTGAATGCCCGGTCCCAGCCCCGGCCGCAAGTCCGCAGGGAGGAATCAGCCCCCGCGGTTGCATCCCGCCCAGACCGTGAAATGATGTCCGCGATGTTGCGCCGACCCACGCCAACCCGGTCTTCCACCCGCCGAGTCGCCGCTTTCTCCGTCGCCGTGGCGCTCGCCAGCCTCACCCACGTCACCGCCGCAACCCCGCCCACCGCCAAACCCGCCGCCACTGCCACGACCCAGGCCAGCGCCCCCACCCTCCAGTTCAACCGCGACATCCGCCCGATCCTCTCCGACGCCTGCTTTCACTGCCACGGTCCCGACCAGAATACGCGCAAGGCCGGCCTGCGCCTGGATGTGCGCGACGAGGCGCTGAAAGCGGCGAAGTCCGGCAAGATCCCGATCCTGCCGGGGGCGCCGGACAAGAGCGAAGTCGTCCTGCGGGTCTTC